>NZ_JAZUGX010000015.1:0-26028 GCF_045641405.1 Treponema sp.
ATTGCTATAGGATATGTGGTGGTTGAGGCTCTCGAAACTACCACATATTTTGTGGATATTGCTTGATTTCGACAGGCGGCATCAAGGAAACTACGTTGCCATGTCCAATCGGCGCAGCAACACTTTCTACGGACATAGCGTAAAACAAAAACTTTCGCCTATTTTCTCTTTCCAAAAAGACGGAGGAGGGAAAGGAAAATGTTGATGAAGTCGAGGTAAAGCTCAAGAGCTCCAACGATCGCAAGCTTCTTGTATGCATCGGAATCGTTTGCCCGCTGTGCTGTTCGAAGGATCTTTTGGGTATCATAGGCTGTAAGTCCTGTAAATACGACTACCGTCACCATTGAAATGAGCCTGTCCAGCATTGGTGACTTAAGAAGCCAGTTGATGAGGGAAACTACGATGAGGCCCAGGACTGCCATCAAAAGATAGTGACCTGCCTTTGAAAGATCCTGCTTTGTAACCTTACCATAAATGCTCATTACGATGAACATAGCGGCTGCTCCACCGAAGCAGAATGCAATGGAACCAATGTCAAATACAAGGAAAATCGACGACAGGGTAATTCCGTTGATGAGGGAATAAGCAATGAACATCACTGCAGCTCCGAAAACAGAAATGCTTCTGAGTGTCATGGAAAGAATGAAAACAAGTGCGAGTTCCACGATGGCAACAACCTTGAATCCAAACGCCTTGTTTGAAAAGAGCATTGTAAGGAGCTGTTCAGAAGTAGATGTGTAGAAAGCTGCAACGGCACTGATAAGAAGTGCAAGTCCCATCCACATGTATGTTCTTGTGATGAACCTCTGTTTTTCTTCCGCTGCTGGTCTGTAGTTGATTGCTGAATTAGTATTCATGTTTAGTCTCCAAAATTTAAATCCCATAGGGACGGTTTTTATTCTTCATCTTCCTTGAAAAGGAAAATATCCTGAATTTTTACGCTGTAGGTTGAATTAAGCTCCACGGAATCAATTTTTTCACTTGTAAGTGGAACTGTAAAGCTGTAGTTCACTGGAACATAACCTGGGCAGGTAACTTCAACTGTGAAATTGAATTTCTTGTTCATGCCCTCTGACACAGCCTCGTGTGGTGCCATCCAGAATGAATAGCTTCCTTTCGTTGCTTCGTATGTGTTGCATGGATTCTGCCATGTTGGATCGATCATTTCCACCGTTTCGCCGTCCAATGTAAGCTTTACGCTTGCTCCAGCCAAGGGTTCAAATGTTGTTCCGTCAAAGACATTTCCCATGAAGGTTGGAAAGTTGAATTCCGCTGTGCTGATTTCAATGGTCACACCTGATCTTTTTGTTCCGTTCTGGTGGTAAGGACGCTTTGCTGTGTTTACAAGGCGCATTCCCTCTACACAAAGCTTCTCGATGTCAATTTCAATCTGCTTGTTTTCTTTAAGAAGGTTGGTGTTGTGTGTGACCCCGCGTCCTCCAACAACATATCGAGGTGTAACTCTGTTGAGGACATAGCATATTGTATCAAGACGGCAATTTTCGCAGTCACATGTCAACCATACAGAATTCTGTTTTTTTACGTCGTCATAAAGTGAATTTACGCGATCTGTAACAAATTCTTCCATAATGTTGTGAATGTTCATTTTTGCTGCCATAGTAACTCCGTAAAATAAATAATCAATAGAATTATAATATTCTTTATAGGGTTTAACAACTGAATTTTTATTTCTTTAAATATGATGAAATTTATTGTAGAATATTTCCATGGATTTGAAGGTAGTGTCGGTATCTTTCATTTGCTCTATTCTCTTGGCTTCTTGCGTTTCTCATGAGAACGGTGGCAATTCTGATGCTTCCACGCTGAAATCAACAGCTTCCATGATTGATTCTTCCACGAAATGGACTGATTCCATCGAGGCAAGAATTCTTTCCGAAGATCTTTCAAATGTAAAGGGAATTTCAAACAGACTTTCTCCTTCTCCAGAACTTTTTCCAGTTTCCGAGGCATTCCAGAAGGACGAAAGGGTTTATCCAGGTATATCTGGTGCCTTCAGCCTTGATACTTCAAGATTTCCAGAATCAGGCTTTTCCTTCGTTGACGGTTTTCTCTCTGCGTTTGAAAAAGGTGAAGGAGTCGAAAATTTCTTTGAGCCCTCAACCATCTATACACTTGTAATGTTCAAGTATGATTTTCAGAGGCTTTTTGGGGATATGAAACTTTCCTGGCATGCAATAGGGGAACCTTTCAGCGGCGACGGATATTATCAGTGTCCTGTAAGGTTGTTCTTTGCTGAAGAAAGCAATGAGAAAAAAAATTATGACAGAGCCCATGCTGATGCCATTATATTCATAAGGAATTCTGATTCAGGATACAAGATCATTTCTATCGACCTTGTAAGCCAGGCAGGAGAATAATATGCAGGAAGAAAAAGAACTTACGCGCATTGAAAGAGAGCTTGTTTTGCAGTACCTGAGGGATGATAATGTTCCTCTTACTGTGACCTTGGAAGAAAAACCAGAACAGATGGATGCTTCTCTTGTAGATTCCAAGACAGATGTTCCACAGAAAGAACGTAGGGTTCCAGCCAGTGCTGTTTTCCCAGTCGCCATTCCTTCAAGCCAGATAGATGTCCTTAAGCAGGGCATAATTCTGTTGAAAAATCCAGCGCGCACAGTTCAGCCTTTCCTTGGAAAACAGGTCCGCGTTCAGTTCTATTTCAACCATCTTGGTCTCTATTTCATTACGGAGATGAAGGAATTTTCCCAGGGACTTGCCATTGTTGTTCCGTCTTCCATAAAAAGAATTCCCGATCCTGTTGCCAAGAATGAATATGACTTTACGGGAACCGTTTCTTTTACGACTGGAAAATCTACTGTTAACATAGACTGCATTCCGCTTGATGATTATGAGATTTTCGTTTCTCCAAAATGGGCGGACATTCCTGAAGCAAATCAGCATGAGGCAAAATCCCTCCTTGAAAAATTTGTTGCGGATGCAAAATCTGGGGAAGGGGCTCCAATCGGAAATGGACTTCATCTTCTAGCCGTTGCACGCTATCTGACTGAAAAGAATGTTCTGCAGACTGAATCGGTGGAAGGAAGGGCAATGCCTTTCAACATGATTTTTGTTGATGACAAAAGGGTTGTTCTTGCAGGTGGTAAGGGAACCGAAAATCTGGCGGAAGGAACGGACTATAACCTTAATCTGCTTTTTGTTCTTGCAAAGAACAGGCTTCTTAAAAGAAATGTTTCAATAGAATGTTCCGTTGAATGTATTTACAGGAATGATAATTCTCCAGACCTAAAATGCATTTCCCTTAAGTATGAGCACCTTAAGGAAGAAGACTACAGGTTCCTTTATGAACGAATCACAGGAAAAAAGTACGGAGCCGACTGATTTGTCACAAAGAAAAGCTCATCGCGATGCTTGCGTCTGCGAAAAATCATTTCAAGTCATTGAATGATTTTTAAGGATCAGAATCAGTTCTGGTCCTTTTCTTTTTTGTCGGATTTGGATCTCTTTGTATTGCCGATCAGAGCGGCGACTGGTTTAAGCATGTCGATGTTCTCGCAGATGATTTTGATGATGACCAATATTGGGACTGAAAGAATCATTCCCGCAAATCCCCATACATAGCCCCAAAGCGTCAAGCTTACAAGAATGAGGAATGGTGAAATTCCAAGATCGTTTCCTTCCCACTTAGGTTCAAGGATGCTGCCAAGAACTGAATTGATGATAAGGATTGAAAGACCTACAATCGCAATCTTGTATCCAACCGGATAGAACTGAATGATGGAAAAGGCTGTTGTCATGACAAATGAAATTGCAGAGCCGAAGTTAGGAATGAAGTTGAGTACGAAAGCAAGGAATCCCCAGACGATTGGAAAGTCAAGACCAACGGAAAAACAGACTATTCCCACAAGGAATCCTGTCAGCAAGGAAATATAGAATTTAATCGATATGAACCTTGTGACATCTGAAATTGTTTTTATCGTAATGTAGATGATCTTGCGGTTCAGTTTCTCCTCAGGAAAAGCTGTCTTGATTTTTGTCTTCATCTCCCTCATTTCCATCATGAAGAAAAGAATGAAAAGTGAAACAAGGAATATGACCTTTGCACCAGAAAGAAGGAAGTTGCTCAAGCTTATTGCTGAATTCTGGACGAAGGTACGCACACCAAGTGAATTCCAAAGGTTTGCAAAGAGTGAGGAATTTTCATCAAATGGAAGATTGAAGGTTTCGGCTATGGTCGAATAGACTGTAGTAAATCTAGCTTCGTATCTTGGGTAGGCGGCGACAATTGATTTGCAGCTTGTGACAAGGATGTTTGCGATAATTGAAAAAAGGAATCCTGTTACACCAATTACTATGAGTACCGACAGAATCCATGGAATGCGGAACTTTGTCAGCCTTTTTACAAAAGGGTAGAAAATAAAGGAAAACAGGATGGAAATCGTAAGTGGAAGTATGAAGGTTGCCGTAACCTTTAAAACAGCGAGAGCCATTATGAAAGCAACAAAGCAAAAGATGTAGAAAATTCCTTTTGTATAGTTCTTGCCGTTATCCATAAGGGCTCTCCTGAGTTGTTGAAGGATGTAATTATTTCTTAGAAATGATTACAGGGGAAACAACGTTTGCCTTTGGTCCAATCTTATCAAATCCACAGAATGGAACGAGCACTTCAGGGATAGTTACCGAACCGTCTTCATTCTGATAGTTTTCGATAAGTGCAAGCATAGCGCGTCCTACTGCGATGGCTGTACCGTTGAGCATGTGTACATATTTGTTCTTTCCGTCGTCATCGCGGTATTTGACGTTAAGGCGGCGTGCCTGGAAGTCAGTACAGTTAGAAGTTGATGTAACTTCACCGTAGTCTCCATCTGGATGTGCTTCGTCTGCACGTCCAGGCATCCATGCTTCAAGGTCCCACTTGCGGTATGCTGGAGCACCAAGGTCACCTGTACATGTATCAACTACATGGGATGGAATTCCAAGGGCTGTAAAGATTTCTTCTTCAATCTGGCGGAGCTTTTCGTGAAGCTCATCCGACTGTTCTGGTGTTGAGTAAACGAACATTTCAACTTTATCAAACTGGTGAACGCGGTAAAGTCCCTTTGAGAACTGTCCTGCGGCACCTGCTTCGCGGCGGAAACAGTGTGAAAGACCGCAGTACATCAATGGGAGCTTAGACTTGTCGAGGATTTCACCTGAGTGGTATCCACCAAGGGTGATTTCTGCTGTTGCTACGAGACATGTACCTTCTTCTTCAATTGCGTAAACGTTTGATTCGTTTCCGCGTGGGTTGAATCCGATTCCCTTGAGGACTTCTTCCTTTGCAACATCAGGTGTGATGAAAGTAGTGAATCCGTGCTTGCGGAGGATGTTCATTGCGTACATGATGAGTGCCTGTTCAAGGAATACAGCTTCGTTCTTGAGGTAGTAGAACTTTGGTCCCGAAACCTTTGTTGCACGTTCAAAGTCGATGAGGTCCAATGCTTCCATGATTTCTACATGGCTCTTTGCCTTGAAATCAAATTTGCGGATTGTTCCGACTTTCTTTACTTCAAGGTTTTCTGTATCGAGTTTTCCGATAGGTGTCTCTGGGTGTGCCATGTTAGGAATCTGGCGACCTGCATCGTCAAGGGCAGCTTCTACTTCATTGAGCTTTGCTTCTTCTGCTGCAATCTGTTCCTTGAGGGCTTTTCCTTCGTCGATATATTTCTGGCGTGTTTCTGGGTCAAGCTTCTGCTTCATTGAAGCTGCGTTTTCATTACGCTTCTTCTGGAGTTCCTGGAGTGATGTTGTAAGAGCTGTGCGTTCGTCAAAGAGCTTTACAACAAGGTCAGCGTCTGCCTTTGCAGGATCCATGTTGCGGTCGATGATGTTCTTCTTTACTGCTTCAAGGTTTTCTTTAATAAATCTGTAGTCTAACATAATAAATCCTCGTGGGTGATAATATATATAAATTTGTGTTTATTTGCAATTATGGTTTTTCTTGGCTATTGGAGCTCGTATGTCACATCGATGGCAACTTGAACTAAAGTCGTTCCTGCGGAAATTGGAGTGTTAAAACCGTTTCCCTTGAGCAATGCCGTGGGTCTGACTGGGTAATAACCGTCTTCGCGTTCAGCAATGTTTACCACCTGTCCAAGGGTAAGACCGCTTGTCGCAACAAGAATGTTTGCCTTCTGGTCTGCATCACGGATAGCAAGGATTCTTGCCTGCTTTTCGGCTTCTTTAGTGTCTCCAGTAGTGTAGCTTAATGAGTCCATCTGGTTTGCTCCTGCCTTTATGGCTGCATCAATGATCACTCCTGTTCTTGCAATATCCTTTATGTTGATGTGAAGCCTGTTTGAAACGACATACTGTATGGAAGCTTTCTTTGAAAACTGCCTGTCTACTTCTTCCTGTCTGATGGAATAGTCTGAAGTATTCATTGAGTCGGAGCTGACGCCTGCTTCTGTTATCGCTTTCATGACCGCAGTCATTTTTTCTGCATTTTCTTCCGAAGCTTTGATGACATCTTCGTTGCGGGTAATCACAGAGAGCGCAAGAGTTGCTTCCTTGTTTTCTACTGCAATGGATCCAGTTCCTGTTACTGTGATGTTCCTTGCTTTTTTTTCTGTCTTTATCATGCAGGAAGAAAGTGAGAGGACTGCAATTGCTATCAACAATATTTTTTTCATAGGTCTATCCTTTATCTGATGTTAAAATAAAATTTTCTGAGATAAGTGATCCTTTCATTTGCCTTTGCCCAATGTATGCTCTGTGGGTAGCGGCGGACAATGGTCTCATAGGTATCCAATGCGCTCTTGATGTTTCTTACTGAGGAATTTGTCTCAAAAGTCTGTCCCTGGAGGATAAGTCCTTCATCAATTTTGGTGGTTGCCTTTGCAAAGAAGTCATCAAGGTAGGCGAGTGTATCTTCATATTTCTTGTTCTTGAAGCTTTCCTTTGCTTTCTCAAGGATTTCATCTGCAGCCATGTTTTCTGTATTCTGAATTGACGATTTAGAAACTGTTGGAACTGTCTTTTCCTGTGCTTCTGGTTCTGAGACTGAATTCTCTGACTTAGGTGCTGACTTGCGTTCAGCATCTGACATTGTTTTCTGGATCACAGTCTTGGATCCATTGTCTTCCGAAGGATCTGCCGTCAAAGGAACGGTTGTTTTCTTTGGTTCAGATTTTTGTGAGGCTGCCTTTGGTGCTGGTGTATTTGAGATCTTCTTTGGAGTAGCTGTAGGTGAAGGAGCCTGTGCTTTTGAAACCTGAGCGGCAGGAATTTCATCCTGTTCTTCCTGTGCATTTACTTTAGGTTGTGTAAGGATTTTTTTCTCAGGCTTAGGTGGAACCATCTCTGCATAGGCTGGAGCGACAGCGTGCTCTGGAGATTTGTTCGTACCCTTGATTTCAACCTGAAGATAGTCGTCTATGAATTTTCCTGTCAACTGGTCGTTCTTATAGAAGTGGAGGATTGTATTTCCTTCTTCCCTTGAGCGAAGACTGAATACCGTATTTCTTTCACCGATCTTGCGGCCAAAGTATCTCATGGAAGTTTTTCCGTCTTCTTCACCAAGATAGATCCATCCTGTTCCAGGGTATACGATGTCGAGATACTGGCTGTTCTTCATTTCTACGGAGCGGGAAGGTACAATGACGATCTTGTCCTCAACAGGCTTTTCCTTTTCCTCTTCCTGTTCATTTGTCATGGAAAGCAGTTCCGATGATTCAACTTCTTCTACTGCCGAAATGCCTGCAACTTCAACAGAGTCTTCTTCTTCCTGTGTGTTATCAGATGGAATCTGTACAGGTACTGAGACCACTTTCTCGGCTTCCATATTGCCATCAGCTGCGGCAACTAGAGTATCACCGTTTGTTTCTTTCTTCGTTTCTGGTATGGAAATATCCTCTGCGGCTTTAGGATTTCCTTCGGTTCCATCTGTAATGCCGATTTCTGTATCTTCTGTGTCCTGAGATTCTGTTTTTTCTTGTTCTTTGTCGGTCAGCTCAGGTTCAGTTTTTGATGTTTCGCCCATAGGTTCAAGGAATACGGGCTTAGGATCGCTTTCGTAAAATCCAGGTATATCCTCAACAGGTTCATAGACAGGCTCGTAGACTGGTTCCTCTACGGTTTCTGCCGTTTCCTGTTCTTCTTCCATTTCCTGAAGATTTTCAGATTCTTCCTGTCCAGAAGTCTCTTCAACGGTTTCTTCTACAGGTGGAATTCCTTCCGCCTTTGATGTCGAACCGCAGGAGAACAAGAAGAGTGACAATGCTATTGCTGATGTCAGCTTTAATATTTTTGAATCATGACTTTTTTTCATGGAGCGGCTCCCAGTATTTCGTCAGCAACTTTTTCGTTTGCTTTTCCTAGTTCCTCGACAGTGCTGTTGTCTGGCACTGTAAACCATCTATCGAATTCTTCATCGGACCACTGGGATTTCTGTTCCCTTGTAAAATAGTAGTCTTCCGTAAGGTTCTCTTTTTGGGGTTCAAAGAATTCTTCCACAGCGGAATACGGAATAGAGTCTGGGAAAAAATTCTTTTCAGGTTTCTTTTTTTTAGGCTCGGAAATTGCACCGACAATGAATGCAAGGACAGCAAAGGAAACGAGTATGGCGCTCACTGCAACTGTAAGTTTAGTGTTCTCTTGAAGAAAATTCTGTACTCTTTCCTTTATGTTGTCCAAAGCCTGCATTTTTTACTGCTGGTCTCCCTTGACCTCTGATTCCTGTGCCTCTGCGGTGACTTCAGGTTCCTTGTTTTCTGCTGGAGCTTCAGTCACTGGTTCAGACTTCGAGTCTTCCTTTGGTTCTTCTGGTTCTTCCTGTTTCTGGACGATCTTCAGGGATCCGTCTGGATTATGCTCACGACGTGGAGGACGAGGTGGAATTACGATGCCTTCCTCTGGAGGAACGTCTTCTTCCACGAAATCTTCCTGACTGTCAAAGGTGATGTTTCCGTTGAGGGTATCTTCGTCAAGACGAACCTGAAGAATCTTTGTGATTCCCGATTCTTCCATCGTAACACCGAGCAATGTGGAAGCACCCATAACTGTCTTTCTGTTATGCGTGATTACAATATACTGGCTTATGTTTCCAAAAGCACGCAAAGTGCTTACAAATGAGGAAACGTTCTTGTCATCAAGGGCTGCATCAATCTCGTCAAGGAGACAGAATGGAGAAGGGCGAACCTGATATGTCGCAAAGAGCAGTGCGACCGCAGTCATTGTCTTTTCACCACCTGAAAGCAGAGAGATGTGGGAAAGCTTCTTTCCAGGCGGCTGTGCGTAGATATCGATACCTGATGTAAGTACATTTGTAGGATCTACAAGCTTGAGCTCAGCCTTTCCTCCGTTCATGAGGCGGCGGAACATGTTGTGGAAATTCTTTCTGATCTTGTTGTATGTATCAAGGAACATTTCAGAAGATTTTGTCTTGATTTCTTCACTGACACGGACAAGGTTTTCAAGGGTCTTCTTTGTGTCGTTGTAGCTTGCCTGCTGACGCTCGTAGCGTTCTTTTTCTTCCGCAAACTGTTCGACAGCCATAAGGTTGACCTGACCAAGCTCCTGGATCTTCTGTTTTGTCTCTGCAAGTTTTTCACGGATTACCTGGACAGGTGTCGTGATCTTGTACATGCGCTCCTCAAATTCCATAAGGTCGCGGGAATAGTTGTCCTGGAAGTTCTGCTTGACGTTCTGGATTTCGGTGTCGTTCTGTGCGATAGATACATTGAGCTTTTCGAACTGTGCCTGATACTTGTCTCGCTCTTCCTGCTTTTTCTTGAGGGTGTTCTGTTTTCCTGATACCTTGCTGTTGCAGTCGTCGATCTGTTTCTTGATTGCATCAACTTCGTCCATGATTCTTGAACCCTGCTTCTCGATGTCTGCAATCTGTTCCTCGATTTCCTGGAGCTGTTCTTCTACCTCGTCACGGCGCTTGTTCTCCTCGTAAAGTTCGTTTTCCTGTTCTTTGCGGGAAACTTCTTCCTGTGCAAGGGCGCGTTTAAGCTGAGAAATCTGCTGTTCACAGTTCTTGATCTGCTGAATCATTGCTGCCTGGTTTACGCGTAGGTCTTCCAGTGTCTTTCTGTAGGTATCGATGCGTTTTCCAAGCTCGACATTTTTCTTTGCAAGATCCTCGCTTTCTGCCTGGATGTTTTCAACCTGATTGAGGTTGTCCTGAATTTCCTTGTCGATGGAACGCTTCTGTGTGATGATACCTTCTGGTGAAAGGAAGTCATCGATGAACTGAGGTGTTGTCTTTGTATATGATTCCACGCAAAGGGCAAGTTCATCAAACATCTTTGTAAGATCTGTGAATGCGTTTACGGCATCTGTTCCCATTCTTGCTGAATCCTTTTCAGAATGGGAAGGAAGGGAGGCGAAATCCTTGAAAATGTTTGCGCGTCCGTTGGCAAAGATCTTGATCTTTTCAAGCTGTGTGTTGAGTTCTTCCTTTGCCTTCTTGTTTGCCGCTGCAGAATATCCTGCATCCTTCAGCTTGGCGTCAAGTTCAGTAACGATATCCTCTGTGATTGCTGCAAGTTTTTTCTGTAGATCGGCACGGGCGCTGTTGAGATTGAGGATCTTTCCACCGTTTGTACCGATGATCTTCTGATTTTCTTCAATCTGTCCCTGTGACTGCTGGATGTTGGTGACGAAACCTTCGATGTTCTTGTTTATGTCCGAAAGTTTTTTGTTGAGATCGTGAAGGTCAGCGTTCTGGCTGTCGATGTCCTCGTTGTATTCATCAATGCGCTGCTCGATGTTCTTGATGCGGTTTTCTATCTGTCCGATCTTTTCACGGCTCTGGCTCTGCTGAACATGGAACTGCTGAGCAAGTGCTTTCTTTCCGACAACTTCCTGCTGAAGCTTGATTGCCTCCGTGGTCTTCTGGTTCATCTGTTCCTGAAGAGACTTGATCTTGTCCGTGTTCTCGTGAAGTGTATTGTAGATTTCCTCGATTTCTTTTTCCGCAGCGAGGCGTTTCTTGTCTGCCTCATCCAAAGCCTGCTGATGATGGGTCTTGTCCTGGGTAAAGTTCTTGAGCCTTAAAAGCTGGATGTCAAGCTCGTAATTGAACTTGTCTTCATTATACTTGCGGTATTTTGCCGTCTTGTCCGACTGAGCCTTGAGTGTTTCGTAGCTGCGTTTTGTTTCGGCAAGACCGATGTCAATCTGTGCAAGGTTTGCCTTTGTTCGTTCCAGTTCTCTTTCTGCTTCCTGAACCTCTGCCTTTGAACGGCTGATTCCAGCTGCTTCCTCAAAGAGATAGCGGCGGTCTTCTGGTTTTGATGAAAGGATCTGGTCGATTTTACCCTGTTCCATCACGGAGTAGGCTGCCTTACCAACACCTGTGTCCATAAAGAGCTGTCGGACCTTTGTTGCTGTTACCTGTTCTCCATTGATGAAATATTCATTCTCTCCATTGCGGTAGATTCTGCGCTTGATTGCAATTTCTGTTTCCTGCATCTGAAGAAGACCATTGTCGTTGGCAATGGTGAGAGTAACTTCTGCCATTGAAAGGGCTGGTCTGGATTCTGTACCGTTGAAGATGACATCAGCCATGTTTTCGGCACGCAGGTTCTTTGATTTGTTTTCAGCGAGTACCCATTTGATGGCATCGACGACGTTGCTTTTGCCGCATCCGTTTGGTCCAAGAAGTGCGGTGATTCCGTCAGCAAAATTTATATGTGTTCGGTCAGCAAATGATTTAAAACCGAAAACTTCAAGACTTTTTAAAAACACGAATTTTCCCCTAATTTAAGTGAGTTATTATAGCAAATATAGGAAAACTTATCAATTCTGCAAGCTTTAAAATAGAATGAATTGTTAAATTTGTAAAAATGCCTCGTGGAAAAGATTGTTTTAGTCCTCGGAAAACTCCTGTGGATCAACCAATTCTCCCTTGTACAGCATTTTGGGATATACCTTGAGCTTAAGTTTCTTTTCAAGTTTGGCGTAGTTCTGCATTTCAACAGCATCACCTATGACGCAGTTGATTCCTGTCTTTCCTGCTCTTGCAGTTCTACCGCTGCGGTGGATGAAAAAATCGTCCTTATCTGGAAGATCCATCTGGATGACATGTGTGATTCCTGGGATGTCAAGTCCTCTGGAAGTAAGGTCGGTCGTGATTAGAACTTTAAGTTTACCGACTCTGAAACGGTCTATGGCAGCCTTTCTTTCTTTTTTGTCGGTCTTGCTGCTCAATGATGCACATTCAATATTCTTGTACTTGAGTTTTGATGTTATGTTCTCTATCTGGTCGTTGCGACCTGTGAAAACAAGAAGCTTTTCTGGTTTTACTGCATTGATGAAGCTTCTGAGTGTGTCTATCTTGTCACGGCGCTCTGCAAAAATTGCCCAATGGGTGATTCTTTTGCGGAGAACATCTTCCATAGGGAGTGTCAGAAGTTCAATCTTGTCCTTTTCGGTCTCACCATCATTGAGTCCGTCTCTTGCTTTTTGAAGGATTGAGCGTGTGTAGTCGCTTACTGTTGCTGAATTTCCAACTAGCTGGACTTTTCTAGGTAGGCGTTCAAGCAATCCTTCAGTGTCGTCGCGCAGTTCCTTGCTCAAAAGCCTGTCCGCTTCATCTAGAACAAGGGTTTCGATGGCGTCTGCCTTGAGCTTTTTCAAGTGGATCAGTTCGAGGAGTCGTGCGGGTCCACCTATTACAATCTCTGGTTTTTCCTTGAGCATGTCTATCTGTCGTGCAATTGGTGCTCCTCCAATGAGAAGGGAGCATCTTATGTCGCTTACCGACTGAACTTGTCTTTTGATCTGGGATGCAAGTTCGTAGGTAGGTGATACGATCATGAGCCTTACGTTTTTTCCAGGATTTTCAGTTGACATGAGGCGTGTTAAAAGGGGAAGAAGGTAAGCAAAGGTTTTTCCAGTTCCCGTTTCGCTTTGAAACATTATGTTTTTATTTGTAGCAATCAGTGGCATTGATTTTGCCTGTACTGCCGTAGGTTCAGTAATTGAAAGGGCATTGAGTTTTTCGATAAGTTTTGGATCAATGTTAAAATCTGAGAAATTCATGTCTTAGATTATAGATTTAATTTCCATTAATTGTAAGAGGGCGAAAGCTTTGTTCCTTAAGAAGCCGACACTTCTGTAACTTTCGCCCCAAGAATTGCGTGGCAATTCTTGAACACTGGGGACAGACCCCTAGAGAAAGTTTTGTTCCATAAGAAGCCGACACTTCTGTAACTTTCGCCCCAAGAATTGCGTGGCAATTCTTGAAAAATTGCTATTTGAAGGGAATGTGTGTATAATTGGATTTATGAAAATCGGTATAGATACCTTTGGGCTTGAGCATGGAAAATCTGGCTTGGGTTCATATCTTCTTTCTCTACTTAACTGCTTTCCAGAACTGGAAGATTCCAAGATTGAACTTTTTGGTCCAGAAGCGGACCGTTACACATATTCTTCAAACAGGGATTTTGAATATGAGGGAATATCTCTAAAGGATAATTCCGCAGCGGAAAGAAAATGGCATTCAAGAAAAGCTGATAAATTCTGCAGGAAGAATGGCTATGATGTTGTCTTCTATACAAATGGTTCAAGACTTGTTCCTACAAAGGCAAAGGTTGCTTCAATCGCTGTCGTAAATTCCATTCTTAGTGCGGTCCTTGCTGAATACGGTTTTTGGGAGAAAAAACGGATTGTTAAAGGTTTGTCCTCGATGGACTGCATAATTGCATCCAGCATGTTTGTCAAGAAAGATCTGATCCGTTGTGGTGTCAAGTGTCCAAGAATAGAAATCGTCCACAATGGCATTGATCACAGTCTGTTTTTCCCTGATTCAAAGGTTGAGGAAACTGACTTTGCTGACATAAAGCCCTTTGCGATAAAGAAGCCATATATCATTTATGGAAGCAGGATGCAGAGCGAAGACAAGAAGCATGTTGAACTCATCAAGGCGTTCACTTTGTTCAAGGAAAAGACAGGCTTGCCCCATAGACTTGTGCTTGCAGGTGAAGAAGGTGCCTATGCCGAGGAAGTTCAGTCTGCGGCTTTGGAATCGAGCGCTGCCTCGGAAATTTTCATGACTGGATTTTTCCCTAGGGAAGGCTTTCCTGAACTGTACAGAAATGCAGAAATGTGTGTTTTCCCTTCTGTCAACGAAGGAGTGGGGCTTCCTGTTCTTGAAGCCATGGCTACTGGAATCCCTGTTGCCTGCGCAAAAGCTGGGGCACTGCCAGAAATCGCTGGAAGCAATGTTCTTTATTTTGACAGTGATGATATTGGGAACATGGCGGCTTGCATAGAACAGGCTGTTACCGATGAAAAGCTTAGGGAAAAGCTTATGGAGTCAGGGGTTGAATGGTCTAAGCGTTTTTCATGGGAAACCACTGCGGAAGAAACCTTTACCATCGTAAAGGATGTGTATTCTTCTAGGATGAACAAAGGGTAGACCATAAGGCTTTCTGAAAATAAAAAAAGGCTAGACAGTTTGCGGTGCGGTTTTCATAGTCACCTCAAAGTCTAGCCTTTGCTTTTTATGCCTGCATAGGATTTCAGGCTGATTTCTGGTCAATCAGGAGTGTCTCTGCGGCAGGAATGTTTTTCTGCTCGACGATATCCTTTGTGATGACCAGTTTTTTCTTTCCCTTTACGCTTGGAACCTCATACATAAGGTCAAGAAGTATGTGCTCAACGATGGATCTAAGTCCACGGGCACCAGTCTTGCTCTTGATTGCAACTTCCGCAATCTGGTCAACCGCCTCGTCATCAAATGAAAGTTCAACATCGTCGATGGCAAAGCTTACCTGGAACTGCTTTGTGATGGCATTCTTTGGTTCTATGAGGATCTTCTTAAGGTCATCCTTGTTGAGCTCCTTGAGGGCTGTGGTCATTGGGAGACGACCGATGAGTTCTGGGATGAGTCCGAACTTAACAAGATCATCTGAAGTAACCTGGCTCAAAAGTTCCATTCTTTCTTCGCTTGTGCGGTGTGTTCCTTCAGCCCCGAAACCGATGGATGCTGTAGAAAGACGCTGCTCGATGATCTTGTCCAAGCCTACGAAAGCTCCTCCACAGATGAAGAGGATGTTTGTCGTGTCGATTTCAAGCATTTCCTGGTTAGGATGCTTTCTTCCGCCCTGTGGTGGAACAGAAGCCTTTGTGCCTTCAAGAATCTTGAGGAGGGCCTGCTGGACACCTTCACCTGATACGTCACGAGTAATCGAAGTATTTTCGCTCTTGCGGCCTATCTTGTCGATTTCATCTATGAAGATGATTCCGCGTTCCGCTGCGGCAATGTCACCGTCTGCTGCGTTGATGAGCTTGAGGAGAACGTTTTCTACGTCTTCACCGACATAACCTGCTTCCGTAAGGGTTGTTGCGTCCGCGATGGCGAATGGTACATTCAGCTTCTGTGCCAATGTGCGTGCAAGGAGAGTCTTTCCTGATCCTGTAGGACCAAGAAGAAGTATGTTTGACTTTTCGATCTTTACACCGTCTTCAATCTGCTTTGATTTTGGAATCGAAAGCTGCTTGTAGTGGTTGTAAACGGCCACCGAAAGGACCTTCTTGGCGTAGTCCTGACCAATTACATACTGATCGAGGAATTCCTTGAACTCCTTAGGGGTAGGGATTGTCTCCATGTCTATTGGTGCCAGGTTGTGGGCCTCGTCGTTGAGGATTGTCTGACATGTTGTAATGCAGTGTTCACAGATGCAAATCTGATCATCAGGTGAACGAACAACGCGTCTGTTGTCGCTTGCCGAATGACCGCAGAATGCACATACTGGCTGGCTGGATCTACCAAGTCTTGCCATTTATTTTACTCCTTTTTTGGCACTATTCATGATGTGGTCGATAATGCCATAGTTCTTAGCATCTTCCGCAGGCATATAGAAGTCGCGTTCCATGTCGGCTGCGATTTCTTCTTCTTTCTTTCCTGTCTGCTGTGAAAGATATTTGATGCTCAATTTTTTAAGGCGTCCGATTTCCTTTGCCTGGATTGCAATGTCGCTTTCCTGTCCCTGGGTTCCACCCCAAGGCTGGTGAATCATGACACGGCTTGAAGGAAGGGCATAGCGCTTTCCTTTTGTTCCGCCTGCGAGGATGATTGCACCCATGCTTGCAGCCTGACCCATGCAGATTGTCTGAATGTCGCATTTTACATACTGCATTGTGTCGTAGATGGCAAGTCCAGCTGTGACAGAACCACCTGGGCTGTTGATGTACATGCTGATATCTTTTTCTGGGTTTTCGCTTTCAAGGTAGAGAATCTGTGCAACGATGAGATCTGCTGTCTCGTCACGGATTTCTCCATCGACAAAGATGATTCTGTCTTTCAAAAGACGTGAATAAAGGTCATAGGCTCTTTCACCGTTTCCGCTTCTTTCAATTACTGTTGGTACAAGTGAATTCATAAACTCGTTCATCTTTCTATCCTTTCTGGTTTAATTTTGTTGATAATAATATAAGCAAAAAAACGGAATTGACAAATAATATTGAATAAATCCAGGTTAAGTGCAAAAAAAAAAACTAACCACAAAGGCTGATTTGGCAAGGCAGTCTCTGTGGTTATTGACTCCGTTAAGGAATATTAGTTGTTCTTGAACAAGTCAGCGAACTCTACCTTGTCACCCTTAGAAACCTTTACCTGCTTGTAAAGTTCCTCAAAGAGCTTCTTTTCCTTGATTTCATCAATGATGTATTCCTTTGCGCGTGGCTCATCATAGTATTTCTTGATTTCTTCTACAGAAGTTCCAGATTCATCGGCGAGCTTTGCATATTCTGCTTCAACTTCTTCAGGTGTTACAGAGATGTTCTTTTCGCGGAGGAGTGTATCAACTACAAGACGAGCCTTGAGCATCTTTTCTGCGTTTCCAGCCCACTGTTCGAGCATTGCTTCCTTTGTCTGGCCACTAGCTGCAACCATCTTTTCAAGCTGTTCTGGAGTTGTGCGGAACTGCTGTGCCATCATTGCCCAGCGGTGTTCGTTTTCTGCAGCAACCATAGATGCTGGGAGAACGATTGGGTTCTTTTCAACAAGCTGTTCAAGGAGGGACTGAGACTTGACTTCTTCAATCTTTCTCTTGAGGTTAGCTTCAAGTCCTTTTGTGATGTCCTTCTTGAGGTCATCGAGTGTCTTGTATTTTTCGTTTACGTCCTGTGCAAGATCGTCGTCGAGGGCAGGGAGGTCACGAACCTTGATTGCCTTTACTGTTACGCTGATCTTCTTTGTCTTTCCAGCGAGGTCTGCATCAGCATCATCTTTTGCATAAGTCTTTGTGATTTCCTTTGTGTCACCTTTCTTCATGCCGATGATTTCATCGTCAATCTTGTAGATGTTTTCCCCAGTTCCTACTGTGAATACGAAACCTTCGCGCTTCGATCCGTCTACAACTGAACCGTCGTCGTTAAGTTCGCTGTAATCGATTGTTACGATGTTGTCCTTTTCTACTGGATCTCCATCCTTTTTGTCGATTACCATTGCGTTGCGTTCCTGGATAGCCTTGAGCTCTTCGTTAAGTTCCTTTTCTCCAACTTCGCACTGTGGTTCCTTAACTTCAATCTTTGAGAAGTCCTTAACTTCTACAGTTGGGAATACGTCGTATACAACTGTGAAAACAAGATCCTTTTCTGTGCTGAATTCTGGAATCTTGTCGTTTTCAAGGCGTGGCTGTGAGTATGGAAGAGGGCGGATGTCCTTTGCGTCTTCCTCTGCAAAAATCTGATTCAATGATTCGTCGATAAGGTCTGCGAGGGCTTCCTGCTTGAGCGAGTCACCGTACTTCTGTTCGAGGATCTTTGGTGGAACTTTTCCCTTGCGGAAACCAGGAATCTGAACGTTCTTTGCATACTTTGCAATGTTCTTGCTGTAACCTGCTGCTACTTCTTCCTTAGCGATTGTTGCAGTAAGCTTTACTGCTGAATTGTCGAGTTTTGTAACTTCCTTTGTAACTTTCACGGGAAACTCCTGAAAAAAAATGTTTATTTGGCAGCTGTCCTGCCGTATCAAAAAAAAAAGCGATTTGAAAACTCAAATCGCTTCGTCGTCGAGCGGAAAACGGGAATCGAACCCGCAACATCGACCTTGGCAAGGTCGCGCTCTACCATTGAGCCATTTCCGCAAATGCGTCGCAGCAACTGCTGTCAGATACTGCAATATTTTTAATTAGAGCGGAAAACGGGAATCGAACCCGCAACATCGACCTTGGCAAGGTCGCGCTCTACCATTGAGCCATTTCCGCAAAATTCATTTTATGCGAGATGAGAGACTTGAACTCTCACGCCTAGGCACTAGATCCTAAGTCTAGCGTGTCTGCCAATTCCACCAATCTCGCAGGTGATTACTGACTGAACAGCGAGTGTTCAAGATTCCGTAATGGATAAGACTATATAGGGAATTGATTTTTTTGTCAATTATTAAAATGGAAAAAATGAAAAGATTCTTTATTTTGTATTAGGAAAGTATAGGAAGGAGAGTTAGGATAAATTAGGGGTGTGTTATTGAAGGCTATGTACGGAAGTAGTGTTGCTGCGCCTATTGGACATGGCAACGTAGTTTCCTTGATGCCGCCTGTCGAAATCAAGCAATATCCACAAAATATGTGGTAGTTTCGAGGGCCTCAACCACCACATATCATATAGCAACACTTGCTACAGACATAGCCTTATTGAAATAAAAAAAACCTCTCAGATAACTGAGAGGTTTCGTGAGCGATACAGGGATCGAACCTGCGACCCGCAGATTAAGAGTCTGCTGCTCTACCAGCTGAGCTAATCGCCCGTTTTATTTTACCAGCGCTTGTCGCGTTGATGTTTAAGACTATATATTTTCTGAAAAAAAATGTCAACAGCAAAATCGAAAAAATCTCAGAAAAAATTAATTAAATGTAAAAAAAAACATGCTTCCGCCAAAACCTGTCCAATCCTGCTCCGGTGCTCCCTGATGATCTATAAGGCTTCGTGCTTCGCACTCAGAGTTTAATTGGGTCGCAAGTCGCAGTTTGGCCAGAACTTGGCTCCGCATGTTTTTTTTTAGTTGTTTTGCTTTTGTGATTGTTTCTCTGGTAGGGGATGCTTGCGCCAAAACCTGTCCAATCCTGCTCCGGTGCTCCCTGATGATCTATAAAGCTTCGTGCTACGCACTCAGAGTTTAATTGGGTCGCAAAACGCAGTTTGGGCAGAACCTGGCTCCGCATGTTTTTTTTAGCTTTGTTGCTTTTGCGATTGTTTTCTGTGGGGGAGGATGCTCCCTCTTGTAATTCGTTCGGGGAGTGGGAGGGGGGGGCTGTCCCCATTGTTTTTCAAGGATATAAAAAAAGCCAGGCGGGAACCTGGCTTGAGGTGCGTCTGACACGACTCGAACGTGCAACCTGCGGATTCGAAGTCCGATGCTCTATCCAGTTGAGCTACAAACGCATATGGATAAAAAAAAACTGACTCTTGCGAATCAGTTTTTAGGGTGCCTGGTGGGATTTGAACCCACGACAACCAGATCCACAATCTGGCGCTCTACCCCTGAACTACAGGCACCATGCAATTTATGAGACAGACTTTATATAAAATCTTTGCGTTAGTCAATAGTAAAACAATAAAAAGGGTAAAAAACTTGATGTTCTTACGATGTCGTATTCGTCTGTGGGGAAGGTAAAGTTGCTGGTGATCCATAACAATAAAAAATCGAGATATTTCTATATATAATCCTAAACTTTTTTAATGGATTTCCGAAATTCTAAGGGAATAACTATTTTTGTCGATTTTGGAGACTATCATGGCAGAAGATAAAGAAATGGAACTTATCAGTGTACTTAATGAACAGGAACGCATCCTTGATTCCATGCTCAATGAACAGAACCGCATCCATGAATGTGTTGTAAAGCGTAGTTGGGAAGGACTTGAGCAGTATGTCATGAACATCAATGAACTCGGTGGAGAATTTTCCAAGGTTGACAACTTCCGTGACAGCATCGCCTCGGTATCTGATGACATATATTTCAGACCTGAGGTAAAGGATGTTTTTCTCCGTGTAAAAAGCAAGCTTTCCAAGAGCAAGATAGAAAACGATGCTTTGGCAAGATATGTTAATGCGACAAAGACATTCATCTCGGAAGTAATGGACAATTGTGTTGCTCAGCAGCGTAACGACATCTATTCCGCAAACGGAACGATGAGAAAGAACTACGCTCAGAGCATTGTCATCAATAGAAGCGTTTAATAGGACAGGAGACAGATATGGCTAGTTCATTTGCAGGTATTGAAATCGGTAAAAGAAGTTTGATGGCCCATGAGACTCAGATTCAGACTGCGGGTCATAACATTTCAAATGCAGACACAGAAGGCTATAGCCGTCAGCGCGTTACGGTAAAGTCTTTTGAACCTATCTATCGTCCAGACCTTGAAAGGGCAATGGTTCCAGGTCAGATCGGTCAGGGGACTGATGTTGAAAGCATCGAACGCATTCGTGACGAACTCCTTGAATCACGCATTGTCGATGGTACAAATGTTGAGACGTATTGGGAAACTCGTGACAAGTACTATTCAATGATTGAATCCATCTACAACGAGCCAAACGATATTTCAGTCAGAACAAACATGGATAAATATTGGTCTGCATGGCAGGAACTTTCTACATATCCTGAAAGCGATGCAGCCCGCCAGTCTGTAGTTGTTCGCGGTCAGACTCTTGCAAACTCAATCCAGCAGCAGTACAAGGGATTGCGTGGAATTGCTGACCAGGTTAACGGTGATATAGAAGCAACAGTAAAGCAGGTAAATGATCTTTCCCGCCAGATTGCGGCATGCAACAATGAGATCGTTCGTGTTGAAGGAATGGGAGACAATCCAAATGATCTTTACGACCGCCGTGATCTTCTTGTTGAAAGACTTGCAGGACTCATCAACGTAACTGTTACTTCAAGAGATCCTGATGAGTTCATGGTTCATACTGACGGTCAAGTTCTGATTCAGGGTGACCTTGCTCGTCAGATTGCAACAGTAGGTCAGATTGACAACCATGGTTATGGAAAACTTGTGTGGACGGATACAAAGCTTGATGCTGAATTCCACGGTGGTACACTTGGTGCACTTGTAGAACTTCGCGACAAGGATCTTCGCAGTGAAATGCAGACTTTGAACACAATGACTCTCAATTTTGCTGACCTTGTTAATGATGTTCACCGTAACGGTATCGGTAAGAACAATACAACGGGAATAGACTTCTTTGTTCAGCATAACTTTGTTGAAAATGCCCACGGTAACTACGACAGCGATGGCGATGGAGTTGAAGACCGTTCCTACATTTTCCGCATTACAGGTACAAATACTTTGCGTCCTCAGGAGCAGGTCGGACTTTCAGGAACAATGACAATCAATGGAGCAGAAGGAAACATTACAGTTTCTTACAATGCAACAGATACAGTTGAAGAAGTAATAAACAGAATCAATGACAGCAACGGTGAAGTTAAGGCATACCTTGACCGCAACAATCGTCTTGTGCTTAAGGCAACTCCTGCAGCCCAGATGAGTAATCCTGATTTTGCAATCCGCCATGTTGAGGATAGCGGAATGTTCCTTACAGGATATTCTGGAATTTTGAGCGGAAGTGGGGCAGAAAATGCTTTTGACTTCAACCAGGCTGATGCAGTAAATGTTCTTGCAAATGCAGAATTCTCTGTAAGCCCGATTCTTGATCCTGCAGCTTATGTTGCAGTCAACAGAATCATTGAAAACGATGTTGCAAGCGTTGCTGCAGGTTTTGCAAACTCAAAGGGCTATGCAGAAGCAAGTGACGGTCGTGCCGCTGTTGAATTGGCAGCAATCAGAAATACAAAGGTCATGATTGGGTCACAGAGGACTTTTGATGACTATTTTGCAGATACAGTAACCAACGTTGGGTTAAAGGGTGAGCAGGCTCAGAATCAACTTGCGACACAGAACAAGATCATGGGAGACCTTCGCGATCTTCGTGATTCAATCAGTGGTGTAAATATTGACGAGGAACTTGCAGACATCATCAAGTTCCAGCACGGTTATAATGTAGCAGCAAAGTTCATTACTGTTCAGGATGAATTGCTTGATACCTTGATAAATCGTCTTGGAGTTTAATTC
This sequence comes from Treponema sp., assembly GCF_045641405.1. Taxonomy (GTDB): domain Bacteria; phylum Spirochaetota; class Spirochaetia; order Treponematales; family Treponemataceae; genus Treponema_D. The sequence goes on from NZ_JAZUGX010000015.1 coordinate 22,045, forward strand.
CATAGACGTATAGAAAAATCCTGATAGAAAATATTGGAGGTCAAAATGCATAGAATCAGTTCTCAGTTCAATAATACAGATACTCAGTACCAGCTCAGAAAGCAGGAAGTACGCCAGGCTATGGCAAACAGACAGCTTGGAAATCAGTCGAAGATTGGACAGCTTCGTGATGATCCAATTGCCGCAGGTCATCTTGTCCGTTATCAGTCATATCTTGGACGTGTTGAACAGTTTGAAAAGAATGCACAGACTCTTGCAGACCAGTACAATGTTCGCGAAGGTTACATCAATCAGAACCTTCAGATCATGCAGCGCGTTCGTGAACTTGCCGTAAATGGTGCGACAGGAACTAATACAAACGAAGACCTTAAGAATATGGCAGTGGAAGTAAACGAGCTTCTTAAGGAAATCATCCAGAATGCAAATGCAGTCGGTCCAGATGGAAATACTTTATTTGCAGGAACACGCACGAAGGGAACTGCCTTCGACGTTGTCCTTGGAAACATTCCTGGCTCAAATGAAGAACTTATTGAAAAGGTTAACTATCAGGGTAACGTTGGAACAAACAGAATTGAAGTCGATGAGAACGCATACCTTACCGTAGACAACAGCGGCAACAAGACTTTCTGGGCAGAACCACAGCAGCTTATGGGACAGCGTGACCTTAGTGCATGGCAGGCTCTTGAAGATTCTACAATCGTTGTTGATGGCGTTGAAATTGCAATCAAGAGTGGGGACAACATCTATGCTGTCGCTTCTAAGATCAATGACAGCGGAGTTGCAGTCAAGGCTTCGATCGATCCTGTTACAAACGGACTTAATCTTGTAACGACAGACAGCCATCAGATCTGGCTTGAGGACAAGACTGGTTCAGCTTTATCTGACATGGGAATGATCAAGGATTCTTCACAGTTCCCTCCATACAATGTTGGTGAAAGCGTAAAGGTTTCTGGAGGATCCCTTTTTGATGCTGTAATCGCACTACGCGATTCTATGCTCAAGGGAGATCATGAAGCTATCGGCAGCCGTGTTCTTGGAACTTTGGACAGTGGCATCAACAACCTTACGACACGTCTTGCAAAAAGTGGCAGCGACTACGAAAGGGCAATGAACAATGTTCAGCGTTCCCAGACAACTGCTGTTAATGTAACACAGCTTGTAAGCCGTGAAGGTGACATTGATGTTACAAAGGCAATCATGGACCTTAAGAAGATGGATCTCGTCAATCAGGCAACAATGAGCAATGCAGGAAAAATGTATTCCAGCTCGTTGCTCAATTATATGAGATGATGTTTTTCAATTGATTCAATGTCATATAGATAAATAAATATTGGGAACAGGACAATATCATGCAGGTAAAAACAAAGACAATGGGAATGGTTGAAGTAGGTGATGATCGACTTATCAGCATTCCTTCAGGACTTTTTGGATTTGAAGAATATACAGATTTCGCACTCGTTGACAGTGAATATGAACCTTTGATCTGGTTCCAGTCCTTGCAGGATTCAAACCTAGCATTCCTTCTCATTGATCCGTTTCTTATTGCAGATGACTATGAAGCAGACATAGATGATGCAGAACTTCTTCGCATTGGAATAAAGGATCCTGCTGATGTCATGGTCTTGACGATTGTAACTGTTCCTGGTGATGGTGGTCCTGTGACTGCAAATTTCCAGGGACCTCTCATAATAAATAAAAAAAATCATCTTTGCATGCAGGCTATTCTTGACGGATCAAGATGGACTACAAAGCATAATATCATTGAAGCCCTCAAAAGGAAGGAGGCAAAATAATGCTCATCCTTTCAAGAAAAATTGACCAGAAAATATGCATCGGTGATGATATTGTTCTTACCATCATCGATGTAAAAGGTGATCAGGTCAAAATCGGTGTTGAAGCTCCTAACCATGTAAAGGTCTATCGTCAGGAAGTATTCAGCGCAATTCAGTCTGAAAATACTGCCGCAAACAACATCAGTGTTGACGCACTTAATAAAATTTTCAAATAACAGAATGACAAAAAATTAAATTTTGTCTAGCATTTTTCAAAGAAATCAAATATAATTCCATCATTCCGAGAAATTTTACTATATTTGGGGGAACTAATGGAATTATTCCGTGAATATCTCGTAGACAATAGAGAATTTACATCCTACGAAGATCTTAAAGCAAACTGCAAATTCAAGGTGCCTGAAGATTTCAACTTTGCATATGATGTAGTTGACCGCTATGCCCAGGAAGAACCTGAAAAGCGTGCGATGGTATGGGTTGATGACAATGGTGAAGAAAAAACATTTACTTTTGCCGATATTTCAAGAGAATCAAAAAGAACAGCTTTCTTCCTTCATCAGCAGGGAATCAAAAAAGGTGATGCTGTCATGCTCATCCTTCGCCGCCGCTATGAATTCTGGTATTTTACAATTGCCCTTCACAGAATCGGTGCCATCGTAATTCCTGCAACTGACCAGCTTCTTGCAAACGATATTGTTTACCGCAACAATGCTGCAGAAGTTAAGATGATTGTTTCCTATGATAATCCTCAGATTCAGGGAGAAATCGAAGCTTCCCTCAAGGAATCAAAATCTGTTAAGAAAATCGTTACTGTAGGACCTGAAAAACAGGGATGGATCAACTTCCACAAGGAAGCAGAAGGCCTTCCTGCAGAATTCCTCCGTCCATTCGGTGAAGACGGAACAACATCAAAGGACCCTATGCTCCTTTACTTTACAAGCGGAACATCAGGCTATCCAAAAATGGTTATGCACGACTTTACATATCCAATTGCACACATCATTACTGCAAAGTACTGGCATGGTGTAATTGAAAACGGTCTCCATCTTACAGTTGCTGAAACTGGTTGGGGAAAAGCTGTATGGGGAAAGCTTTACGGCCAGTGGTTCTGCGGTTGTGCAGTATTTACCTATGACATGAACTCATTCCGCCCTGACAAGATGCTCCAGATGATTTCAAAGTACCATGTTACATCTTTCTGTGCTCCTCCAACAGTTTACCGTTACCTTATCCGTCAGGATCTTTCAAACGGAAAGTATGACTTCTCGACACTTCAGCGCTGTACGACTGCAGGCGAAGCACTTAATCCTGAAGTTTACAATCAGTTCTACAAGCAGACTGGACTCAAGATGTACGAAAGTTACGGTCAGACAGAAACTGTAATCGTTGCCGGTAACTTCCTTGACAGTGAAGTAAAGCCTGGTTCAATGGGTAAGCCATCTCCACTTTACGATGCTCACATCATCGATGCAAACGGAAAGGAATGTCCTGCAGGTGAAGTCGGTGAACTTACAATCGACATTTCGAAGGGTAAGCCAATCGGTCTTTTTGCTGGCTACTACCGCGACATTACTTTAACAGCAAACGCGTTCGACAGCGGTGTTTACCACACTGGTGATACAGCATACATGGATGAAGATGGTTTCATCTGGTTTGTTGGCCGCAAGGACGACATCATCAAGTCTTCTGGCTACAGAATCTCTCCATTTGAAGTTGAATCTGTACTCATGAAACATAAGGCAGTTATGGAATGTGCCGTTACTGGCGTGGAAGATGAAAAGCGTGGACAGGCTGTAAAGGCTACAATAGTTCTTTCACCAGGCTTTGAAGCTAGCCATGACCTTGAGGTTGAGCTTCTTACATTCTGTAAATCAGAGACAGCACTCTATAAATGTCCAAGAATCATTGAATTCGTAAAGGAACTTCCAAAGACAATTTCTGGAAAGATCCGTCGCGTAGAAATCCGCGAAAAGGACAAGGGCGTTGAACAGAAGAACATCAAGCAGGACTTCTGACGGAAGTACTTGCTTTTTTAGAAGCCGGCAACTTTGGAAACTTCCGTCACACGAACTTTTTACTCCGTAAGAAAGTTCGTGGATGCTGGAAAAAGACATTTGACGGAAGCATTTGTTCCAATAGAAGCCCGCACCGTTGGAAACTTCCGTCACACGAACTTTTTACTTCGTAAGAAAGT
>NZ_JAZUGX010000016.1:0-51986 GCF_045641405.1 Treponema sp.
GATGTTTTGTTCTTGCAATTATGATTTTGGGATAGGCATCTTTTATGCTTAAAAGTGGGGCAGTTTCTCTTTCCATTGTTTCTGGGCGGGAAATGTCATCACTTACCTGAATGTAGATTTTTTCATCGCGTTTTATGGCTACAAAATCAATTTCTTTTTGGTAAAGAACACCTGTATAAACTTCATAACCACGGCGTAACAGTTCTATACAAACAATGTTTTCGTAAATGCGTCCATAATCTAAATTCTTAGTTCCATGCTTAGCGTATTTAAAAGAATGGTCTGCAAGATAATATTTGTCCTGACTTGCAAGATATTTTTTTCCTTTTATGTCGTAGCGGCGGATTTTGTAGAAGGCGTAAGAAGCACAAAGATATTTGATGTAAGATGAAACTGTTTTATCGTCTGTCTTACTTTCTTTTGATGTAAGTGTGTTTGCAACGTTTCTTGCTGAAACTTCCGAAGAAATATTGTCCACAAGAAAATCATTTAATGTATCCAAAAGCGAAACATTTTTTATTTTATATTTCTGCTGAATATCACGGACAATCAATGTTTCAAAAACTTCATTCAGGTAATTGTATTTGTCGTCAATTGATTCATATAAATAGGAACCAGACATTCCGCCTTCCATTGCAAAGCGGTCAAAAGCCTGCTGTAAATCCTGACATTCAAAATACGAGACAAACTCATTAAAACTGAAAGGGAAAACTTCTATGGAAAAAGTTCTGCCTGTAAACAATGTTGCCAGATCGCTGGAAAGCAAAAAGGCATTGGAACCGGTTATGTAGATGTGAAATTTTTCCGACGCATGGAACGAATTTATTGCCTGCTCAAAATCCTTGCAAAGCTGAACTTCATCAATCAAGAGAAAATTTTCTTTTTCTGGAGAATACAGATTTTCAACATATTCATTCAGTGCAGCGGCATTTTTTAGTGTTGAAAATTGAAAAAGATTGTAATTGATATGAATGATATTGGCATCGGCAATGTTGCTTTTAAGATATTCAATGAACATTTCCAGAAGTTTTGATTTTCCACTTCGCCGAATTCCTGTAATGACTTTGATGTCAGGTGTATTTATGGAATTTATCAGTTTTTGTAAAAATTGCTTTCTTTCCAGTACTTTCATGGGTTCATTATACAATTCTTATTCCGCATTTTCAAGAAAATTTCAATTTTGCGGAACAGTTGATTTTAGAGAAGATATGTGCACTAGGGGTCTGTCCCCTCTGTTTTACAACAGAAAGAAGGTAAGCAGATTTTCGGAGGATTTGTTAGAAGGGATGGAAGTGAAAATCTTTGTATTTGTACAGATAATTATTCAGAACAAATAATAAGTCCAAACTGGAAGTTATTGGAAGAAACTTTTATTTAATCCCCCCTTAGCGATGGGAGCCCCGATAGTTGCCGAAGGCAATGAGCGTATAGCGAAGGGCGGACGTAGCGACCCAGACAGGTTTCTGTCTGGGTAAGGCAAATCCATTCCTGAAGTTTGAAAAGTTAAGTCTAAGAAAAAAGTTCCGTAGACTTAAGCCATTGTGCAACTGCAGTAGCTTCCTTATCAAGGGCCCTGTCGTCTTCAACAAAGGCACTCATGCTGCGAACTTCTGAATGTATTTTTTTCGTGAACGGAGCAAAATCATCCTTGCCTGCAAGATCAACAGCCTGCATTGCCGCAAGAAGATGGGTTGCAAACTGAAGGTAAACAAGTTCAATCTGTTCATTGAATTTTCTTGCAGAAATGGTTCCCATGGAAACCTTGTCCTGGTTCAATGCTTCCGTCGGCTGGCTTGTAAGGGAAATTGGAAAACAATAGCTCATTACTTCACCACGGATGGCGCTGATGGTAATCTGTGCTGCCTTGAATCCAAGCCTTAATCCTGCCCTAGGATGATCAGCCGGAGTATAGGGAATCAGGTTTTCCGTAAGACCGTTGAATTTTCCGTCGATGATGACCTCTGCCTGCTTGTCCGAAAGATCCGAAATGTTTGCAAGGGCAGTGCGCATGTAATCGCAGGCGGCGCAGATATGTCCTCCGTAAAAATTTCCAGTGTTGTAAAGGCGTCCGGCCTCAATATCAACAAGAGGATTGTCGTTTGCCGAATTAAGTTCTTCCGTAATAAGATCCCGTGCAAACCTTAAGGTATCGCGGTAAACGCCATTGATTTGAGGGGCACACCTTATTGAATATCTGTCCTGGATTTTATTCTGCTGCGCTATGAAACCTTTGCCGTCAAGTTTTTCAATCTGGGTCTTAAGAAAATCTTCATACCTGAAAACCCTTTTTGAATCCTTGATAATATCGTAGACATAGGCTGCACTTTCGCACTGTCCCTTGTGGTTTTTAATTTCGCTGACCTTTGCAACAAATGGAGTGTCCTTTCCTTTTGTAATTTCCGAAGTCACTGCAGTAAGGAAATCGGAAATCTTAGCAAGGCGTTCTGCTTTTTTCCATGCAATGGAAGCAACTGCCGTCATTACTGAAGTCCCGTTCATAAGGGCTAGTCCTTCTTTTGCTTCTATTGGAAGAGGCTTGATTCCTTCAGCATTGAAAGCTTCCATTGCCGGAACAATTTTTCCTTTGTAATAAACATCGCGCTCTCCCATGATGGCGGCGGCAAGATAGGAAAGAGGTGTCAGGTCTCCGGATGCTCCGACTGAACCAAGCTGTGGAATTACAGGAATGATGTCCTTGTTCAGCATGGTAACCATCATTTTTGCAAGTTCTGGTCTTATGGCTGAATGTCCGCCCTTTACATTTCCGTTCAGCCTTGCAAGGACAACTGCACGGCCGGTTTCATGATCAAATTTTGGACCAAGTCCGATGCCGTGGTAGGTACAGATATCGCGCTGAAGTTCTCCGGCTTTTTCAACGCTGATCTGATTGTGGCACGAATCGCCAAAGTCAGTGGTAACACCATAGGTTGGAACTCCGGTTGCTATATATTCTTCAAGGAATTTTCTGGAAGAAGCAAGTGTGTCCCAGAATTCTTTATCTTCAGGTAAATTGATTTTTTCGTTATTGAAAGCGACATCCCATACATTTTCAATTGTAAGATCTTCGCCTTTTACTGTAATAGCCATAAACAGAAATTCCTCCTGCAGGTAATTTTACATCATTTATACAGTCTTTTCAAAAAAGAAACTGCTGCCGGTCAATCCAGCTGAACTGTTCCGCGTCCTTGATCACATCATCCGGCATAAGTTCCCCCAGTAAAAAAGGAGAATCGGGATTGTGCTTTTTCATGTTTTCCATGACAAGACGGGCATCCGTATTGGCGTAACAATATTTACATAGATGGCCGCAGGTATCGTAGGCACCGATGTCTGAACCTAAAATACAGGCGCAGGCTCCCTTCCGTTGTGTTCCCGTTCCTTTTGGTATATTCAGGTGTGCATGAAGAGCTGTTTCAAAAGTTGCCTGAGTCATGCAGCCTGAGCAGTCGGCACCAAAAGCGGCCAGGTCTGTCCCCTCTGCGCAAGGTTTTATGACCATGCCATTTTCACAAGCAATCCTGATGCATTCTTTTCCAAGATGAAGCCTGTCTTCCGTACTTACTTCTTTTGCCTCAGGAAAATTCCGTTCCACCTTTTTGTACAGGTCAATGAAACTTATGACGCAGGTTTTGGTGTGGCCTGCAAGATTTTTTGCCATCTGCTCAAACTGTGAAAGATGCCATTTCACCGTATGTTTTTCATCAATGAAAATTGGATCGTAGCGCCAGCCCATGGAATCCACGCCCACAATTTCCGACAGCCGCTTGAAGTCTTCCATTACTTTTTCTTTGGGCGGAACATTGGGCTCTATGTCCTTGCCGTAAGCTGTGATGGTGACAAACCAGTACTGCCCGAATGGTTTAAGCAGGTTCATATGTGGCAGCATGGGGGCGGGATTTTTTGTACAGAATGCAATTAAATCAACCACGGACGGATCCAGGCGGAATTTTGTAACTGCCTGTGGATTGTAAGGATTCCGTACTAGGACAAAGCCTGCCTTTATGCGGTTCATGAACCATTTTGAGTAAAATGCCGGAATGTCCGTGCGGTTTCCTGTGTGTATGATCATGTTTGTATTTTACAGATTTTTCGTGTAAAAAAAGGCAGCCTTCTTTTTAAAAGCTGCCTTTGCATACATTGCTATTCTTCTACATCGTAGCAGTTAATGTGTAAATCCTTAAGCTGCTGCTCATCTACAGGAGCTGGACATTCATCCATTGGAGATGCAGCAAGATTATTCTTAGGGAATGCAATAACTTCGTGGATTGATTCTTCGTGGCGCATCAACATGATGAGGCGGTCCAATCCTGGTGCAATTCCTCCGTGTGGTGGAGCACCAAACTTGAATGCCTGAACGAGGAAGCCGAATGCCTTTTCTGCGCGTTCGTTGCTGTATCCTACGATCTTGAAGATTCTCTGCTGGAGTTCTGGGTCGTTGATACGCATTGAACCTGAAGCAAGTTCGTATCCGTTGAGGACCAGGTCATAAAGGTCACCCTTTACTGCACCCGGATCAGATTCAAGTGTATCCCAGTACTGCTTCTGTGGCAGTGTGAACATGTGGTGTTCTGTTTCCCAAGAGTTTGTTTCTTCGTTGAAAGCAAAGTATGGGAAGTCGATGATCCATGCAAAGTGGAATTCATCAGCTGGATTGTAGAGGTTAAGGTCCTTACCAAGCTGTTTGCGTACTGCACCGAGGGCTGTACATGCAAGCTGCCAGTTTTCGTCGCTTACAAAAAGGAGAAGGTCATTCTTTTCTGCTCCAAGCTTTGCGCATACTTCAGCTTCCTTTCCAGCGTAGAACTTTGAGATACCGCCTTCAAAAGCCAAGTCGTTGGTTGTTGAGCCTGTCGAAACAACCTTCATCCATGCAAGACCCTTTGCCTTGTATGTCTTTGCAACAGCTTCAAGGGCTTCAACCTGCTTGCGGCTGTATTTGTCTGCAACATTCTTTACAACGAGGGCCTTGAGTCCGGAACGCTTGTGGCGCTGAACATCACGTCCAGAGGCAGCGGCACCTGCCTTGAATGCGTTGAAGTCTGCAAGGTCTGCCATGAAAGTTGCGTCCTGCATCTTCATGTCAAAGCGAAGGTCTGGCTTGTCGCTTCCGTAAAGGTCAAATGCGTCTTCCCATGCGATGCGGTCAAACTTTGCAGGAAGGTCATAGTTCAATGTTGACTTGAAGATGTGCTGCATCATTCCTTCAGTTGTTGAAAGGACTTCTTCGCGGTTTGTGAAAGAAAGTTCCATATCGATCTGTGTGAATTCAGGCTGACGGTCACCGCGTGCATCTTCATCACGGTAGCAGCGTGCAATCTGGAAGTACTTGTCGAATCCAGAAACCATCAAAAGCTGCTTGTAAAGCTGTGGCGACTGTGGGAGAGAGTAGAACTTTCCCGGGTGAACGCGTGAAGGAACCAAATAGTCACGTGCTCCTTCCGGTGTAGACTTGATGAAAGTTGGTGTTTCGATTTCAAGGAATCCCTTAGAAGTCAAATATTCGCGGGTTGCAAATGTTACCTTTGAGCGGAGGATGATGTTCTGCTGCATTGGCTCGCGGCGGAGGTCAAGGTAGCGGTACTTGAGACGGAGGTCTTCATTAGGAAGAACGATTGATCCGTCCTTCTGGCGAACTTCTTCAATCGAGAAAGGAAGCTCCTGTGAAGTTGTAAAGATTTCGATGTCTGTTGCTTCAACTTCGATTTCACCAGTTGCCATGTCCTTGTTTACGTCTTTGTCTGCGCGGGCTGCAACAACGCCTTCAACGGCGATACAATATTCTGATTTAAGAGATGATGCGATTTTCTTTACTTCATCCGAAGCATTGTCTCCAACCATTACCTGTGTGATTCCGTAGCGGTCACGGAGGCGGATGAATACAAGACCACCAAGGTCGCGGGTACGGCTTACCCAACCGTTCAAAACAACTTTCTTGCCGACATCAGCCTTTGTAAGCTCGCCGCAAGTTACTGTTCTTTTTGTGTTTTCCATAATTCTATTTTCCCTAAACTAAGATAAAATATTGAATAATAAAGTTCGAATTCTGCGAATTTACATGCTATTTTATTGTTTTTTCAATTTTTTCTCAATCAAATAGTTATAATGACGAAAAGAGAAAAAGAGAAATTATACGGAATAAGTGACACTTTATGCTGAATCAGGTGTCTCATATTATGGCGGAGTTAAAAGGATGGATACAATAACAGATCGTGACTTCGGTGAACTCTATCAAAAGTACGGTCCAATGGTTTTGCGCCGCTGCCGTTTTTTACTGAACGATGAAGACATGGCTTTGGATGCGATGCAGGATGTTTTTCTGAAGATCATGGAAAACAACTACAGGATCAAGGACATGTGCTCAAGCCTTTTCTATGTTACGGCAACGAGAATCTGCCTCAACATGATAAGGGCCAGAAAAATCCGCACGGGACCTGATTTTGATGCAATAGCAGAGATGATGGTTGATGAGTTTTCTGAAATCGAAGCTGAAAAAGTGGAGGCAAGGGATGTCCTTGAAAAACTTTTTTCCAGCAGGGATGAGAAGGATTCGTTGATTGCGACACTGCATTTTGTTGATGGTCTTACCCTCGAGGAAACTGCTGAACAGGTCGGCATGTCTGTTTCCGGGGTAAGGAAAAGAATTTCAGAACTGAAGAAGTTTTCGTCTTCAATGATTAAATAGGAGTTTGTCATGATTCCACAGTTGCTTTTAGAAGAAATCAATCTTGGCGAAAAGAATGCCCAGGATTACTATGATAAGTATGGAAAGGAAGAACTTGAAAAGGCTCTTGCTGATTTAAGGAAATCGGATGAAGAAATATTGAAGGCTTATCCAATAAAGGAAATGAGCCTGAAATTTGAAGAAAGAACATCCGTGAAAGAAACAAATAATGTTTTCAAATTCAGGTCCCTTCGTGTATGGGCGATGGCTGCGGCTGCAGTTTTGACAATTGCTTTCTGCGTTCCTTTTATGTATAACGGGATAAAGGAAAAGCAGAATACATTCGAGACAAGAGTAAAGGGAGGAGAATCTGTCCATAGTCAGCTTAGACTTTACAAAAAGGCTGGCTCTGAAATCTTGAGACTTGCAAGCGGAGATAAGGCTCAGGAAAATGATGTGATTCAGATCACCTATATTCCGGGCAACAAAAACTTCGGCGTGATTTTCAGTTTTGACGGAAATGGAAACATCACAAGGCATTTCCCGGACGACAGCTGGACGGCAGGAAAGCTTGAAAAGACAGGCGAGGAAGTTCCGCTTTCATTCTCATACGCCTTGGATGCAGCCCCTGAATATGAGTGCTTCATCTTCGTAGCATCAGGAGAAGAATTCAGCCTGGATAAAATTGAAAAGGCAGCAAACGGAAAAAATGCAATCCGCTATGATCAGCTTAAGAGCGGAAAATATTTTCCAAAAGGCGCGGAAGCTTCTGTTTTTATTCTTGAAAAGTAAAGTGCAAATCCAGTGGAGACAACCATGAAAAAGAGTTATATGAAATTTTTGATTATGACAGCAGTGGCCATCTTTTTTTCGGGTAATATTTTTGCCGCAGAAAACAAAGCCGATGCTGCTTCTGTTGAAAGATATGCGATCTATATAGGTTCAAACATAGGCGGGAACAACAGACAGCTTCTTTACGCCGGAACAGATGCCATGGCCTTCCAGAATACCATGGCCGACATTGGCGGAATCAGAAAATCAAACAGCGTTCTTCTGCTTGATCCTGCAAAGGATGATGTAGACGAGGCTATGGAATATATTTCCCAGCTGATTGTCAAAAACAAATTCAATGCAAAGAGATCTGAATTCGTTTTCTATTATTCCGGACATTCAGATGAGAACGCTCTGCTTCTCGGAAACAATACCTATGACTATTCTTCGCTGAAGGCTGCCATTACAAAGGTTCCAAGCGATGTTCACGTTGTAATTCTTGATTCCTGCTATTCTGGAAATTTTATCCGCACAAAGGGTGGTCAGAAGCAGAAACCTTTCCTTGTTGATGATTCTTCAGTGATCAAGGGCCATGCCTATCTTTCTTCAAGTTCTTCACAGGAGTCTTCCCAGGAATCTGATGAGATAGGATCGTCGTTTTTTACCAATGCAATGATTACAGGATTGAAGGGAGCTGCAGACAGTTCCGGCGACAAGAAAGTTACATTGAACGAGTTGTATTCCTATGCGTTCAGCGAGACCCTTTCCAGAACAGAAAACAGTTCCGCAGGTCCTCAGCATCCTAACTACAACATTACTCTTGTAGGTTCCGGCGACCTTGTTCTTTCGGACATTTCAGGTTCAGACTGCATCCTTACACTTTCAAAGGAACTCAGCGGCCGTGTAATAATCAGGGACAAAAACGAAAAGCTTGTTTCTGAAATAAGCAAGACCCAGGCAGCTCCCGTATATCTTGCAATGGAAGAGGGACAGTATGGTGTGACAGTGATTTCGGAAAAAGTTACATTGCAGGGAAATTTTGAACTTGGCGCAAAGAGAAACTATGTCCTCAGCAACAGCAATCTTTCCCCGGTTGCAAGAACAGCAAACAGATTCCGCGGTAAGGAACCTAAGGAAATGTCCGAGCCAGAAAATGAGATTGCTTTCACCAGTGAAAATACAATGCATGTTCCATTTGTATTCTCATTTTTCGCCAATGAATTCTACAGAAATACTGGAAAAGATATCGTCACAAATTTTGCCCTTGGTCTCTTCCGTTCGGAAGTCTATCAGACTGATGGCGTGATGCTGTCTTTCATCGCCAACCAGACTACGGTTCTCAACGGTGCACAGTTTGCCTACATATTCAACACTGCTGATAAAGTGTGTGGATTCCAGAGCGCCGGTATTTTCAATTTGTCAAAAGATGTAGAAGGTGCACAGACAGCCGGAATCTTCAGCTACGCGGAAAATGTGAAAGGAGTGCAGGCTTCTGGATGTGTGAATATTGCCGATGATGTCAGATACTGTCAGGCTGCAGGACTTGTAAATGTTGCGTCCGGAAAAATTACGGGAGTTCAGGGGGCTTTTCTCATCAACTATGCAGGAAAAGTTGACGGTGTCCAGGGAAGCGGCATTGGAAATGTGAGCCAGTCTGATGTGGATGGTGTGCAGGGTGCCGGAATTTTCAACATCGCAGGCGGAACTGTTGTCGGTGTGCAGGGTTCAGGAATTGTTAACGTTGCTTCTGGCAAGGTTGATGGTCTCCAGGCTGCTGCAATCGCAAACTATGCGCATTATGTAGATGGTGCCCAGATCGGTCTTGTAAATATCTGTTCAGGTGATGTGGATGGACTTCAATTTGGTTTTGTGAATTATTCCAGAAACGGAATTTTTGAACTCGGAATGTCCTATACGACTAACAACAACATGCGCTTTACCTTGACTTCAGGAAACAGGAGATTGTATTCAGTCATCGGCTGTCAGACGGAAGTAGGCTACATGGATTCAAATTCTGATTCGGATGACAAATATGCGGAAATTGTTTTTGGACTTGGTACAAGAATAGAGGCCGGCATGTTCAACTTTGACTTTGAAGCTCTTGGCAATGAAGTTATCATGAAGGACGATGACAAAAAGGAAAAGTTAAAGTCTGAATGGTATCCTTCGGCAAAATTTGCAGTAGGTTTCAATCCTGCAAAGCATATCCAGATTTTTGCCGGTGCCATGGCTTCCTTTGAATTTGATGGCAACAGGGAGACCTTTGAAAGAAAGAAGAGCAATTTCACAGTTGATTTTTCCGATCATGATGTAAAGATGCATCCTGAATTTGAAGTTGGCTTGAAATTCGTTTTGCACTGATACTTAAAGTCCAGTTTTTTGAAGCACTGTCTGTGGGATTTCTCCGGCAGTGCTTTTTTTATTTTTTTCGTATTTAAAGTGACAGATTTGTTTTCCTCACGTGTCCTATTTAGCAGTGAGGATAAAAATGAAAAAGTTAATTTCCACAGTATTCATTTCCGGTCTGATTGTTCTGCAGATGTTTTCAGCGGAAATAAAAGTATTGGTTCTGGATTCCGATCTTGATATTCCCCTTGAGGGAGTCAGGATCAGCTCAAAATCAAATTCAGAAATAAGGACTGTCACTGATGAAAATGGACAGGCCATCATCAATATTCCTGATGAAAAAAAATCGGAAACCATTGAAACTCATTTGCCCGGATACAGAAATGAAACTGTGTCTGTAAGTTCAGATTCACCTGAAGTGGAAATCAGATTGTCTCTTGCTGATGTAATTGAAGGAAAAGAACTTGTTGTCAGCAGGACTGTTCCAGAAACTGCAAGTGAAAAAGTAGGTGTTTCTACGGTCATGACAAAAGAAAAAATGCATTCCACTGCCAGCATGGGAATTATCGAAGACTGCATGGCTTCTGTAAGAACTTTGCCTGGTGTTTCCTACAGTGGAGCGTGGGGCAGCGAGCCGTCAATAAGAGGAGGTTCTCCAAGAGAACTGGCAGTTACCCTTGATGGCATGTATACGATTTTTCCATGGCACTGGGGTGGAGGAAATTCAATCCTCAATCCTTCAATGATCGAGACGGTGAAACTTTCCAACGGAGTTTTTTCAGCCCGCTATGGAAAGGCTTCTTCCGGACTTCTTGAAGCAACAACATTGAAACCTGATTTTGAAAAGGCACATCTCAACGCATCAATTTCCACAATGAGCGCCGATGTGTTTGCCCAGGTTCCTTTCGGAAAAAATGTCGGCGGAATGCTTGTTGGTACCCACATGACATACCTTGAACCGTTGTTTGCTGCGTACAATGCAAGCGGCAATGATTCCCTGGATATGATCAAGCGTCCTCCATATATCCGTGATTTCTTCCTGAAGACAAATTTCAGACCAAGTCCCGTCCTTGACATTTCCCTCATGGGATTTTTGGGGAGCGATGGTCTTTCCATGGACGAAACGGAAACAAAAGATGGTTTCTCGAGAAACATGATAATGGACTATGACATTTATCAGGGGCTTGCGGGACTCAACGTAAAATATCTTCCGACAGACAAAGTTCAGTTTCACGGACTTCTTTCTTACAACAGGATGTATGAAGACTTGAAGCAGAGCATGAAGGAAAGCGGAACTGTAAAATACACAGATGAATTTGCGGACAAGTATTCAGGCCTGAGCGGAGTATCAGCAGGCAGTTCCTATTACCTTTCTGAGATAAGAAGTGATTATGCGGAAAAAATTACATCACATCTTGTAAATGCAAAACTCGAATCGGAAATAGAAGTCAACGACAAGAATCATCTTTGCTTTGGCGTAGAAGAAATCATCTCGACAAGCGACACAAAGGAAAAGGTAAGCGCCTGGAGAGATCTTGATCTTGGAGACAGATGGCTGTTTGGAAAGAGTGCATGGGAAAGCGAAATAGAACAGAACTGGATGTACAACACGGCAGCCTTCGCAGCATGGAATTACGGAAGTGAAAATGATCTTGTGAATTCTGAAATCGGTATCAGAGGTGAATTCCTGACCATGAAGAACAACAAGCAGAATTACACCTTGAACATGGTGCCTCAGGTTTCTCCAAGAGCTTCCGTTACATTCACACCATGGCGCGATATCGGTAGCATCAGAAAAATTTCCCTTACAACCGGAACAGGACTCTTTGTTTCTGCACCACGCGAGACAATGCTCATTTCCAAAGAATGCGGAATAGGAAACTACGAGCTGAAACCTAATTCCGCCTTGCTTGCCCTCATCGGTGGAAATGTGGAACTTGAAAATGACTGGAAGTTCAAGCTTGAGACATACTACAAGCACTATCTTTCAAGGATGTACATGTACACGGTTTCAGATGCTTCGACGGAATATTCATCAGAAACAATGAACGTAAAATCAAACGGGCAGGGACACGTTTTTGGTATTGATGCATTGATTGAAAAAAATGTCGGCAAGGTTTGGGACGGATACCTTTCATATTCTTTTGTCTACACAAGATATAGGAATCCTGCAGGAATCCGCGACGACCAGAAAGTCGATATGAATGACGATGTCATGGATGAATGGTTCTATCCCGGCTTCCATCGCTTTAACACGGTCAACATTGTAAGCAACTGGCATTTTGGTGAAGGATGGACTCTCACAGTCAAAGGAACCCTTGCAACCGGAACACCAAAGAAAAAGAACGGAGATCTTACCTGCTATGCCGCTACCATGGAAGACGGAACTGTTGTCCAGCGTTACACAAGAAGTTCCTTCTACAGCGATACATTGAGAAACCAGATTTCATGTCCTGTGGATGTCCGTGTCTCAAAGCAGTGGACCTCCAATGGCGGCAAGGCAAACTGGGAATTCTATTTTGCCGTTCAGGACATCTTCGTGAACCTTTATTCACCAAAGGGTGACAAGTCTTTCAACAGCTATACCGGCGAGATGAGCGATGTTGAAGAATCCGTTGACTTTGACATCGGAGTACCTCTTCCATCGCTTGGCATAAAGGTAAAATTCTAAAAAAAATAAAAATCTTAGTGACACTTCCGGTCTCCGGAGGTGTCTTATTTAGTATAAGAATGCTGAAGAAAATACAGGAGAAAAAAATGGAAAATGGTTTCAGCTTAATCGAATTGTTCAATCTTGGAGGTCCTTTCATGTGGATCCTTCTTGGATTTTCTGTTGTTACGGTAGCGATCATCATTGAACGCATCGTCTATATTACATGGCATGACCGCAAGGTTGTTCCCCTTGGAAAAGAAATTATGGGGCTTTTGGATGAAGGAAAAAAGGAAGATGCTGAAGAACTTTTGTCTTCCTATTCACGCAAGCAGACAGCGGCTTCGATTTTTCTTGTCCTTTTGAAAAACGCAAAATTCGGTGAGATGAGAATGGAACGCGCCGCAGAAAGTGAAGCCCAGGAAAGACTCAGAAGAATGGAAAACGGATTCAACTATCTTACGGCTCTTGCTTCCCTTGCACCTTTGACAGGCTTCCTCGGAACAGTTTCAGGAATGATAGGTGCCTTCCGTCAGATCGCCAATGCTACAGACGTGAACGCACAGCTTGTTGCAGGAGGAATCTACGAAGCTCTTATCACCACTGTTTTTGGTCTTATCATTGCAATCGTAGCTTCCATCGCCTACAACCTTTTGATCCAGAAAGTCGACACTTTTGCCGCTGAGACATCAAAGGCAATCAATGACATTGTTCCTAAGTTGATATAGAAAAAAAATGATTAAAAGATTTTCAAGACACAATATTGAGGATGCAGGAAGTTCAGGTTCATTGAACGACCTTTCCTTTCTGCTGATCATATTCTTCATAGTGATCGCAGGATTCAATGTGAACAAGGGGTTCCTTTTGAACCTTCCGTCGAGGGAAAAACCAATTGTCGTAAATACCCAGGACATCCTTAAATGTTCAATCCTGCAGAATGGAAAACTGATGCTTGATGGTTCCGAAGTTGAACTTGAGGAGCTTTCAAAAAGAGTTTCGGAAAAACTGGTGTCGTGGCCAAACATGACTTTCCTTCTGACCATTGATCCGGAAGCATCATATCAGAATGTGGTCGATGTGATTTCAGTAATAAGAAAACTGAAAGTGGAAAATTTTTCTTTCAGGATGAACAGGAGCGAATGAAATGCTTGATTTTAAGGCTAAGAGAAGAAATCCTTCCATCGCAACTTCTTCCATGTCGGATATAGGGTTTCTTCTTTTGATTTTCATAATGCTGATCTCTCTCATGAACCAGCGCTATGAAGAAAAAATAAATTATTCTGAAAGCACTGCATTGGAAAAAACCCAGGCAGACAGCAATTTTGAAATCTGGATCCAGAATAACGGAACGGTCTCTGCCGACGGGAAAATATTGAATGAAAAAAGCCTGGAAGCTGCGGTGATAAATGCGATTGCAGAAAATCCAGGTGTCAGGATTCACATAATTGCCGATAAGGACACTCCGTACAAATACGTCAACGATGCCGTAACTGTTCTACAGACACTGCAGCACAGGGTAGTCAGTTTTGTCGTAAAGGAAAAATAGAAATGAATGCAGTAAAAATGTCAAAATATTCCAGATTTGCACGACCCGCACTTTTTGTTTTTGTATTTTTCATTCATGCGGCAATTATGTACATATTCAGCTTTAAGTCCGCGGATGTCCCTGTTGAAACCGTTGACTTCAGGGAAGCGGAAGTATTTAAGCTGGTGGACGTCCAGGAATTTGTTCCGCCGCCTCCGGAGGTGAAGGAAGCTGTGACGGTGGCACATCAGCCAAAAGCTTCAGAAACAATCATGGAAACCAAGGAAGAAGTGCGTGAAGAAAAAGAAGAAATCATTTATCTTCCGCAGCATAAAATTTCTTCCGTACCTGTAATCCCATCAAAGGAAATCCTTTCAAAAATAGAATATCCGCCAATGGCGTTGAAACAGGGAATTGAAGCGGTAGTTTACCTTGAGCTGTTTATCGACAACAAGGGTCAGATAAGAAACATAAAAGTTCTGAAGGATCCGGGACATGGATTTGCCCAGGCGGCTGTAAATGCTTTTACAGGTATTTCCTGCATTCCGGCTGTTGCAAACGGAAAAGCCTGCGCCGTAAAATTCCGCTATCCCGTAAAATTCACCCTGACTTGAACCGGAGGTTTCAAAATCTAGCTGCATTTGATGTAGAAGGTTGCTCTGGAGGCTCCTTGCTTTTTTATCTTTCCTTTTTCGCAAAGGTCATGAAGGGTCCGTTCAACGGTTATCTCGCTGATGTCGGGAAAGCATCCAAGAATTTCTTTTTTGGTGATTTTCCCGCCGGAACTCCTGATGTGGTCTTCGATCATCTGCGGTTTTGTTTTTTCGTTGTGCCTTAGATGTTCAACGCGGTCCTCGAATGTTTCGTATGCTTCCGTCAAAACGGAAAGGAACCAGTTTATGAATGGCTCGTAATTGCTGTCGTTTTCATGCCATCCTTCAACGGAATCAATAAAAGCCTCGTTGAAGTCTTCCTTGTGCTTTTCCATCACCAGTTCAAGGCTTGTGTACTTCACAGGAAAGAAGCCGTGTTTGCAGCAGTTGAGGACAGCAAGAAGTCTGCTGATTCTGTAGGTTGCGTCGCTGAATGGATGTATGCATAGAAAATCCAGCAGCATCATCGGAATCAGAATGAGAGGTTCCGTGCCCTTTCTTTCAAAGGCGGAATCATAACTGTCAAAAAGGTCATCCATTGCTCTTTCCGTGTCGCTGGATTTCACAAATCGGAAGGAACCTTTGGGTCTTCTGTCAAAGCTCTTGTATTGCCCGCCGTTTTTTGTCCTGCAGAAGCAATAAAGGTCTCTGTGCAGCTGAAGAATATAGTAGGGCTTGCATGGAATGTAGTCATAGTTCTGCAGAATTGAAGAAAGAACCTTGTGATAGCCTGTGATTTCTTCTTCGTTTATGTTTTTGGGGTCGCGCTGTCCGTCTATCAGGTCATCGATCCACGAGTCAGCTGTAGTTATTCCGCTTATACGGTTTGAGGATACTGTGCTCATCTTTCTGGCGGAACTCTTGAAGCATTCAATTTCATTTTCTCTGGTTTCAATAAAAAGATCCTGTCGGCCCTTGTATTGATAGATTTTTGTCACCAGGGCGATGATTTCCGGCGTGAAATAGTGCTTGTGTTCTTCATAAAGGTTGAACTTGTGCATTTTGATGAAATGTGATTATTTATTGCATCATTTTATACAGAATGAAGCAATAAAACAAGAATTATTTATGAAATGGCCGGATAATTACTGACAGTTTATGCTTTTTTTTATATTATCTTGCCTGTTGCCGCTTTTTACGGCTTTTTTTGGAGGATATTACAATGAAAGACATTTCAAAATTATTGGATTTCAGACCAAGCATCAAGGTCGTAGATGCAACATTGCGCGACGGTGGTCTCGTCAATGACTTCTATTTCACAGAAGAATTCGTAAAGGACCTTTATGAGACAAACGTCAAGGCTGGCGTTGATTATATGGAATTGGGATATAAGGCAGACAAGGAACAGTTTGACGTAAGCAAGTTTGGTCCATGGAAGTTCTGCAACGATGATGATATCCGCAAGGTAGTTGGCGACAACGATACAAACCTAAAGCTTGCAGTCATGGCAGATGTTGGCCGCTGCAACTATAAGCAGGACATCCGTCCAAAGAGCGACAGCCCTGTTGACCTTATCCGTGTCGCAACATACATCAAGACAATTCCTGCAGCCATCGACATGATCGAAGACGCAAAGAACAAGGGATATGAAGTAAGCTGCAACATCATGGCAATCTCAACAAGCCAGGAATCGGACATCAAGGCAGCATTGGACCTTCTTGGAAAGTCACCTGTTGATGTTATCTACATCGTAGACAGCTACGGTTCAATCTAGCCAGAAGAAATGGCTCGCGTTGCTGACATCTACACTGCAGCAGGAAAAAAATATGGAAAGAAAATCGGTATCCACGCACACAACAACATGCAGCTTGCTTTTGCAAACACAATCGAATGCTGCGGTGATGGCGTAGACTACCTTGATGCTACATACGGTGAAATGGGTCGCGGTGCAGGTAACTGCGCTATGGAACTCCTCCTTGGATTCCTCAAGAACCCTAAGTACAGCACATTCCCTGTATACCAGTTCCTTGAAAAGCACATCAACAAGCTCCGTGCTGACGGCGTAAGATGGGGATACGAACATCCATACCTTCTTACAGGCCAGCTCAACCAGCACCCACGTACGGCAATTGCCTATACAAAGGAAAACCGCAAGGACCTGGTTGAATTCTATAAGGAAATCAGCGGACAGGACTAATATTTTCTGTGAAAGTCCAGTCAAGAAATGCCATGCACTTTGTCGTGTGTGGCATTTTTTTTCTGTGTGAAACGTTCCTTGACCATTCGTATTGCTATGAAATCATCTTGCCTATATTATGTATGCCATGAACAGCAGTTCGGCCGAAAGCTTCAATAGACTCTATGAAATAACAGAAAGACTCCGCAGTGAAAACGGCTGTCCCTGGGATAAGAAACAGACGCCTTCCACACTTCGGGAAACTTTCATCGAAGAAACCTTTGAAGTAATTGATGCGATTACGGAAGGCGACCCGATGCACGCAAAGGAAGAACTTGGGGATGCTTTTTTCAACCTGATTCTTATTTCCTACTGCTATGAACAGGCGGGGGATTTTACCATTGCCCAGGTTCTTGATGAAATCAGCGAAAAGCTTGTACGCCGTCATCCCCATGTTTTCGGTGAGGCTCAGGCGGAAACAGCGGCAAAAGTAATAAAACAGTGGGACAAAATCAAGGAAGAAGTAGAAGGACGCAGGGGAGAATCCGTGCTGGATACGGTACCCAAGGGATTTCCACCGATGCTCAAGGCCTACAAGATGCTCAAGAAGGCGACAAAGACAGGTTTTGACTGGAATTCCGCAGAACAGGCTGAGTCTAAGGTACATGAAGAGCTTAAGGAGATTTCTGAAGCGCTCAGGGAAGAAGACAGTTCCCATCTGGAAGAAGAAGCAGGAGATATGCTTCTTGCTGCAGTCAACTATTGCCGAAAGCTCGGTGTTGATCCTAATGTGGCTTTGGAAAAGGCTACGGTAAAATTTGACGGAAGATTCCGCCATGTTGAAAAGGAAATGAGGGAAAGAAAAATCCCGATGAATTCTGATAATATAGAAGAAATGTTGAATCTATGGGAAAAGGCAAAGTCCGCCATATAGAATCCGTGGCTTTGGTTGCTTATTGCCATTTTTTTGTATATATTTTAGTAGTTCTAATTGGACGTTTTGGTTGTTCCTTACTATATTCTATGACAATAACAGAGGAAAGCCACTATTCATGGGAGAAACAATGAACAGAACAATGAACATTCGCCTTGAAGACGAACAGAAGGAAGAAAAGAAGCCAGAAATGGCAGATCCACTTGCAGAAAAATTCCTTAAGACAAGACAGATTTTGATGAGCGGTGAAGTAAGCGAAGAACTTGCTGACAAGATTTGCCGCCAGCTTTTGATTCTTGAGGCAGACAACGACAAGCCTATCTACCTTTACATCGACAGCCCTGGTGGTGATGTTTACGCAGGTTTTGCTATCTTTGACACGATCCGTTTCATCAACGCACCTGTTTACATCATCGGTATGGGACTCATTGCCAGTGCCGCAGCCCTTATTCTTCTTGCAGCTCCAAAAGAGCGCCGTTTTGGTTTTGCAAATTCAAGCTACCTCATTCACCAGCCATCGAGCGGAATGAAGGGTGTTGCAACAGATATTGAAATCCATGCAGCAGAACTTGCAAAGACCCGTGCAAAGATCAATGAGATCATTGCGGAAGAAACAGGTACAGCTTTGGATAAGGTTGCAAAGGATACAGACCGTGATTACTGGCTCAATGCAGAAGAATCGATTGAATACGGCCTTATCAGCAAGATCATTACAAAGCGTTCAGATCTTGAAAAATAAATGACCTTTTCACTCACCGATACACTCAAGGATAAAATTCTCTTTGCCATGGAAGACCAGAACTGCGTTTATTGCTTGGACGCAGCAGAAGGAGAGCTTAAGCTTATTGCTTCCGACAACGTGGATATAGAAGAATTTAATGACGGTGAGGTAGAAATCGACATTGATGAGGAAAACTATTATTCAATTCCGTCGTGGTCAAGCGATGATGGTTTTGAAATGATGGAAAATTTTACTGCAGGGCTTCATAATCCTAATGCCTATAAGGAACTTAGAAGATGCCTTGCAAACAGAAGGGGGGTGTTCAGGAACTTTAAGTCAATCTTAAAATCGTACCCAGAAGTTGAGCAGAAATGGTTTGCCTTTAAGGACAAGACCATGCATGCAAGAATAACTGAATGGTACAATGAGCTTTGCGAGTCCTGGGGTTTGGAAGGTCTTGAGGAAAATCCGGAATCTTTTGATACGGAATATCTTGTTCAGGATGATTTTGAATTTACCGAATACGATTCTCTTAAGGACAAGGAATGCGTTGATCGTGAAGTCATTAATATTGCAGAAGAATACAGAGAAAAATATGAAGGAAGTCTTGGCGAGGCAGTTTCTGACATTTTAAAAAACCAGTCGGCATACTGTTCCAGGGAGAATGAATTTGGTTATGTATGTTATTCTCAGGACCATGAATTCCTCGGTTGTTCCCTTGTTTCTTACTGTCCGTCCTCAGCAAAAAAATCAGTTGCTTTTACAGATTTTTTTGTGATTCAGAATTACCGTGGTCTCGGCATAGGCAAAGAGCTTTTGAATAGATGCCTGGCAGATTTTAAAGACAGCGGAATTCAGTGGGTTATTTTATCAACAAAAATCATGCCTGAATCAATGGAAAATTTATTGTTTGAATTTTCATTTAAAAAGTCAGAATTCGGGTTCATTTTGAATTTACAGGAGTAAAAAATGGCATACAACAACAATCGTGAAGGTTTTTCAATCAACGAAGAACAGGTAGCAGCTTTTTTGGCAGATGCAGTAAAGAGAGTAGAATCTTCAAGTGATTCAGACATCGAAGCTTTGAAGACACTCAAGAAGCTTTTCAAGAAGAATGTTCCATTCTCACGCAGAGGCTATGTAGCAGCATTGCTCATCAAGAATGCAACATCAGGTTTCAGAAGCAACCGCTTTAACCGTGACAACAACAAGAATGATCGTTTTGCAAACAAGCGCGAAGAACGCTTTAACCGCAACGAACGCACAGCAGAAAGAAAGACAGAAGAACATACAGAGAAGGCACCACGCGTAACAATCGCTCCAGAAGCAGCGGGTACAATTTTCATCGGCGTAGGAAGAAGCCGTGGCGTATTCCCTCGTGACCTTGTTGGACTTCTTGTAAGCGTTGCAGGTTTTGACCGCTCAAGAATCGGTGAAATCCGTGTTCTTTCAAACTACTCTTTCATCCAGCTTTTTGCAGAAGACTGCGATAAGGCAATTTCAGCCCTCGACGGTTATGAATACCGCGGAAGAAAGCTTTCTGTAAGCTACAGCCGCAAGAAGGAAGAAGGTGAAAATACACCAGCTGCAGATGCACAGGATGAAGTTATTCCAGCAAATGTGTCAAATGAAGGACACGCTGATACATCTGTAAACACAGCAGAGGCACAGCTTGCAGCAGAACAGTCGGCATTCGCAGCTTCTATGGACAATGCTCCTGCAGAAGAACCAAAGGCAGAACCAGCTCCTGCACCAGTTGAAGAAAAGACATACTTTGAAACAACAGATGACGGTCAGGTTAAGTCTCACTTTGTAAACAACTAAAAGAAATATAAATGCTCTCGCAGAGAACCGCGCCAAGCCTGCTCCGATGAAACTTCGTTTCAAGTCGCAGTTTGTCGCGAACCTCTGCTACGCATTTAGCTATCTTAGAGGTTACAAATCAATTTTAACCTGGACTAGGATAGGGAAATAGGGCGGCGGCGAAAGCTGCCGTTTTTTTTATACGGAGGAAATATGGACATTCACTGCATTCAGACTGGGATATTTAGGGTAAATACTTATATTGTTCCGATTGGGGACGGGAAGTGTTTCATTGTTGATCCTGCGGCATGTAGGTTTACGCGTGATACGGAAAAGTTTTCGGCATACCTTGATTCCCTGGGACTGACTCCTTCTGCAATAGTATTGACCCATGGACATTTTGACCATGTTTCTGGTCTTAAGTTTCTCCGCGAAAAGAATCCAGATATTCCAATCTACATTCACAAAGAAGATTCTCCAATGATCGGTGTAAACTCTGGAGAAGTACAGGGAAGAGGTCTTGAGGCCATGGGATACGAGGTTTTCATTCCTTCAGTTTCGGAGCTTCCAGAGGCAACAGATTTTCTTTCCGACGGCAAAATTATTTTTGACCAATGGAAGGTACTGCACACTCCAGGCCACACAAGGGGTAGCTGCTGCCTTTACAATGAGAAAGAAGGTGTGCTCATAAGCGGCGATACGCTTTTTTATAGAACCTGGGGTCGCACGGACTTTGAAGGTGGAAGCGAAGTTCAGATGGTGCACAGTCTTTCACGCATAAGGGAAAATGTTTCAAGTAACACACTTGTCTACCCAGGCCATGATTATTTTGGATTTGAATTAAAGGAAGGAATGTAAAAAAAATCCCTGAATTGCTTCAGGGATTTTTGATTTTATGGGAGTGAAGAAAGATTCTCTTTATTCAGAAATCTTCTTTGCTTTTTTGGGAGCTGTTTTTGTCTTCTTCTCAGCCGGCTCTTTCTTTTCTGCTGCCTTTTTTCCCGAAGGTTCCTTTGATGTTGCAGGCTTGGCTTCCTTTTCAGCCTTTACAAGCTCAAGGAATTCCTTGCCTTCGATTGTTTCTTTTTCCTTCAGTAAGTTTGCAATTGTTTCAAGAAGATTCTTGTGTGCCTTAAGAAGCTTAAGAACATACTTGTAGCGTTCGTCCATGATGCGTGCAATTTCAACATCAATATACTTCTGTGTTTCTTCAGAGAATTCGCGGACGAGAGTAGGTTCTCCACCTGCGTTTCCAAGAACGCCTCTACCCAAAGTCATGTTGCGGAATTTGTCGCTCATACCGAAGTCAACGATCATTCTCTTGATGATTTCTGTTGCACGGGCAATGTCATTTGATGCACCCGTAGAAACATCTCCAAGCATAACTTCTTCTGCAGCACGACCACCAAGAAGTGTATCGATTTCTGCGATGATGTCCTTCTTTGTCTGGAAGTGCTTTTCTTCTTCTTCACGGTACTGGGTAAATCCGCCAACACCGTGACTGCGAGGAACAACAGTAATCTTGTTCACAGGAGGATAGTCAGGAGTAAAGGCACCAACAAGGGCGTGACCTGTTTCGTGGATTGAAACAAGGCGCATGTCCTTTTCGTTGTCTTTGCGTGACTTCTTCTTGAGACCGATGCTTACCTTGTCGATGGCATCGTTCATGTCTGACATTGAAACCTTTGTGTGTCCGTTGCGTACTGCAAGGAGGGCGGCTTCGTTTACAACATTGGCAAGGTCTGCACCTGCAAAACCAGTTGTTCCGTGGGCAATTGATTCAAAGTCTACATCGTCATCAAGCTTAACGTTCTTTGCGTGAATCCTGAGGATTTCTTCGCGACCCTTAACATCAGGTTTTTCAACAGGAACCTGGCGGTCAAAGCGTCCTGGACGGAGAAGGGCTGGATCAAGAATGTCTGCGCGGTTTGTTGCGGCAAGGATGATGAGACCCTTTTCGTTGTCAAAGCCGTCCATCTCAACGAGAAGCTGATTGAGTGTCTGTTCGCGTTCATCATTGCTTCCGCCGTAGTTGTTTACGCGGCTCTTACCGATGGCATCGATTTCGTCGATGAAGATGATGCATGGGGCCTTTTCCCTTGCATTGCGGAAAAGGTCGCGTACGCGGGATGCACCAACGCCAACAAACATTTCAACAAAATCAGAACCTGAGATCCTAAAGAACGGAACGCCAGCTTCACCAGCAACTGCGCGGGCAAGCAAAGTCTTACCTGTTCCTGGTGGTCCAACAAGGAGAACACCCTTTGGAATCTTTCCGCCGATTTCCGTATACTTTTTTGGTTCCTTAAGGAAGTCTACAACTTCCACAAGTTCATCCTTAGCTTCATCAACACCTGCAACATCGCTGAAGCGGGTTTTGACCTTTCCTTCATCAATGGCCTTTGATTTGCCACCACCGATTCCAAACATGGAACCAGACATGCCACCGCCCATCTTCCTGAAAATAAAGAAGTACACGAGGAATATGAGGAGAACCGGAACTGCGATGTTCACGAGAATCTGCAGGAGGATGTTGTTCTGCCTTTCAATGAATTTGTATTCAACGCCCTTGTCATCCAGCAGCTGAATGAAGCTCTGCATGAGAACACCGGTGGTCCTGTAAATTCCAGTTGGTTGAGGATTATTCAAAGGACGGAAAAAACCGAATTTCTTCTGCTGGTTCAAGCTTGTGTTTGCATCAGCGGTGTATCCTGTGAAATAGTGTTCACCCAGTTCAACGCGTACAATCTGACCCTGTTCCACAAGACTGCGGAATTCGGAGAAATCGATGAGATCGTTTGGCTTTGGTGAAAGAATCATGTTCAGGAAAAAAAGGACACCTGCCACGGTGAGAAGAATGCTCCAGAATGGAAGCCCTCTGCGTGGTTTGTTGTTCTTTGGATCATTTCCGTTATCCTCGTTTTCTATCTGAAGCTTGAAAAAATCGTAAGGATCATTTTCATTCTTCTTGTTCTTATCGTCGTTTTTTTCTGACATCTAATACCTCAAATTATGTGCTATATATAATATAGAAAAAAATGTGAAATTTGTCATTGGGCGAAGCTTAAGAAAGTAGAGTCATCATAGATCAAGAAATTTTTCCCTCCAATGCCAGATCGGTTTTGCCAGTACATTGCTGAAAGGCTGGATTCTGGTAAAGTTTGGCAGCCAGCTTGTGTCATCGCTCAAATCTTGATAGAAAAGGTATTCAAAATCATAGCTGTCAATTAGTTCTCTCAAGGTCTTGTCCTCTTCAGTATTCATGAGGCGGTTCTGGAAAGCACCGAGGGATTTTTTTCTCCACTCAAGTTCTTCAGCAGAACCTTCAAAAGGAACGGGAGTATACTGGGACATAAGGGAAATGCAGGATTTTCCGTCGCAGGTTTTCTTGAGCCAATCCAAAGTAAGCTTTGTATCTTCGAGCCGGCCCGGAAGAACCAGATGGCGCACGATGGTTCCCTTCATCATCTTTTCGCGCTTTTCGCCGTTTTTTTCAACTTCAACGATTTCCATTGGAGTATTGTTTACCATCCAGCGAATTGCCTTTTTAGCAACTGACGGATAATCTTCCGCCGCAAAAAGTTCCTTGCTCATGATGGAATTTACTGTCTTGTAGTCTGGGAGCCAGATGTCGACAATGCCGCGCAAAAGCTCAAGGCTTTCAACACTTTCGTAGCCGCTGGAATTCCATGTGATTGGGATGCTGAGTCCTGAAGTTTTTGCAGCTCCTAAGAATTCAGCAAGCTTTGGAATGTGGTGGCTGCCTGTAACAATGTTGATGTTTTCAGCCCCAAGGTTCTGAAGCTTGAGGCACATCTCAACGAATTCTTCTTTGCTTATGGCGCTTCCCATTCCCTGCTGGCTTATCTGGTAGTTCTGGCAGAAGGAACATCGCAGTGTGCATCCAGTGATGAAAATAGTTCCGCTTCCACCAAAAACCGTGATGAGAGGTTCTTCGCCAAAATGAAGGCAGGCTGTGGCGATCTTGAGCTGTTCCGTTTCCTTGCAGAAACCGCACTTTCCGTTGCTTCTGTCTATGCTGCAGTTTCTTGGACACTGAGTGCAGGCGGAATAAAGATTCTCGTTCATGGTTCTAGCAGGCCTGGTGGTCGACAAAAAGGATCATCATGTCGTTGAGCAGTTCAAGGGGAAGGTCATCTGCCTCGTAGTTCGTAAGGTCGCAAAGTTCCCTCCAGTCTTCCTGAGTAAGTTCCGTAATCTGTTCAGGATCATTGTCGATAAGTGCCTGGATCGAGCCTAAAACCTTAAGATGCTGTTCCGTAGGTTCGTTTTCCATTTCCGCAGAATTCATGATATAGGTGTCGTACCAGTAGTCGGCATAGGAAAGGGCAAGGGATTTTACATGGCCGTTGTTGCGTCCAAAAAGTTCCTTGATCTGACCGCATACTTCACCACCGTCATAGTTGTTGTGTTCCGCGCGGTAGTGCTTCTTTAATCTCTGTGCATCTGCATAAAATTTTGAAATGTTGTCCATGCTTATATAGTAAACGGAAAAACAAAAATGTTAAAGAAGAGACAATCTTTATGTAGTTGAATAAACTTGCTCACGGCGAAAACCTTCCGCGTGCTCCGACGGTTGAGGCCTAAAGGTATCGGACTCCCTTCAGTCGCCGGCCTCAAAGTCTGCGCATCGGAAGAACTTCGCCTCCGCAAGTTTATTCAGCGGAAGAAGTTTGCTGAAGTTCTTTAAGGTCATGTTTTTCCGGTGGGTATGATGGACTGTCATTGTAAAAAAAGTCCCGGGAAAGGAAGGAGGCTGCTCACGGCGAAAACCTTCCGCTGCTCCGACGGTTGATTTCTTTTTTGATTTTTACTACTTTAGTTCTGTAAACGGTTGTAGCTGGTGCTTTTAGCTTCCCAATATTTTTATTATGACTGATTGAATCTTTGTGATTCTTTTACCAGCTATACGAGTTTTACCACACGTCTTCAGGATTGGGACTGAAGGACTAAGGCACAGTAGTGTCTTTATTCCAATTTCAGGAGACGTGTATGG
This sequence comes from Treponema sp., assembly GCF_045641405.1. Lineage (GTDB taxonomy): Bacteria > Spirochaetota > Spirochaetia > Treponematales > Treponemataceae > Treponema_D. Next base: position 25,198 of record NZ_JAZUGX010000016.1, read on the forward strand.
CATTAACTTATAGACCATCTCGTGATGCACTTTTAAATCCTTGTGCAGATCCAACCTTCAAAATTATTTTTACGGATGATTCTGATGAATCTCGCGATGCTTTGACCTGTTTTCTATCCGACATTCTGGAAAAACAGGTTACAGATGTGGTTCTTCAACCTAATGAACTTTCGGGAGAAGCTTTGGATGACAAGCAGTCTGAATTCGACATCAACTGCAAAATTGACGGCAAGGCGGTAAACATTGAAATGCAGGGGCGCAATGAGAATGCCTGTTATGGCAAGCGTGCTGAATATCATGCTGCCCATCTGTTGAATCATTATACTCCGCGTGGAAAAGAGTGGCAGGATGTTCCTCAGGTTTTTCAGATTTCTGTTCTAAATTTTATTTTTGATTCGGAAGAAGAAAACTGCATCAACTGGTATACAATGAAAAATGAAAGCGGCCGTCAGATAGAAAATCTTCTCAATATCATCTTCATTGAATTGCCGAAAATCAAGCAGCTCCCTGATGATGTATCAAAATTGACGAAAACTCAGATGTGGGGTAAATTCTTTTTATACGCTTCCAACAAAGATAAGCAGGCTTATATAAAAGAACTTTGCGCTCATAACAGGGGGATAAACATGGCAGTGACAGTACTTGAACATGTCAGTCAGGACGAAATGAACTGGTATCATGAAAGTCGATACTGGATGCATGTTTCTGATATGAAAACGGCAGAGCGTCATGCCATAGAAACCGGTATGGCAAAAGGTCTGGAACAAGGCATAGAGCAAGGCATTCAGCAGGGTATTCAGCAGGGTATCGAACAAGGTATCGAACGAGGTATCGAACAAGGTATTCAGCAGGGGATGGAGAAAGGCTTGCAACAGGGTATCGAGCAAGGAATGCAACAAGGCTTGCAACAGGGAGCTAATCAGAAAAATCTTGAGAATGCAAAGAAAATGTTGGAATGTGGCATTGATTTTGAAACGATTTTTAAGATTACAGGAATAACAGAAGAAGAATTAGCGAAATGCATAGAGTAAAAGCAATCTGGTTCCTGGAATTCTAATTTGGCCGGTTGTCGGGAGAAATGCAATGAACTGCCCCGGTAATCGGCAATTCAAAAAGCTTCATCTGAATTGAAGCTGGTCTCCAAAATAGAACTGTAAAAACAGAAAAACGGTGTTATATTTTAAGCATGAACTTTGAAGAATACCGTGGCAGGCATTTCAGAAAAATACAGAAAGGAATAGCGGCAGTCTGCTGGATTGGAGCAGGACTTTCTCTGACAGTACAGCTTTTAATTTTCTATATGTATCTTTCAAATGGATTCTGGAAAAAAGGCCTTATTGATTATTCCATTGCGCTTTATCTGTGGAGGGGAGTCATAAGGCCGGACATTCTGGTCATCTTGGCTTCCGCCTGCTGTTCTTTTGCTGCGCACAGTAAAAAACTGGCGGAATCTGCAAGAACCTACCTGGTCTGCTTTTCCGTAATGGTCTGCTGTTCAAGTATTGCAATCTGCAATGTGTATTTTTCTTTTGTAATGTATCTGATTACCATTCCGATTTATGTAAGCATGATTTTTGGAGACAGAAAAATTTTAAGAAATATTTCAATCATAAATGCAGTTCCATTCTTCCTTTCATCGATAGCATTTTACATAAAACGACCTGATCTTGATCCTACGCACAAAAATATTTCTGTACTGGTTTTAGGATCATTGCTTGTGGTAAGCTACATTGTCTGCAATGTTCTTGCCAAATCACAGGAAGTTCAATTCCGTTATATTTTCAACAACTATAGAAAACAGAAAACCCTCATTGAGGAATTGAAAATTGAACCCATGACGCAACTTTATAACAAGGCTGCTCTTGAAGGCTGTATGAATGCCTACCTGAAAAAGTTCATTGCGGGCAGCTACAGGCCTACTGTTGTGATTATGGATATTGATCATTTTAAAAATGTAAATGACACGTATGGTCATGCTGCAGGTGATGAAGTTCTTATTGCTCTTGCGGGAATAATCAAGGAAAAGATGGGCGGAAGAAGACATGCCTTTAGATTTGGCGGTGAAGAATTCGTCCTTGCCTTTGAAACAGAGGATCTTGAATTTGTAAAAAATCGTGTTCAGGAAATTAAAGATGAATTCTGTTCAATATCCTATGATTTTGCTCCCGGAGAAAAATTTTCTTTCAGCGCAGGTATTTCCGTTTTAAAAGAAGGAATGGAAAAATCCGACTGGTTTAATTCCGCCGATGCAGCCTTGTACAAGGCAAAGAACGACGGCCGGAACAAAATCGAAATCGCAGAATAAATTTTTGTTAGCAGCAGAAAAAAATCAGCAAATTCATTGACTTTGAAAAGTAGATTGTATACAATTTAATTGTAATAAATCGAACGCAATTTAGTTGCGTGCAATCTATCAGAGGTTATTTTATGAATGCATTTGATTTCACAGTAGAAGCACAGGACGGAAGCAAGGTTGAACTTTCACAGTTCAAGGGAAAGGTACTGGTGATCGTAAACACGGCGACAGGCTGCGGTTTTACACCTCAGTATTCAGAACTGCAGGAAATGTATGAGGAACTTAAGGACAAGGGGCTTGAAGTTCTCGACTTCCCTTGCAACCAGTTTGCAGACCAGGCTCCGGGCAGCGATGAAGAAATCCACGACTTCTGCACTGGAAGATACGGAATAACTTTCCCTCAGTATTCGAAGATTGAAGTAAACGGCGACAATGCAATTCCGCTTTATAAGTGGATCACTGAAAATACAAAGTTTGAAGGATTCAGTGGACCTATGTCTGTAATTCTTAAACCAATCGTAAAGAAGATGGATGAAGACTACAAGAACAACGGAAAGATCAAGTGGAACTTCACAAAGATCATCGTCAACAGGGAAGGAGAAATCGTTGCAAGGTTCGAGCCTACAGCAAGCATCAAGAAAGTTGCCGAAAAGGTAAAGGAGATTCTCTAGGATGTTTCATTTTGACTATCTTACAGAAAACACATGCTCAAAAGTAATCAACATGGATATTGACGGGGACATCGTAAAGAACATAGAATTCATGGGTGGATGCAATGGAAATTTAAAGACGATTCCGTTGCTTCTGGATGGATGGACTGTGGATCAGATTGAAGCAAAACTGTCTGGAATCATCTGCGGAAGACGACCGACTTCATGCAGCGACCAGCTTGCAAAGGCTGTAAGGGCAGGGTACCTTGCATCAAAAGATCCAAACTACAAGTCCCCTTTGGAAGAAGAGGCATAAGATGAGCAATAAGTATGACGTGTTGAAGCTGGACAATCAGTTGTGTTTTCCCCTGTATGCGGTTTCAAAGGAAATTGTCAGGAGATACACTCCATTCTTGAATGAGATTGATCTGACTTACACGCAGTACATTGCGATGATGGTAATGTGGGAACACAGGGAGATGAGCGTAAAGGAACTTGGAAAGAAACTTCTTCTTGATTCCGGAACCCTTACGCCGCTCCTTAAAACTCTGGAAAAAAAGGAACTTGTCACAAGAGTACGTTCAAAGACAGACGAAAGGTTTCTCGTTGTAACGATCACCGAGAAGGGAATGGCTCTCCGTGAAAAAGCCGTGGATATTCCCGCAAAAATCGGCGCCTGTGTTCAGATTCCAAAAGAAGAAGCCGTGCAGCTTTATGCAACGTTAAGAAAAATGCTCTCGCAATTTGGAGAGCAGGAGTGCTAGAAAATCAATCCAACGGGATTTTTCCCTTTGGAACAAATTCTCCGTTCAATGCACCAAACAACGCGGCAAAGGAATAGTTTGAGTAGCTGTAGCCGCAAAGGATGGTGTCTGCCCATTCAAAATCCTTAAGGATATGGACAGGCGACATGATGGAAAGAATGATTACTTTCTTGTCCATGTAGCGCAGTCTTTTTGCGATGTTTGCCGTGTGCTTGTCATAGACAACAATTATTATCGTATCAAATCCGTCTGCAACCTGAGTAAGACGTGCTGCATTCCATTCGTCAAAATTGCTTTCGTCGCGCCTTAGCTCATAGCTGAAGTGGAATGTAGAAACGTTTGGATATCTTCTTCTTGCTTCATTGTAGAGGGAAAGGAAAGGACCTGCCACAAGTACTTTCTCATTCTCCTGGGGACTGAACGGAAGTGCAGTTTCTGCCTTGTATACGCTGATGGAACGACATGCCTGTTCAAGGAAAAATTTCTGTCCTTCCTTGTCTGGAATGTGTTCGTAAATTGTATTTTCATCAGGATAAAGTGGAGCATGGTTTTCGCTTTTGAAGTACCTGAGTTTTGCAAGGATTACCCTGCGTGCTGCATCCTTTACCCTAGCTCTGAATTCCGGATTGCTTTCCATATATCTGATGTTGTTCGTCCAAAGGTTGTCGTAAAGGTTTGCGGTAGAGGATGATATTATGATGTCGTTGCCAGCTTCGATTGCCATGGTCACAGCTTTTGCAAAGGAACCTGCAAACAAAGTCGCACCGTTCATCATCATGTCGTCGGTAATGATGAGGCCTTCGTATTTAAGCTGTCCGCGCAAAATATCAGTGAGCATCTTTTTCGAAAGGCTTGCTGGTGTTCCGTCACTTTCAATCTGAGGAAAGGAAAGGTGTCCGCTCATGATGGCAGGAATGTCAGCTTTAATAAGGAATTTAAATGGAATGAGTTCACGGTTGTAAAGTGTTGTCTCGTCAATTTCGATTTGGGGAAGTCTTCCATGACTGTCCAAACTTGTGTCGCCGTGACCTGGAAAATGCTTTGCGGTTGGAATTACTCCTGCGTCCAATGAACCGCGTGAAAATGCTTCGCCAAGAATTCCTGCGTTGACAGGATCTGCACCGAAGGAACGGGGACCGATTACGCTGGAATCCAGATTTGAATAGAGGTCCACTGTCGGAGCAAAATTCATGTTGATTCCAAGAGCGCGGATTTCTCTGTTGATGTAGAAGCCCGAGTAATATGCGTCGATTGGATAGCCAGAAGCACCGATTGCCATATTTCCTGGGGTGTCTGAAGTGTCTCCCTTTACATGACGGATCCAGCCGCCTTCCTGGTCTGTAGCTACAAAAAGAGGTATTTTAAAAGGGCGTTCTGCGGCTTCCTGCTGAAGTATGCGCACTGATTTTGCGACTTTCTGAATGTTGTCCGTATTCCAGCCGAAAACCTTTACGCTGCCAAGACCTCGTTGCGTAACCCAGGAATTCAAAAGATCGCTAGGTTCTGCTCCTGCCCATCCGAACATAAGGATCTGTGCCAAAAGTTCTTCGTCATCCATTCTGTCCGTAAGTTCTTCTGCCAGCTGCTCGTTTGGAATATTGCTCCAGAAGTCCAGGTTTCTTTTCTGTGCAAATATAGATCCACCTGTAGCAGAAAAAATCAGGAATAACAGAATAAATCGAAAAAACTTCATTAAATGACTCCAGAAAAATATTGAGATTAGTTTATAATCCAAGGTTAAAATTTTCAAGTTGACTTCCTTTTATTCTAGAACAAAGAAAAATTCAACATGGAATTGAAAAGAATTTTTGTATTGCCTTTATTGCTGCCTTCAAGACAATGAAGAACCTTGCATGATAAGGAAATATTGATTCCTGGATTGGCAAGTGCACCTGTGTTGCCTGCGAAATTCAGTATGAGGCTGCTTCCAACATAACGGTCATGGAGCATTTCTCCAATGTTTTGAAGGTCTTCAGAAAAATTTCCTATCTCCATGTTTCTGTTGAGTCCAGTAAGAAAATCTTCCTGATAGTTTGCCTTCAAGGTCAATGTGTTTACATACAATGGGATTGCTCCCATACCTTTTTGGATTTCCCAAGAGAAAAGAACAGCTTCGGCTATTCCAGTCAAAAAAGTGTCATTGAACTGGCACAGCGAAACATATGAGCGTACAGGAAGATTGTATGTGAATGCTCCCTTGCAATCGATAGGAAGAATTCCAGGTAATGCGACTTCAATGGAAGGATAGAACTGAGAAAATTGGAGGCTGTCATTTTTGTAGTGTAGCATCCTGTTGAATATGGAATCTTTTTTTTCTGCATCGGTTGTTGCATAGACGTTCTTAAGGTTGATGCCAGCTGCGATTCCTCCCGTCTGCTGTGTTCTTGCCCCCATCCTGTGTATTGTGCTGTAAAGCAAAGAAATGGTGTTCTTGTCGTAAATGTAGTTCTTCTTGGTCTGATCTTCCTTAAGGTAATATTTATCCTTGGTTTTCTTATCCATGTCATCCTTGCCGTAAAGAAAAAAATTTGATTCAGAAATAATGAACCTTGAAATATTTCCAAACTTCATTTCAAGAGATGCGGTAAAGCTGTTGTTGACCTGCATGAAACCATCTTTGTCAAATATTGAATTTGCAGAATCTGTAAAGCTTAGGTTACCGCTGGAGGATTTAGCCATCAAAGCCATTCCCGCACCACCTGCGTTTTTTAAGGGACTGTATCCTGCGGTCAAGGCTGCGTGTCTTGTGTCCCATGGATTGCTTTTGATGACTGTAATGCCAAGAAGATATGGAGTGGGTTCTCCAAGACAGTCCTGCTCGTCTGTGAAATATACAGAAGGACTTATGTAGTAGGATTGAAGGGAAGATAAGGGAACGATTGTCTGTCGTGGATAAAGAAGTTTCCTGTATTCAGAGAAATTGAATTCACCCACATCTTTGATGCCATTCTCAGCTGTAGAACTGTTTATGGTTTCCTTGATTTTCCCTTTTATTGATACTTCTGAAATATCGCTACGGAATGATTCCAGATCAAGTTCGTATAAGGCTCCTTCTGTATAAAATTTTGCTGCATAGATGATCTTGCCTTCCCTCTGTACAGGTGAATAGATTCCGCCTGAAATGTCCTTGTTCAAAAGCGAAAGCTTCATTTCATCGCCGTTGATTTCTGCCGTTGCAAGCCTTGGAAAACTCCTGCCTTCAACAAAAGAAAATACTGCTGTGGTTTTACCATCGATACTTCCACAAGCGGAAAGAAATCTCGGTTTGATTCCATCAAGCTTGAATGAACTGATTTCAATTTCCTCGTTGGTGAATGAAGCCCTGCAGATTGAAAATTCAAGACCTTCCTTTAGTAGGAACAGGAGGTTCCCATTGTTGTCCTGACAAAGCCCGTAAGGAATTTCATCCATCCCAAAATCAATTGCATGTATGGTCCTTGTGTCATTACCAAGCCCCTGGATCTCAAGTCTGCTTTTCTGTGAATGAGTACTTACGAAGGCAATGAATTCCTCACCATTGTTATCAACCGTGCAAAGGCTTTTTATACCGTTTCCATCAAGGGTTTTCCATCTGCTGGTCTCAATGTTGAAAAAACTTGCCTTCACCTTTCCGTCCAGATGGTTTAGGTCTGTCTCCGTAGTAACGATGTAATTGCCGCTGAGTCCCGCAGAAAGAAGCCGTGTATTTGTAAAAAGTTTTTTCTTTCCGATGAAGACCGAATTCGTCGTCTTGTCAAGGACAACGGGATTTCCGTTCTTTAAGCCGAGGATCGAATAAAGATGAAGGTTTCTGTTCTTGAAATCGAATTTCGAAATTCCTTTAAGCGATGTCGGATCGGTTTCAATACCGTCAACAGCAATGGATTCGTAAAAATTTTTCCATTCCTTTTTCATTGAGACGCCATATGTTTTTTTGAATACTGCAGTAGAAGTAAGTCGGTTGCTGTTTGTTCCCCTGTGCCAGAATTCAGCGTACTTGTCCATACCATATTTGGCGATGATGTATTCCGTAAAGGTGCTTCCAAATAAATAGGCATCGGATCCAACAGGATATATTGATCTTGCTCCAAAGCTGTCTGTATAGCCAGGAAATCTGTTGCTTATCTTTGCCTGCTTAAGGTCGTGCAGAAAAAAACCGTCGTTCAGTCTTCCTTCACCTTCCCTGCTTTCCTGGGTAACGGTGGCTCCTTCCTTGAAAAAAGAAGTAGTCGTAATGTAGTAACCTGGATTATAGGTGTCGCCTAAAATTTTCCCGACTCTTTTCCAGAAGCCGTTCCTTGCATTGGTTGAAACAAGGTGTGTCAGTTCATGTAAAAAGGTTGATCTTATCGTTCTGCTGAATTCCAGCATGGATTCATCTGGGACAGTATCATATAGAACAATATGGTTGTAGTTGTAGTTTGTGAAGTAGGCGTTGTAATTTTCAGTTCTTGATGTAATGACTACAGGAATCTTGAAGTCTGGTTCAACCTTGTACTGGATGCAAAGCCTCTCAAGAAATTCATCCGCACAATCGTGGATTTCCATTGCGCTGTCTTTTGAGCTTTCATCAAATATGATGTCAAAATATCTGGTTTCCGAATGGAAGATTTTTTCTTTTCCAGATGCTGAACCGATTGAGATGAGGAAAATGAATGCTGCGGACAGGAATTTTTTCATTGAGCTTTCTTAAGGTTTATGAGCCTTTCGTTGAGCACGATGTATGCACCTAAAATTCCACAGACACATGCTACGGCCTCAGCAAAGAATTTCATGGGAATCAGAAGAGGAAGAAGCTCTACAAGAATGGTAAGGCTGAGGCTAGCTCCAAAGGATGTTTCTGCCTTTGGAATGTTCTTGCCTTGTTCCTTGAGGATTTTTTTCTGGGCATTGATTTTTGAATTCATCACGAAGAATGAAACAAGCCATATGGCAATACCTGCAATGCATAGGATTAAATTGAAATTCACACTCATAGGAAAAATATAACACGAAAGGGAAATAAAAAAAATGCTTGAGTCTGTACTGCACATGTCATTCCCGTGCTTGATACGGGAATGACAGCCCCAGGCGTGGGCCAGGGGCTTATATGTAATCGGCCTCCAGCTTTGCTTGTAAAGGCCGTTGGGCAAAAAGAAAGCCTCCATCGTTTGATGAAGGCTCTTTTGCTAGGCGTCGATCGGAATCGAACCGATGCATAGTGGTTTTGCAGACCAGTCCCTTACCACTTGGGTACGACGCCAAAGTGGTATTACTCTAACAGTAATCTAAATTCGTGTCAATAGAGTTTTTCTTGCTGAATCAAAGGCGAGTGGAATTTTCTCAACATCTTCCTTTGTTCCACAAGGATACCATACAATCTCAGCAACTTCGCTTCTCTGAAATTTCAATTCAGCCTGCGGAGCAATCATAGCCTCAAAGAAAACATCGCATGTCTTGTAGACCACATTTTTGTATTCGTATGTATTTGGAAATGATGCAATGTATTTTATTGAAGAGATTTCCGTTCCTATTTCTTCACGGCATTCTCGACGGGCGGCTTCGTCCAAGGTTTCGTCAGGATCCACAAAACCACCTGGAAAAGCAAGATATCCCTTGCGTGGTTCCTTTGCGCGTTTTTCAAGAAGTACCTCATTCCGTGAATTGACGATGACCAGTCCCACTGCCGCAGCGACATTGTTGTAAAGGGTAAATCCACAATCGGGACATTTCCATTTTCTTCCGTTGTCTTCCGTAAGGATGTTTTTGCTTCCACATTCTGGGCAAAAATTGAACTTGTTGTTTTCCATATATAATAATTCTAACATATTTTAGATTTTTCTAACATTTATTGAATTAGAAATGAAAAAATTGTATATTTATTGTGTGAAAATCGGTAGGCGTTTGCCAGTCTGCAGCTGATGCGTGGACCTTATGAAAACAGCCGGTTACGTTGTAATGAAGGATGTTTCATAAAAACTGATTTTAAGCCACAGGAGTTATTTATGTCTCTTACTCTTAATGACATTAAACACCCAGGAATCAAGGCATGGGTAGAAGAATGCGTTGCCATGTGTGAACCAGACAACGTAGTTGTTGCTGACGGATCTAATGAAGAATACGACAGCTTGATGCAGAAATGTGTTGATGCAGGTCTTGCAACTCCATTGGCAAAGAAGCCACACAGCTTCCTTTTCCGCTCACTTCCATCTGACGTAGCTCGTGTTGAAGCTCGTACATTCATTTCTTCAGTTAAGGAAGAAGATGCAGGTCCAACAAACCACTGGATCGACCCAGTTGAACTCAAGGCAACAATGAAGAACCTTTACAAGGGTTGTATGCATGGTCGTACAATGTATGTTATTCCATTCTGCATGGGTCCACTTGGTTCACCAATTTCTAAGAACGGTGTAGAAGTTACAGACTCTGAATATGTTGTTCTCAACATGGACATCATGACACGCGCTGGAAAGAAGGTTCTCGACATCTTCAATGCAGATCCAAAAGCAGAATTCGTTCCATGTCTCCACTCAGTTGGTAAGCCACTCAACAATGGCGAAACAGACGGTGGAATCTGGCCATGTGCAGATGTTGAAAACAAGTACATCACACAGTTCCCAGACGAAGGACTCATCTGGTCTTACGGTTCTGGATACGGCGGAAACGCTCTTCTCGGAAAGAAGTGTTTCGCACTCCGCATCGCAACTGTTCTTGCTCGCAAGGAAGGTTGGCTTGCTGAACACATGCTCATCCTCAAGCTCACAAACCCAGAAGGAAAGGTTAAGTACGTAACTGGTGCTTTCCCATCAGCATGTGGTAAGACAAACCTCGCTATGCTCATCCCAACAATCCCAGGATGGAAGGTTGAAACAATCGGTGACGATATCGCTTGGATGAAGTACGGCGAAGACGGACAGCTCTACGCTATCAACCCAGAAGCAGGCTTCTTCGGTGTTGCTCCTGGAACATCTGCAGAATCAAACAAGAACGCTCTTATTTCAGCAGAAAAGAATACAATCTACACAAACTGTGCTCTTACAGAAGACGGAGACGTTTGGTGGGAAGGTATCGGATACCCAGCAACTGGTAACCTCGTTGACTGGAAGGGTAACACACGCCCAGCATTCCCTAAGGACAAGGCTCCTAAGGGTGAAGAAATGGCACATCCAAACGCACGCTTCACAGCACCAGCAGGACAGTGTCCATGTATCGCTCCAGAATGGGAAGATCCAAAGGGTGTACCTATTAGCGCTATCCTCTTCGGTGGACGCCGCCCATCAACAGTACCTCTCGTACACCAGTCACGCTCATGGAACCACGGTGTATTCCTCGGTTCTATCGTAGGTTCAGAAATCACAGCAGCTTCTACAATCAACGCAGCAGAAGTTGGTAAGATCCGCCGCGACCCATTCGCAATCCTCCCATTCTGTGGATACAACATGGGTGATTACTTCCAGCACTGGGTAAACGTAGGTGCAGCAGCAAAGGATCAGGACAAGCTTCCAAAGATCTTCTACGTTAACTGGTTCCGCAAGGACGAAAACAATGCTGAACTCCCTGGTGGATTCATGTGGCCAGGATACGGTGACAACAGCCGTGTTCTCGCTTGGATCTTCGACCGCTGCGACGGAAAGGACAATGCAGTTGAAACACCAATCGGATTCATGCCAAAAGAAGGTGCCCTCAACACAGACGGTCTCGCAGACTACTACAAGAAGACTCTCCCAGAAATCCTCAAGGTTGATGTTGAAGGATGGAAGAAGGAAGTTAAGGACATCCGCGAAAACCACTATCCAAAGTTCGGTTCACACCTTCCAAAGGAGTTGACTGGAATTTTGGATGACCTCGAGGAACGTCTTAACAAGGCATAATTATCCGCAAGTTTTGATGTTTTTGAGAAGCAAAACAGACGCGGACTGCGGCCGAAACTGAAACTCGGTAGCAGCCGCCAGGCTGCGACCCCCGCTGGATTAATTTCTGGCGGGGATTTTTTTTGCTTATACCTTTGTGTAGATAGCCATAAATTTGACTTATAGCTATTTCTATCTTATATTGGTTATAAGATTTTCTCCAAGGAGGCGGCCATGAACGCAATTCCAGTTTTCGAGGCAAAGAACAGGCTTTCATATTACCTGCATCTTACTGATGAGCAGGGGCCGATTTTCATAACAAATCATGGAAAGCCAGCCTATGTGATTCAAAATTTAAAGGATTTCACGGAATTACAAAGCCACATAAAAAAAGAAAAAACAATTTATGAATGCGTCCAGGAAATCCGCGCAAAGTATGGAATAGATAAAAATGATGATTTTGATTTTGAACAACATCTAGAATCTCTACGGATGGAAGAACCTCAGGAGTCGGCAAGGGAATCAGAATATATAGAGGAGCTGATGCAGGATGAATAGGATCTATCTTCTGGATACAAATATAATCTCTGAGTTTCTAAAGTCCGCACCAAACATGAATGTCATTTCAAGAGTTGAAGAAAACAAAAATCGATGTGCCATTTCAAGTACGACATGGAATGAGCTGATCTTTGGAGTACAGACCATGCCAGATGGAAAAAAGAAAGACATGATTTTTTCTTTTTACGTAGACACGATTCAATCCATATTTCCTATAATTGATTACAGTTCAAATTGTGCATGGATTCATGCGGATTTGCGTTCTCGCCTAAGACAAAATGGGATTCAAAAATCTTTTCAGGAGACACAGATAGCTGCAACTGCAATTTCCAATCAAATGGTATTGGTGACTAGAAACACTGCAGACTTTGAGCCAATCCAGAATGTATCTGGTAATCTGGTTGTTGAAAACTGGTTTGAGTAAAGATAACATACGTCCTGATTTATGATATACTGATTGCAAATGTTCAACGCCAACTATCATTCACATTCAAAATACTGCCGTCATGCTTCTGGAGAATTATCTGAATATGCAGAGGAAGCTGTAAAGGCTGGCCTTAAGGAAATCGGCATTTCCGATCACATCCCTCTTTCAGAAAATGCAAAAAAGGTCCTTGCTCCTTACATCAGGCTTTCTGGTTCCCTGTCACTTAGGATGGATTTTGCTGACCTGCAGTCATATCTTAATGATGTTGCATCCGTTAAATCAGCCTTTAAAAATCAGCTTAATGTCCTTGCGGGTTTTGAAAGTGAATACAATCAGTTTGACGCCGACTACTACAGGCAGATGAAAACCAAGGTTGATTTCATGAATCTTGGAATCCATTATGTTTATGCCGATGGAATTCTTTATGACTTCATGGACAACAAGGTGCATGAAGACTTTGGCAGCCGTCGCGTTGAAAAAAAGGATGTGGCTGCCTATGTTCAAAATGCCGTCGCCGCCTTGGATTCTGGACTTTTCAACCAGATGGTGCATCCCGATGTTTTCATGCGCTGTTTTAAGGCGGAAGATTTTGATTCCCAGATGGAAGAATGTTCCAGGGCAATAATTGAGTCTGCTGTTAAAAATGAAGTCTACCTTGAAATAAATACAAGCGACATTTTCAGGTCAACAACTGGCTTTGGAAGGATCAGGTATCCGTCGGAGAAATTCTGGAAGATTGTAGGCGAATACAAAAATGCAAGGATACTTGTTGGAACTGATGCCCATGAACCTGACAGGATTGCAGATTTTCAGCTGGAATATGTTTCTGCTTTTATTGAAAAACTGAAGCTTAATGCAGACTCCAGAATGAAGCTATGAAAAAAAGCCCCCGATTTTTTCGGAGGCAATGGAGGCACATCAATATTTTTAAATATGTATTTTGTTATTTCTAGTGGAAAATCTTCTAGAATTTCCAGCACATGCCAAAGGCGGGTATGAATGCCCATGATGCCTTTGTGTCGATTTTTTTATAGCTGTCATCATCATGGTTTTTTACCTTTACTTCACCTGGGAGGAGGAAATGTGCTCCAAGGGAACCATAAATTGAAAAATGATTTGAGAATGTGTATGCAGTGGTAATGTCTGCACCTACAAATGCATTGGAAAACTCAAAGGAAGTTTTCATGATTTCTTCAGTTTCAAAAAAAGTTCCTCCTACTGTTCCAAAAATGGCGAGAAAATAATGTTCGTCATGTAACGGTGCGAAACCTGCGCCAAAAGTACATTCTACATTCATGGCAATAAGATTGTTCCTGTTGGAGATCTTGATGTCTGAATTGGCGGCGTTGATGTTCAGTTCTCCTTTGACGGCAAATCCATATCTGTTGGTTCCGATGTAGAATGTATCAAGTCCAGCTATGTTCCTGAATTTGATGTTTGAATCTTCCTTTTCACCTTTTACAGTAATTGTGGTGTTGGTCGGAAGTCTGCAGCCAACGGCAAGAAAATTTGTCCAGGTCTTCTCTTCTGCAAAGGCACATAATCCAGCAAAAACTAAGGCTACGGTTGCCAATATTTTTTTCATGCATAAACTCCTATAAAATAATTTTATCGATGCGGTTAATTTATAAACTTTTTTGATGCTTTTGTACCTCAGGGTGACTAAAAAGGCATTGAAAAAGGCAAATTTTTCAAAAAAGCCAGAAAGCTGCACGAAAAAATACATTTCTTGAGTTTTTATTCTGTCTGATGTATCATAAAAAGGATAAACATAGAGTTTTGACACTTCAAGAAAAGGATTTTATATATGGAAGCTTTTGAAGTCGGAATTATTGGAGCTGGTGCCTGGGGTACTGCTTTAGGAACAGCACTTGCCGAAGGTGGCCACAAGGTTCAGCTTTGGGCGATGGAAGACGATGTGGTTTCTTCCATTAATAATGAGCATGAAAACAAACGTTATCTCCCAGGCTACAGGCTGAATGAAACATTGACGGCAAGCGGGGACATCAGGGAAGTTGCAAGTGGAAAGCAGTTCCTTATCATGGGTAGTCCATCGCTTTATCTGGCCTCTACGATCAGTCGTTTTGTTGATGTTCCAAACATTGCCGACGGTTCTACGATAATCGGTTCACTTACAAAAGGATTTGTTCCTGTTGAATCAGGACTTCCTGCTCTTGTTCTCGATACAATGGAAAAAGCTCTTCCACCTTGCTACAAGGATGCCACTGTATATATTGCAGGTCCAAGCCATGCAGAAGAAGTTGCAAGCGGAAAAATAACTGGGCTTATTTCTGCAAGCCAGCACCATAGGAATGCAGTAAAGATGCGTGACCTTTTGCGTGCAGCTCCAAATCTTATGGTGTATGCATCTTTTGATACAATCGGTGTACAGATTTGCGCCGCAGTCAAGAACGTTGTTGCCGTTGTCTACGGAAGCATGGATGCTCTTGCTGAGAACAGTCCTATTTTTGGTGACAATACGGAAAGCCTTCTTATGGCAGCAGGTTTGAGCGAAATTCAGCAGCTTGGATTTGCCATGGGTGCAACTCATTCTGCAACTTTCTCTTCAATCAGCGGTGTAGGTGATTTGGACGTTACATGCAAGTCAAGGTTTGGACGCAACAGAAGGTTTGGACAGGACATCATCAAGACAAACATTCTTGACCAGTTCAAGGATCTTGATGATCTCATTGCCAACGTAAAGAAGGTAGGATATCTCCCTGAAGGTGCCATTGCCTGCAAATATGTTCATCAGATCATAGTGGAAAAGAATTTGAAGCTTCCAATCTGCGAAACTTTGTACAAAGTCCTCAACAAGGAAAAGACCGCAGAAGAATGCTTGAACGAAATTCTTAAGAACGCCTAATCAATTTTCCCCTCTCGGAAGAGATTAAGGTTACTGGAATTTTATAACCACATTTCTTGATACACATAAAAAATAAGAGATGTATAAAATCAGCGGAGCAAAGGTTCGGGACAAAATGCGACTTGCAGCCAAGCTGCACCAGAGCAGGTTTGGCCTGGTTCTTTGCGGGAGCTGATTTTATAAGTTTTATAAATTTTAAGGATATAAAAAAATGCTTGAGAAAATTACAGGAACATTCAGCTCCATTGTTAAGACTTTAAGCGGAAAGTCTTCCATCACAGAAAAGAATATTGAAGAGACAGTTGAACAGATCAAGATGGCTCTTCTTGAAGCGGACGTAAACCTTCGTGTTGTTCGTCGCTTTGTAAATTCTACAATAGAAGAAGCAAAGGGTGAAAAAGTTCTCAAGGCAGTTGATCCAGGTCAACAGTTCGTTAAGATTATCCACGACAAGCTTACTGCCATGCTTGGCGACAAAAAGACAGACCTTGCCCTCAAGGGACCTGATACTCAGTCTGTAATCCTTTTGCTCGGTTTGCAGGGTGCAGGTAAAACTACAGCAGCCCACAAGCTTGCGGCAAAACTCAAGAAAGACGGCCGCCGTCCTTTGCTCGTTGCATGTGACCTTGTTCGTCCAGCAGCCGTTGAACAGCTTTGTGTCCTTGGTGAAAAAATCGGTGTGCCTGTTTACAAGGATGATCAGGCTCTTGCCGATGCTGCGGGAAAAGCAAATCCAAAGGTAGCTCTCCGTGTTGCAAATGACGCCCTCACTTATGCAAAGAAAAACGGTCTTGATACTGTAATCATCGATACTGCAGGTCGTCTTCAGATTGACGGCGACATGATGGAAGAACTTGTTCAGCTCAAAAAGGAAATGAACCCTGTTGAAACAGTTCTCGTTGCCGATGCAATGACAGGTCAGAATGCCGTAGACATTGCAAAGTCCTTTGATGAACAGCTTGGACTTACAGGCGTAATCCTCACAAAGTTTGACTCTGATGCCCGTGGTGGTGCAGCCCTTTCATTAAAGTCAATCACAGAAAAGCCAATCCTTTTCATCGGTACAGGTGAAAAGACAGAAGATTTCGAACAGTTCCATCCTGAACGCATTGCAGGCCGTATTCTCGGCATGGGCGACATTGTTTCCCTCGTTGAAAAAGCACAGGAAACTGTTGACCAGGAACAGGCACTCAAGATGCAGAAGAAAATGCAGAGAAACGAATTCACTCTGCAGGATATGCTTGAACAGTTTGAGCAGGTTGAAAAGATGGGTTCCATGTCAAAGATCATCGACATGATGCCAGGACTTGCGGGGCAGATCAGCGAAGCACAGCTTGGTCAGGGACAGGAAGCCATCAAGCATCAGAAGGCAATCATTCAGAGCATGACATACAAGGAAAGGTTGAACCACCTTATCATTGGTCCAGCCCGCCGCAAAAGAATTGCAAAGGGTAGCGGTACTTCAGTACAGGAAGTAAACAAGCTCATCAAGCAGTTTGAGAAGACAAAGCTTACGATGAAGAAGCTCAGCCGCAACCGCGGTGCCCAGGCAAAGATGATGAACCAGCTTGCCGGAATGGACATGAGCCAGCTTCAGAATATGAAATTGCCAGGCGGAATGCAGTTGCCTAAGGGCTTCCATTTTTAATGCTTAATTAACGATAAGAAGCGATGCCATTTTGCCTTCCTCTGTGTAGCATCTCTCTGGATTTCCCTTGTCAGGGAAAGATGTGATTCCAGTGTAGAAGGCGTATTCATATTTTCCTGGTGGAAGTGGCAATGCAAATTCATAGAGGCCAGGGGAAACTTCCGTCATCTTGTAAATCCAGCTGTCCCAGTTGGTAAAGCTTCCTCCGACTCTTACCTGTTCCCCTGATTTTCCCCTGTAGACAAAGTGAACAAGACCGTCATCATATTTTTCTGTCACAGGTGGAATGTACCGTGATGCATCTACATGGGAAAGTGTAAGGTTTGCTTCCCTGTTGTAGACCGTGTCTGGGTTGTAAGGGTCAACGGTCCAAAGTCCGTCAATCACAAGCCTATAGTTGAATTCAAGGACGTTCTTTGGGAGCTTTGCAATGTAAAAGCAGATCGATCCTGACTCCTTATATTCCATGTCCATAAATTTCTTGATCTGGAAAGAATGTATTGTCTTGTATTCTTCAAAATCAAATGCAATTCCTATGTGGCGTGCATTGTGTTCCGCAGTGAATACAACATAGTCACCTTTGATGTATGGAACTCCGACAGAGTCGATGGAATTTACAATTTCCGCGTAGTCCAACTGGTCATCGGTAAGGTGGTTCTTGGCATCAGCGGCAAAAGTCATCCCTGCGGTAAAAAGCATTGCAAGGAGAATAAAAACTCTTTTCATATATTAAATATCGGTATTCATGGGTCTTCACTTTAGAAGAAAGAAGTTTTTTCGTTACATATTTCCTATAGAATCCTCTGGGATATAATTTTCTAAACTCATGTTTGTATACTGCCGATATAATCTTGAAACCTTGTTTGTTTGAGGAGTATAATTTACCCATGCCAGGACTTAAACAGCTGCAGCAATTCAATTCGGACATAATGACTCTCGGTGACGAAGTAAAAATTCGTGCTGCACGCGGTGAAAAACCTGTAACGGTCAGTATCCCAAAGAATGTGCAGGATATCGACGATTCAGACGAATTCCTCAACGGTCTTCCAATGCTTTCCGAAGAAGAGCAGGCTCAGGCAGATGCCGCTCAGAAGGAAAGAGAGCGTGAAGCAAATGATTTCTCGGATTTCATGGATGACGGCAAGGAAGATGCGGAAGAAGAAACAAATGCAGCACCAAAACAGGAGGCTGCAGTTCCAGATATGTCAGACCTTCTCCCATCTGGCGGAGATATGGATCTAGGCGACTTTGATTTGAGTGACTTTGAGGAGAGTGCTCCAGAACCAGAAGAAGCACCTGAACCAGAGGAAGTCGCAATAGAGGATATGGATTTGGATTCACTTCTTGCTTTCAGCGAAACTCCAAAGGAAGCGGAACCAGAAGAGGAATCTCTTTTCTTTGATCCAAACGATAAACCACAGAAGACGATCGATACTCCTATAGAGGATGTGTCGGATGATCTTTTCTCAGACAATGCCGTGACAGAAGCTTCAGGACAGGAATTCAGCGATTCACTTTTTGATACGCCAGCAGAATCGGTAGAGCCTGCAAATCAGACTTTTGATGAATCTCTTTTTGATATGCCGACAGAGACTGGGGAACCAGCAGAACCTCTTCCTGAACTGGATGAGAATTCACTGATGAGTTCCCTTGGTGGCGTGGGAGAGCTTAATGAAATTCCTGAAGCAGATGAAGCTGTCGATGGCTTATCGACACTTGAGGAAATCACAGACGCTCCTGCCGCAGATGAATTTGAGCTTCCCCCAGAACCAGAAACAGCTCCTGCGGATGAGTTTGAACTTCCTCCAGAGCCAGCACCTTCTGCAGATGAATTCCAACTTCCTCCAGAGTCTGCACTTTCAACGGATGATGAAGTGGCCCCTGGAGAGACATTCGATGCAGGTGACTTTGATTTTTCTCTTGATGCTGACCCTGTCGCTGATGCAGATGTTCCAGGTGCAGTGGGTGATGTTTCATCCCTGATCGATGATCTTGACATTCCTGTGCTTGATGACGATACCTCGGAATCAACAGGCCTTGAAGATATTCCGCTTGCAGAAGACATACCTGTTTCGGAAGAAATTCCAGCTGCTGAAGACGCAGTAGCCCCAGAAGAAGAATCGCAGTACTTTGAAGGCGACTTCGATGATCCTAACGATGATTTCAATACAACAGAAAGCCTCAGTCTGAATGATGATATTCCGACAGAATTCAATGAGATCCCAGATCTTGCAAATCTTCCTCAGGAAGAAGTTGCTGAAACTCCAGCAGAACCTTCTGTATCGGATGACATGGAGTCCATGGATCTTCCAGATTTCGGAGACGGGGATTCGGTATCAGATAGCACAGATTCAGGAATGGATCTTGGCGATTTCAATCTTCCTGAAGCAGATGCACTTACAGCTTCTTCAGACGGGGTCAGCGAGATTCCTGCAGATGCTGGAAATACGAACGAGGATGAATTGTCCACGGATGGACTTGATGATCTACCAGACTTCGGGGACTCAAGCGATGATTCTTCTGATGGTTCCATGGATTTCGGTGGAGATTTCGGCACGGAATCCCTTGACGCATCGGTCTTTGATTCACCTGATGCAACGTCTACGCCTATGGATGCTCTGTCTCCAGAGGATGCTGTTCCAGAAGACAGTTTTGATTCTTCGGATCCATTTGATACAAGCGATATCAATGACCTTGATTTCAGCGGAGAAGAAAACTCAGACTTTGCACTTGGTTCCCTTGATGGAGCTGAAGGCGATGATGAATTCAACATTCCAGGCTTCTCCGATACAGTAACGGCCAACTTTGACAATAAGCCTCAGGTTTCAACTCCAGATTTTTCTGGTGCTGCTGAAGTCGATGAAAAGGATAAGCCAAAGAATACCTTCACGGATGCTGAATACAAACGTTTCCTCAAGAACCTTGCGACATATCCTCTCAATGTGCGTATTGCACTGGAAGACTTCGTTGTAAAAAATGAATTCACCGATGATGCAATTTTTGCGGTCCTCGAGAAAGTTCTGAGAAAGGCTCCTGCCCGTCAGGTTGCAACCGAGCTTGAAAAGCTTCTTGATATTTCACTTGATGTTCCTCGTGACTTTGAACGCCGTTCAGCTGCAGAATACGAAGCATACAAGAAGTCGATTGAATACCAGCTTAAAAACAAGATCATTCCTGGTGCGATAATGACAGCGGTGGCTGCCGTTCTTGTGTTCTGTATTTTCACTCTTACAAATACATTCATCTATAAACCTGTTCGTGCAAACAGTCTATACAGACAGGGCTATGCCTTGCTTCAGGACAGTCAGTATCCTCAGTCGGAAGAAAGATTCAACCAGGCACTTACATTCAAGCCTGTAAAGAAATGGTTCTATACATATGCGGAAGGTTATCGTGACCATAGACAGTATGACCGCAGCCGTATGATGTACAGGGCAATACTTAAACGCTACGACCACGAAAAGAAAGCTGGTCTTGACTGGGCAAGGATGGAATCGGAGGATCTCTACAACTACGAAGAAAGTGAAAGAATCCTCAAGAGGGAAGTCCTTGACTATCATATCAACGATGCAGATGCAATCCTTGCACTGGGTGACCTTTATCTCGATTGGGCAACAGACAGCAATACGGACAAATATCCGCTTGCAAAGCAGAATTACGATCTTCTTGTTGAGCTTTACGGATCGAACAATCTCTATCTTTCTCGCCAGATGAGATATTTCATCAGGACAGACAATCTTCGTCAGGTTCTTGCATACAAAGAAATTTTCATGAACCAGAAGAAGGGGCTTCAGAGCGCCGATGAAATTGAACTTTCTGGCTACATG
Source organism: Treponema sp. (assembly GCF_045641405.1). Classification (GTDB taxonomy): domain Bacteria; phylum Spirochaetota; class Spirochaetia; order Treponematales; family Treponemataceae; genus Treponema_D. The sequence continues at coordinate 46,042 of NZ_JAZUGX010000016.1, forward strand.
CTGGACAAAAGGTTTGGAAAGCTTCGTCCTTCCGAGGAAAATCTCCGTTCACAGATCGAAGATGTCCGCAAGCTCCTGGAACGTGCACTCAAGTCGGCTCCTGACAATGCTGTTGCTCTCTATAATATGGGACGTTACTTCGTTGCGACAAAGAGCGGTAAAAGTGCAGCTAGGCTTCTTCAGGCATCCATAGATTCTTTTGAAGTTCAGACAAGACGCAATAAGCGCGATACATACAAATACATCAATGCCTACCGTCTTCTTGGTGAGGAAATGAGCAGCGAGCGTGAATACCTTACTGCCGAGACTCTCTATGGACGAGGAATTGATATCTTTGAGCGGGAGAATGCTTCAAGCAGATTTGAAAGTGACGAGAATGTAGGTAAGCTCTACGCAGACCTTGCAGACCTTGACTACTTCATTGCCGCAGACAACGATGCAGCCCTCATGCACTATGAAAGTGCAGTGAACAACAAGTACGATACATCGTCTGTTCGCTACAGGATTGGATACATTCAGTACCAGAACCAGAACTATCCAGCAGCTCTTGGATCGTTCATCAAGAGCCATGATACAAGCGGAAACGACATCCATCTTCTGCTTGCCCTTGCGAACACATTGGCGCTCAGCAGCGACAACTATGTAGCACGCGGTTACTATGAACGTCTCATCTCAATCCTTGATGGTGAACATCAGAAATATGGCGTTCTCTTCCCTCAGGTACGCGATGATCAGGCAGATATTGTCGATACCTACATGAAGGCAAGCAACAATCTTGGTGTAACCCTTTCAAGAATTGCTTCCAACACAGGGGACAGCTATCTCAATGCTAAGGCAATCGTCAATCTTCAGGAAAGTCTTCGTGCTTGGGATGCTCTTACAAGAAACCAGACGACAATGATTCGTCTTGAAGGATCGAATCTTGCAGAACAGAATGTGCGCTACATAACACATCCAATGCCTGACTACAGTCCTGAAATCTATACGGAAATTCCTCGTATGCTTTTTGGTGAGGAAGGTCTTGAATAATATCGCCAAGGAAATATTCAGAAAGTCCATTCATCTCTGCAGTGCACTGCTTCCTTTCATGATGACAAAAGCTCGTGTTCAGGTAGTGGTGTTCCTTGTGTTCATCCTTGTGTTCTATTGTGCTTCTGAATTTCTTCGCCTGTCAGGAAGGGATGTGTTCCTTGTTTCCCTCATTACAAGAACTGCAGCAAGAAAGCGTGATGAAAACAGGTTTGTCCTTGGGCCTGTCACTCTGGTTGTGGGAATTCTTGCCGCAACCTTTCTGTGGTATCCAATTTCTGCAGCAATAGGAATCTATGCCCTTGCATTTGGAGACGGTCTGGCAAGCTTGTCGGGAAAGCTCTTCGGTAAGGTAAAGATTCCGCTTACGGATGGAAAGACGGTTGCAGGCAGCCTTACTTGTTTTGCCGCTATATTCATATCAACCTATCTTGCCTTGTATTTCTCAACAGAAATGCGATATGGAATCAACGTATCCTACATATCACTTTTAATAGCCTCTGTTGGAATGCTCATAGAGGTTCTTCCATTGAAGGATCTGGACAACATAGTCATTCCAGTTGTTCTTGGAGGGCTTGCTCAGCTCCAGTTGTTTGCCATGTAGTGCATGGTCTTCAGGTAAAGAAAGCATCCTGAAGAATAGACTGCAATTCCTATTGCAAGCGCTGGAATTGAATCACAGAAAAGAAGAATGGTGTTTCCTGTTGAAAAAAGTATGATTCCAAGGCACTTTCCATATCCGTACAGATTGTCCCTGAAATTTCCGCTCATATGGGAATTTATGAAAGTCGTTACGACTGTAGTTATGAGCACAAGAATTCTTATCGCGCCAAAAAGAGATTTCATCCCATAAAGAACAGTGCAGTTGGAAGTAATTTTGTTGGAATTGATTGGATAGAAGAATCCAAAGGCGCAGGATGCCGCAAAAAGAAAGAATAGATTTCTTTCTGCATTTTCAAGCTGATCGCTGGATGAAAAAAGGGAAGAGAAAAGAAGACTAAGGGGTATAATAGTCCTTGCGATAACTCCAATGCGTCCAAGGCATACAAGAAGGTTTGATGAACTGTTCCAAAGGTCAAGGACAGGGATAAGAAGTCTTGTTTCCTCCGCGATTCCTCCAATTATGACCCCGATGAAAAAAAGAATTTCCAGCGATGAAGTCTTTTCAAATCCGCGAAGAATAAAAAAAGCGATTGCAGGTGCCGAAGCTCCAAGAAAGAATATGGAAGCAATTGATGCCTGGAAGTTGAACTGGAAGAAGTTTCCTGCCCTCAGTGGATTTTCTGGTGCTTCAAGCAGATTGTTGAATGCTGCATAGATAAAAAGGGCTGTATAGAAAGCAAGGGAAATTGTTCCAAACAGGGAAAGAAAAAGGTATATTCTGTTTCGGATTTTAATGGTCATACAAAAAAGAATACACCAAAAAAAAAGAGCTCGCAACGGCGGAAACCTTGTCGAAACCACCGTATGTAGTGTTAGAGGTCATTTCGACAAGGGTCTTCATGGAAGCTTCGCTGCCATATGCGGTGAAGTTCTATGGTAAGTCCTTTTCCTCATTAGAAGCGGTATGTTTCTACCATATATCTGATAGAAGTTCCCGTGTTGTCCTCAAGTTTTTTCTGAACGATGAAGACAAGACTCTTACCAGAAGCGTCTGTAAAAATCTTGTCGATCTTATAGCCGCTTATACCCTTGCGCTTGAAGTCTGGAGTTCCCACCTTGACTGTAGAAAGAATTTCTCCGTTTTCATCCTTGCGCACTACATTGATGTAGAACTTTGATTTAACGTTTTTTCCGCTTCCTTCAAAAGTAGGAACAAGCCTTATGCTGTAGAAAACCGACTGGTCTTCAGAAGAATTTTCAAAATCCTTAAAGATGATTTCGTCTGTAGCGCTCTTTGATTCAGAATCTCTGATGTAAAGAAGTGTGTCAGCAGTGGCAGGCTTTGCATTGTATTTCCCAAGCTTCCATTCTGTAGAAGATCTCAGCTTGTCAAATGCATCCTTTCCGCTTGCATTCTGGGCAACATCACCCTTCTTTGACTTAAAGACCTCACCTTTTACAAAATCATTTGCTGCGACATCAACTGTATAGATTTCAGCCCAAGGTTCGTAGTTCTTGTCAGTCTTTCCATATGTTCCAAAAATATATGTCCTTCCATCTTCAGAAAAACCAATATCAACAAAAGAAGCTGCATCTCCTGCAAAAGCGCTTGCGGCAGAAAGAATCACAGCAGCTGCAATAGTAAAAATCTTTTTCATAAAAAATATCCTCCCGATAAAGATACCGTTTATATTTTCGGTATTTTCAAACTTTAATTTAGTGTTTTTTATTTGCTAACTTTACGGAAATTTGGTAAATTGTTGCTAACTCAATTTACAGGAGTGTTCTTATGATCAAGAGAAATTCAAACTATACAAACCTTGCAAAGGGCTACCTTTTCCCAGAAATTGCAAAGAGGCGCCGTGAATATCAGGCTGCACATCCAGATGCAAAAATCATCAGCCTTGGAATCGGCAACACAACAGAACCATTGACACCTCATATTGTAGAAGAAATGAAGAACTTCATTACAGCAATGGGAACAGTAGAAGGTTACGAAGGCTATCAGGATGACAGCGCCGGTATGCCAAAGCTCCGTGAACGCATCTCTCAGGTAATGTACGGCGGAAAAATCAAGGCTTCTGAAGTTTATGTTTCAGATGGAGCAAAGTGTGACCTTGGCCGCATTCAGACAATGTTCGGCAGTGGCGTAAATGTTGCAGTTCAGGATCCATCATACCCAGTATATGTAGACGGAACAGTTATGGCAGGGGCTGGCGGAAAGGAACCTGTAACAGAAACTGGATTCAAGGACATCACATACATGCCATGTCTTCCAGAAAACGGATTCTTCCCAGACCTTTCAGTTGTAAAGAAGAACAGCCTCATCTACATCTGTTCTCCAAACAATCCGACTGGTGCATGTGCAACAAGAAAGAACCTTGAAGACCTTGTAGCCTTTGCAAAAGCAAACGACTGCTTCGTTCTCTATGACGGTGCATATTCCGCATTCATCCGCGACGCAAGCATTCCAAAGACAATCTATGAAATTCCTGGCGCAGACGAAGTTGCAATTGAAATGCAGTCATTCTCAAAGCCTGCAGGATTCACAGGTGTTCGCCTTGGCTGGTGTGTAGTTCCAGAAAAGCTCAAATTCGAAGACGGAAGCGCAGTTCACACAGCATGGGAACGCGAAATCAACACACAGTTCAACGGTGCTTCAAACATCGCTCAGGCTGGCGGTTATGCTGCCCTCGATGAAATCGGTCTCAAGGAAATGGAAGAAACAATCAACTATTACCTTGAAAACGGACGCCTCATCAAGGAAGCACTTGAAGGAGACAACTTCAAGGCTGCAAATGTAGAAATCTACTTCACAGGCAACGCTCCTTATGTTTGGGCAAAGTTCAACGGAAAAAAGAGTTGGGATGTATTCGATGCAATCCTCGACCAGTGCCATGTAGTTTGTACTCCAGGTGCAGGATTCGGTCCAAGTGGCGAAAGCTTCATCCGCTTCTCTTCATTCGGACACAGAGAAAATGTCATTGAAGCATGCAATCGCCTCAAGACACTCAAGCTCTAGTTCTTCCATAAAGCGCAATTGCTTGATGCAAAGTCCCGTAGTTTTTTCTGCGGGACTTTTTTTGTAAAACATCTCCGGCAACATCTGCAATTAGAAATCATGAACAAAATGGAAATCGAAAACTGGTTTATTGAAAGTGCGCGTAAATTTGCACTGGAACCACAAAATTCCGACCGTACTTTTATAAGTTTAGTTCGGGAGTACAATGACAAATATGAAAACAGCAGCATTCCAGAAGAAAGAAAATTCAATCCGGTAATTTTTACAAACCTTTTCACCAAAGTCAGGACGATTGCTTTTTCTCCCAAAACAATCTTTCATACTGATTTCATTCAAAACCGTCAGCTGCTGATTATCGAGCTGAACCGTTACAGCAAATCTGTGGCTCTGGATTTTGCAAGGCTACTGTCAAACCAAAGCCTGCAGTCAAACACAAAAGAGTTTTTGAATCTTACATACATAATCTTTTCCCACTTTGTTGAAATCTATAACAATCTGCATCAGTACAAAGAAACCACGATTGAAACAAATATGAAAATTGCAAAAAGCTACCTGGAAGAAGCCGTGAAAAACACAGATGACAGTGACCTAAAGAAATCACTCCGGAATGCATTTGACTTCTTAAAGTTGGTTTACGAAGAAAACAAAGAACTCTTGAAAGCCTGTTCTTCATAAGAAGCGCACAGTCCTTGTTAACCCGCTTTCCTGGGTTCCGCTGGCGCTCATTGCCGCTACCGGCGGCAACGCCTCCGGCGCCCATCCAATCGGGGCTGGGCTGCGGTAGGAAAATTTTGTTTGGCTATGTACGGAAATAGTGTTGTTGCGTCGATTGGACATGGCAATGTGGTTTTCTTGATGCCGCCAGTTGAAATCAAGCAGCATCCACAAGGCATATGGTGGTTTCGATACGTTCAACTACCACATATCATTCAGCAACGGTTTCTGCGGACATAGTCAAAATCAAAAAAATTGAAAATTTTTCCAAAAAACTTGAATTTGTTCTTGACACTTTTTTTATTCGGATATATATTCTCTTTCACCGTCGCACGACGGAAGGCAACGAAAGTTGCGGTTCTTTGACAGAAACAGTGAAGGAAAACAAAGACAAATCTTAAATATGTCAGCAAAATGAATCGGTCAAGTTCTTTGACCGACCTGAAAATCAATTCCAGATTTAATGGATTGGGACAGGAAACTTTATGAGGAAATCTTTAGCCTTCGGGCTTAAGAATAGATCATGGAGAGTTTGATCCTGGCTCAGAACGAACGCTGGCGGCGCGTCTTAAGCATG
>NZ_JAZUGX010000017.1:0-153868 GCF_045641405.1 Treponema sp.
AGAAAGAATTGGTTGAATACCTCGAATGGTACAATGAAAAGAGAATCAAGGTTAAATTAAAAGGACTGACTCCTTTACAATTTAGGAATCAGTCCTTAAAATCAGCCTAGTTAAAGTGTCCAATAATTGGGGTGCACTTCACACTGCGAAGTCCTTTTTTTGCCATTTTAAAGAATGTATCGTTCAAGATTCTGGTTCTGGACGATTCCTTCAAGCCTCTTGTCGACGAAGGCAGCATCTATGATGATCTTCTCGCCGTCATGCCTGTCGGCGTCAAAACTCAATTCCTCAAGAACACTTTCCATGATTGTATGAAGACGGCGAGCGCCTATGTTTTCCTGATGGCTGTTTACATCCTCTGCAATGAAGGCCATACGGTCGACGGCTTCCTCTGCAAAATCAAGTTCAACTCCTTCAGTTCCCAGCAGGGCTTTGTACTGCTTTACCAAGGCGTTTTTTGGTTCCGTAAGGATTCTCTTGAAATCTTCCTTCTTGAGAGCCTCAAGCTCTACACGGAGAGGGAAACGCCCCTGTAGCTCAGGAATCAGATCGCTTGGAGCAGATACGCTGAAGGCTCCAGCACCGATGAAAAGAATATGGGTAGTGTTGATTACACCCCACTTGGTGTTTACATCACAGCCTTCAACAATAGGAAGAATGTCCCGCTGCACGCCTTCACGGCTAACTTCTGCCCTTCCACCTTCTCCTCCATGGGTCGCAATCTTATCGATCTCATCAATGAATATGATGCCACTCTGCTCTACGCGGTTTTTCGCCTCGTCGGCAACCTTGTCGTTGTCAGTCTGACGGTCAAGAGTCTGGGACATAAGGATGTTGCGGGCCTCACGTACGGTCACGGATTTTTTCCTATTTCTTCCACCATTCAGCATGTCCTGGAGTCCGCTAAGGCTGTCCTGAATGTCTTCAGGATTTCCACCCATCATGCCCATGCTGAAATTAGCCTGCTTATGAACGGTAACTTCAACTACACGGTCTTCAAGTTTTCCTTCCCTAAGCATCTGGCGGAATTTTTCGCGGGTGGAAGACATCCTTTCTTTTTCTTCTGTAGAAATCTCAGGTTCTTTCCGCTCATTCTGCTCTCTGTTTTCTGTGCCTGTCTGTGGAAGATCAATTTTTATTAAGCTTCCCTGGACAGGACTGTTTTCTCCAAAAATATTTCCAAGAACCTGGGCAAACTGCTTAGGTTCATCCTGATTTCTATTCTTTCCAGAACCGCTTCCAGGAAGAAGAAGATCCAGAAGCTGCTCCTCAACAAGAGGCAGGCACTGTTCACGAATTCTTTCCTGCATCTCTGCCTTGACCATGTTGACACCAACAGCCATGAGGTCACGCACCATGGATTCAACGTCACGACCAACATAACCTACTTCAGTATACTTTGTTGCCTCAACCTTCAGGAAAGGTGCCCCGCAAAGCTTTGCAAGGCGGCGTGCGATTTCTGTCTTGCCACAGCCTGTAGGTCCCATCATGAGGATGTTCTTTGGTGCAACCTCGTCACGGATTTCTTCAGGCAACTGAATGCGTCGCTGACGGTTACGGAGGGCAACGGCAACAAAACGTTTAGCCTTGTTCTGTCCGATGATATAGCTGTCAAGTTTTTCTACGATTTCTGAAGGAGTAAGCCCTTCGATTTTATTTGCCATGAAACAACCTCCTACAATTCCTCAACAACAACATTGTTGTTTGTGTAGATGCAGATCTGACCTGCGATCCTCAAGGATTTTTCTGCGATTTCCTTTGCAGAAAGTGTACTTGATTCCATATATGCCATGGCAGCGGAATATGCATAGTTGCCACCTGAACCGATAGCAAGAATGTCGTTTTCTGGCTCAATCACATCACCGCTTCCAGAAATAAGAAGAATCTTTGATGAATCTGCAACAAGAAGAAGCGCCTCAAGCTTGCTCATGCTTCTTTCCGTGCGCCAAAGCTTTGCAAGTTCTACAGCTGCCCTTGTAAGATCTCCGTTGAAGGTCTTAAGCTTTTCTTCAAACTTGTCAAAGAGAGTAAAGGCATCTGCTGTAGCACCAGCAAATCCAGTAAGAACTTTTCCGTCATAGATTCTTCTGACCTTGCGGGCATTTCCTTTCATGACCGTATTTCCCATGGTCACCTGGCCGTCTCCAGCCATGGCAACCTTGCCATCTTTTCTTACGGCAATTACCGTAGTGCTTCTTATTTTATTTTCGTTATCCATAATCAAATCCTTTTTATTCTTAGTGGAGTCTCTAAAAACTGCGATTTCTAGAGATGCCCTTTATTGAAACAGAGCCATATCCATGGATTCAGTCTTTCTTGCCTGAATGTGGAAAGGCCTGTTTGTAGACTTCCTTAAGACGCTCCATGGTTACATGGGTATAGCGCTGAGTCGTACTTATGCTTGAATGTCCAAGCATTTCCTGAACAACCCTTATGTCAGCCCCATTATTGAGCATCTGGGTTGCAAAGGTATGACGGAATGCGTGAGGTGAAAGCTGCCTTCCAGTACCTTCCATTCCGCTGTACCTTTTTACTATGAACTCAATTCCCTGGGCTGTCAGGGCAGTTCCTTTCTGGTTGATGAAAACATGATCCTCAGGAAATGCACCGTCCTTTTCATGCATTGGAAACCGTTCCCTTCTTTCCTTTAGATATTCCTCAAGGGCATTCCTTGCATCTTCTTCAAAATATACCCTTCTGTCTTTTTTCCCCTTACCAGTGACCATGGCACTTCTGAAATCCGATGTCAAATCAGAGAATTTAAGATCCGCCATTTCACTTACACGGCAACCGCTTGAATAGAGCATCTCAAAAAGAGCCTTGTCCCGCGTTGTCCAAAGCAGGGATTTTTCTTCTGGCTGACGGCAAAGCTCATCTACCTCTGACTGAGTCATGAACTTTGGAAGATGCTTAGGAGCCCTTAAAGTCTTCAGTTCAAGCGCAGGATTCCTTTCAAGATGTCCGAATTTCTTTGCATAGGTAAAGACACCCCTTACCGCCGCAATGAATCTGTTTATAGACGTCACAGAATACTTTTTCTGGCTCAGATTCCCTATGCATGCTCTGAGGTCATTGAGATCCACATCCTTAAGCCTGCGTTCCTTTCCAAGAAATTCAAGAAGGTGTATAAAATCCTGTCTATAACCTGTTATGGTGTTCTCAGACAGTCCCTTTACGCTTGAAAGGTATATGAGGAATTCCTCGCAGCAGTCAGACAGTAATTCAATCATTCGCCCTGGCTTTTCCTGTCGGCTTCATTCGCAGCAGCAAATTCACCAGCGGCTTCTGCGGCAACCGCTTCATCTGCCGAATGGAGGTAATCGCAGGCTGGGTTGATGCAGCTCTTATATGAACCGTTCTTCTTGTCGTATTTTTCAACAAGGAACCAGTTGCATTTAGGACAGTAGACATCTATAGGCTTGAAGTGCGAGATGAAATCACATTCTGGATAGTTGGTGCATCCGTAGAATTCCTTTCCGCGCCCCTTTGTCTTTCTTGCGACGATTTCTCCGTTACAGCCTTCTCGAGGACATTTTGCAAGAGGAACAGATTTTGTATTGTGGCACTCAGGGAATCCAGAGCATGCAAGGAAGTAACCGAAGCGACCAAGCTTCTTGACCATCGGCTTTCCACATTTGTCACAGATCTTGTCTGTCTTTTCATCAAGAAAGCCCTTCATGCTTTCTGTAGTTGCTTCCACCTCATCGACTCTTTCTTTGAATGGAGAATAGAAATCACGGATCATGTCGTTCCAGACAACTGCGTTCTGTTCAACCTCATCAAGCTTGTTTTCTATTTCAGCAGTAAACTGTTCGTTGATGACTTCTGGGAAAGCCTCTACAAGGATCTTGTTGATCATACGTCCAAGCTGAGTTGGAACAAGCTGCTTATTGCTTCTTGTAATGTAATAGCGGTCAAGCAGAACCATAACGATGTTATGATATGTTGAAGGACGTCCAATTCCTGTTTCTTCAAGGAGCTTGATGATTGTGGCATCAGTATAACGGGCAGGTCCCTGAGTAAAGTGCTGCTCAGGATGGAATTCCTTTGCATCGACAACTTCATCGATCTTAAGTGATGGAAGGCTTCCAGTAACCTCTTCCTTAGAAGCAAGAAGCTTGATTACAGAATAAAATCCCTTCTCGCTGAGCTTTGTGGAAGAAATTCTGAACACTGCGTCACCAGCAGTGATTTCTGCGGTCGTAGTGATTGTCTTTGCGTTAATCATCTGACAGGAAACAAAACGTTCCCAGATAAGCTGATATAGACGGAGCTGATCACGGCTCAAATATTCCTTCATTTCCTCTGGAGTATATGTGACATATGTCGGACGGATCGCTTCATGGGCATCCTGAGCTCCCTTTCCTACTGCATACTGAATAGGTTCTTCTGGAAGCTGCTCAGGATAATTCTTTCCAATCCAGTCACGAACTTCCTCAAGGGCGCTGTCTGCAATACGGACAGAGTCTGTACGCATGTAAGTGATAAGACCCACAGTCGTCTTTCCTACCTGTATACCCTGATAGAGCTGCTGTGCAATCTGCATTGTCTTTCTTGCATTGAAGCCAAGTCTGTTGGCGGCTGCCTGCTGCATCTTTGAAGTCGTGAAGGCAGGCTTTGGTCTTACTGTCTTTTCCGTAGATTTGATGTCGGTAACCTTGCATTCAGAATTCTTGATTTCATCGATTATTTTCTTTACTTCTGCCTCATTCTTTAGTTCAGGTGTCTTCCCCTGATATTTTGCAAGCTGGCAAGTAAAGTTGGACTTACCCTTCTGAAAATCAGCATCAAGGCTCCAGTATTCTTCAGGAATAAATGATTCAACCTCATCCTCACGGGCACAGATCATCTTCAGGGCTACAGACTGAACACGTCCTGCAGAAAGACCGTTCTTTACTTTCTTCCAAAGAAGTGGCGAAAGATTATAACCTACAAGACGGTCAATGACACGACGCCCCTTCTGGGCATTTACCATCGATTCATTGATGTCATGGGGATCCTTGATTCCTTCATCGATTCCCTTGGATGTGATTTCTGAAAAGACAACACGCTTGATAGGAGCTTCCGTCTTTTCCTTGAGTGCATTGTTGAGATGCCATGCAATAGCCTCTCCTTCACGGTCAGGATCGGACGCAAGAAGAACAAGGTCTGCATTCTTTGCATCTTTCTGGAGTTCCTTAAGGAGCTTAGCCTTACCACGGACAGTAATATATTCAGGCTCAAAGTTATTCTCTATCTGGATTGCCATGCGGCTCTTTGGAAGGTCGATGACATGACCAATGGAAGCCTTGACGTTGTAGTGAGGGCCAAGATGTTCACCGATAGTCTGGGCCTTATGTGGAGATTCCACGATGACAAGAGTCTTCTTTGTTTTCTTTGTCGCTGCTTTCTTAGTTGTCTTTTTCTTCTTTGTCTCTTTTACAACTTCTTTCTCTGCTTCTTCAGCCATATTTCACCTCAAAAAAAACCTGAACTAGAAAAGTTCAAGCTGTCTATCTTTTACACTGAATGTACCTGGGGGAGTTTCCATCACCCTCACATAGTCAGCATAGTTTTCAATCACTGGAGCACCTTCCGAAACATACCGTTCAGATGTAGGTGCTGCTTCCTTCACCCTCTTGCCACCACGGATGGAACTGACATTTGCCTGCTCACAGAAACCAGCCTTATGGAACACAACTTCCCTGTTGTAGGAAAGAGCAAAATCCGCCGTTATAAGGGCTCCGCTTCCCTTGGGTGCCTGAACAACCACAGTCGCAGGAGACAGAGCCGCAATGAGCCTGTTTCTCTGAACGAACCGCCATGATTCTGCAGGAGTGCCAGGAATGTATTCACTGCAAAGAAGTCCTCCACCATTCAAAATTGACGATGCAAGCCCTCTGTTTCCATAGGGAACCACAGATTCTATTCCGCAGGGAAGTACCGCCACGGTTGAACATTCCACACCGCTTTGCAAGGCACCACGATGGGCAAAGGTATCTATTCCGTTGGCAAGACCTGAAACAACAACACAGTCATCCTTTGCCGCCGCCAGAGAAAATTCCATGGCAGCAACTGCAGTTTCCTGGCATATGTTCCTTGTCCCAACTACGGAAACACATTTCTTCTTAAGGACCTCCAGATTCCCCCTGTAGAAAAAACAATAGGGAGGATCATTGATAGTCCCCAGCATGGCAGGATATTCCATAGAACCAAGAACAACCCCATGGATATCCTTTGCCTCCATGGTTGCCTCAGCCTTATCGACCAGGGCTTTCACATGGAAACCGTTCCATTCCCCTTTGGTTTTCCTGCCGATAATTGAAGAAATATCTTCTATAGACAGTAACGCAAGATTATCTAAACTGTCAATATTCTTCTTTAAAAGATTTTTTTCCCTGTTGGTAAGAAATGTAATATGCCCAAGAGCTAAATCCAATGTATCCACAAAAAAAAATTAAGAATATTAGGCTCAAATGTCAAATTTTCCTGCAATAAAAAAAATCCGCGAAATCCCCAAGGAGACTTCACGGACCATCATTAACTTTTTGTTATCCCACCCTTTTTAACTTTTTTCTATCCATCCGAAAACTGCGTCTTCAGAAATGATCTTTACTTTCCCTGGCTGAACTTTGCATCCAGAACTGTTTTCTTGTTTGATTCCGCTTCCTTTACCTTTTCTGGATTTGGCTTAAGTTCGATTATGTGGTCATACAAAGCAACAGCCTTGTCGAATTCATAGTTCATGTAGTATGCACGGGCAAGCACAAACATGGCGTTCGTATCCTTTACCTGCACAGAAAGGAATTTTTCAAGATGAGGAATTGCCTTTTCACTTTCATCAAGCACAAAAACATAGAGAACACCAAGACCGTACATGGCACGATAGTATTTTGGATTTATTCCAAGTGCACGGATGTAGGCGGTTTCTGCAAGGCGAAGGTAATTCTGCCTTTTTTCAATGCTGGAAGAAGCAGGTCCGTTAGCCTCAAAATCCAAGGTGGAATTGGCAAGATAGCCAGCACAGAGAGCGACATAGTAATAAAGATTTGCATTGTCAGGATAATATGTAAGCGCCTTCTGGAAACACTCAAAAGCCTTTCCGTAGAGCTGCTGGTCAAGATAGCGTGTACCGAGAATCTTGTACCAGATTCCAACCTGAGCCTCAGTAGTCGCAAGGTCAAGGGCGCGGGCATCGAATTTTTTGATTGCCTCCTGAAGTTCTTCCTTTGTAGTTGGATTGTGGACACCTTCCTCAATTTTCTGCATTCTTTTTACAGTGTTGTAGGATGGTGCGCATGATAAAGCTGTAAAGGAAACAGAAAAAACAATCACACAAAGCATGGCTTTAGACAGTGTTTTTCTCATAATGTACCCCTTTTTATATTTTGGGCTTCTCCAGGGATTTCAATTCCAGGTGATAGCCTTGAAATTCAAGAATCAGTGTTCTTTTCATGTCCAGGGAAATAGTCCCTGTGATAATCCTTAAGCTGACCGTCATCCACATGGGTGTAGATCTGCGTAGTTGAAAGATCAGCATGTCCAAGAAGTTCCTGCACAGAACGAAGGTCTGCACCTCCAGCCAGAAGATGGGTCGCAAAGGAATGCCTCAAGGTGTGGACCTTAGCCTCAACTCCAGTTTTTACTCCCAGTGCCTTGAAGTTCTTCCATATGCCCTTGCGGGAAAGCACCTGTCCCCTGGAATTGACAAAGACTTCTTCCACGATCCTTGTTCCAACAATCTTAGGTCTGGCTTCAAAAAGCCATTTTTTCAGCCACAAATCAGCATCTCCACCAAAAGGAATCAGCCGTTCCTTGTCACCTTTTCCACGGACAATAAGAACCTGTTCCTCAAAGTGGACGTTGGAAATCAAAAGCCCCGATGCTTCGCTTATGCGCAGACCGCAGCTGTATATGACCTCATAGAGAGCCCTGTCACGGACCCCAAGAGGTGTGCCTGTATCTATCGCGGCAAGCAAAGAATCAACCTGTCCTATCTCAAGGACCTTTGGAAGTGCCCTGGAGATCTTTGGTCTGTCAAGCTCGGCGACAAAGTTGTCTGCCCAGATCTGCTTTCTTACAAGAAGTGAACCGAACTCACACAAGGCTGTCATATCCTTTGCCATAGTAAGTTCACTGAGTCCACTAGTCTTTCTCCATGCTGAATAGTAGAGCACCGTCTCTGTCACGACATCAGCAATGGAAATATTGTTTGCTTCAAGATAGGCAACGAATTCCTTTACAGAAATAAGATAGGTCTCCGCCGTAACCTTAGAATGGTTTTCGACAAAGATTATCTCGTTGTAGAATTCCCGCAGAAGATTTTCCGTCGCGCTGTCCAAAACAACTCCCTTTTACTACGATATAAAACAATCAGTCCAAGGTAAGATCGATGGAACTGCCCATGTTCTTGAACCTGCTTCTGTAGAAAGAAGGAACACCAGGATCATTTGCATCGGTTCCTGCAGGAAGATCCTTGACCTTGAATGTATTGCGGTCATCCTCCACCTTAAGGCTGATTGCCTCTCTTTCCGAAGGAAGTCTTTCCTCCGTAAACGAAGATGTAGAAACCGAGGCTGGTTCCTCTGCAAAAATAGATGGTTTTGCCGATTCCATTGTTTTTGAAGGCTGCTCAAATGAGCCTACGATATCATAGATTGAATGGCTGCCTATTGGATTGGATTTTGGCTCAGGTTTCTTGAACTGAGAATCAGCCACTGCAGAAACAGGAGTCATCGATTCTGTTGAGATTCCGCCCTTGAGGATATTCTTGAAGTCATCCACAGAAACCACTGTATCGTCATTTTCTTCGATGGACTGCTGAATTTCTTCTGCCGTAACAAAACCGTTGTCAGAAGGGTCGAATTCAGTTGCGATTACGGTAACTGCAAGATCGTCGTCTTCCATATTTTCGTTTGTCGCAAGACCAAAAATAATGTTTGCATTCTTGTCTGCAGAACGACGGATAAGGTTGATGATTTCGCGGCTTTCCTCAAGAGAAATATTACCGTTTGTAGTGATGTTTATGAGTATCTTCTTTGCTCCGTCAATCTGGCGGTTTTCAAGGAGAGGATTAAAGATTGCGCCTTCAACAGCCTCGTTGATTCTGTTTTCACCCTTTCCTCTACCCACACCGAGGATAGATTCACCAGAACCGCGCATGATGGTGCACACATCGGCAAAGTCAACATTGATTTCACCAGGTTTCGTAATGATTTCCGTAACACCCTTTACACCAGCACAAAGAAGGTTGTCTGCAAGGATGAACTGCTCCTTGAAAGTAAGCTTTCTTTCAGGATCTGTCTTCATAGCCTTGAATATCTTGTCATTAGGAAGGACGATAAGGCTGTCTACATTCTGGCGGAGCTTTGCAAGACCTTCCATGGCGTTATTCATACGGACAACACCTTCGTGGTCAAAAGGAGTGGTTACGACTGCGATAGTAAGGATTCCAGCTTCATGAGCAAGCTTTGCGACAACAGGAGCACTACCTGTTCCTGTTCCACCACCCATACCAGCTGTAATGACAACCATGTTTGCATTGCCGATTACAAGCTTGAGTCTTTCTGTATCTTCGATTGCAGCATCTTCACCAACCTTTGGATTACCTCCAGCACCAAGACCGCCAGTAATTTTCTGTCCGATAGGCACACGTAGTTTTGCCGTAGACCTGTGGAGAGCCTGTTTATCTGTATTGAGAACAACGAAGTCAACACCAGTGACTCCATCTTCGATCATGCGCTGAACAGCACTGGATCCACCACCACCACAACCGATGATCTTTATCTTTGTAGGATTCATATCCCCAAGTTCATCGTCAAAATTTAGCTCATCGCTTGCAACCTGGGCAGCAGCCATAGGAGCGGCAACAGTTGCCGAAGCCACCTGAGCACCATTCTGAACAGGTACTGACGATGGCTGTACGGACTGTGAGTCCTGAACGTTTGTGAATTCCAGCATTTAAATTTCCTCCCGACCCAATTTCCAGTCCTTTAAACCACTGAAGAGTATCCCCCCTCTTCAATGTTCAGACTGAAAACCTTCATAAAACATTCTACTTAATTTATCTTTTTTAGTAAATTCTTTATAAAACTCTTTTTAGGCTCCGATCCCTGTTTCTTTGCACTCCTTTTTGAGGATGCCCTGGAATCATCATCCTTATAGGTCATTACAAGCCCCATCACTGTAGCAAAATCGGCATTTCTATAGCTTGTATCCGCTCCACCAAAATCAGAGCATGTTCCCTGACCAACACTGGTTGAATTCCATACCGCCTGAGAAAGCGTAACAACACCAGGCATAAGAGCACCGCCACCCGTAAGAACGATCGTACCGTTCAGCCTTTTCAAGCCAGAATGACGAACCACTTCTTTCTTTACTGAAACAAGGATTTCTTCAACACGGCTCGAAATTATGTCACAAAGAAGTTTTTTATTGGTAACGGCAGGAGGAAGACCTCCAACACTCGGTATGATGACCTCATCTTCCTCTTCTTCAGGTTCAAGCCAGCAGGAACCATATTTCAGCTTAAGGTCTTCAGCAACAGAGAACGGAACTCCAAGAACCTGTGCAATATCATTTGTTACCCTGTTGCCGCCATATGGAATCGAGGCAGTAAAAACAGGAGCACTCTTGTTGATTACGATTACATCGGTTGATCCACCACCAAGATCGATCAGGATTGAACCGAGAGCCAACTCATCCTTATGGATGGTAGCTGTGGCTGCGGCAAGAGTCTTGAGCATGATTTTCTTAAGCTCAAAGCCAGCACGTGCAATACATTCCGCGATATTTCCCTGGGAAGACTTTGAAACCTTTACAAGAAGGGTCTTGACCTCAAGGCGCACACCAAGATTTCCGATCGGATCAGGATAATCCTTGCCATCGATAAGATATTCCTGAGGAATGATATGGAGAAGAGCTTCATCGTATGGGATGAGCATGGATTTTGCGGATTTAAGGGCCCTCTCTTTTGCTTCAGGTTTGATTTCCAGAGGCATGGTGGAAAGTCCCTTAGGATCAACACCGACAACACCTGTAGACTTCATGCTTGAAACCTGGGCACCACCGATAGTTGTATAGAGGTCTGTAACTTCAACACCAGCCATCTGTTCAGCAGCCTCTATGGCAGTCTGTACGGCTTCCTTTGTGGCATCAATGTTTACGATGATACCATTTCGTACACCCTGAGATGGAATTTTTGAAAGGCCGATCACTTCAATGCGGCCATCAGAGTCTATTTCAGCTATAACTGTCCTGATATAACATGTACCGATATCAAGACCAACAATTCGGCGGCTCAATGCATTCCTCACTAGCGGCGTCTATAGGAAACTGCCCCATAGCGAAGGTCAATTTCCGACACGTCAGGTTCAATAGAATTAACGACATCAAGAACAACCATCATGTACTGAAGAGCATCCTCATTCAGATTGCGGTCTGTAAGAACCTTGACCCTTGCCTGCGATGGATAGAGGGCAAGTTCATAGTTGCCATATTCTTTTGGAACAACCTGAATCTCAGAAACCGCAGCAAAATATTTGCGTGGAAGCTTCCTGATGTCTGAAATCTGATCCATGAGAACGCGATATTTAGCTGGAAGACGCATTCCTTCCTGAAGATTGTCCACTGGAAGTCCAGAAACCAAAGGAACGGAATAATCTGTTGCCACGGATGCAGAATTGACACTGAATAATATACCATTTTCATCTATTTGAATAGACTTTGAGGTTCCGTTCTGGCTGATAATAGATTTTGCAACGGCATTCCTTTCCTTTACTTTGACTGAAATCGTATTGGGAAAATGCTTGTCCACAGCTACGCTTTCAACACATGAGATGTTACTGAGGATCGAAACTGCCTTCTCTGTGCTGAAACCACTCCATGTTGCACCATCAAGCTCCGCAAGTTTTTCATTCAGCTCGTTCTTTGTAAGGTAGTTCAACCCGCTGTAAGTAATTTCTGGGGCTGCAAACAAAGGAAGAACAAAACTATAGATAAGTGCTTCAAGGGCAAGAAAGGATCCCAGGACAATGACAAGCACCTTAAGGGCAACAAGATTCTTATCCTTAACTGTTTCCATGACAGGTTCCTTTGGCTTGTCATCAAATGAGATAAAAAAATCATTGAAATCTGTAACTGCAAGCTCGCTCATAGCTCTACCACCGTCTCTCCAAAACTTTCGTTAAATTCTATTTCCTTATTTTTTTTGTTTTCAAAATCATTATCGGCACCGCAATGTGAGGCGTTAATGACAAAACCGCACATGCACAAGGTCACGATGAGTGAAGAACCACCGCTCGAGAAGAACGGAAGCGGAATTCCTGTAGTTGGCGCCGCTCCACAGACAACGGCAAGATTGATCAGCGACTGTGATGTAATGGTAAACACACAGCCAAAGGCACCAAGCGCCGCAAATTTATTGGGACAGTTGAGGGCGATCCTGATTCCACGGCAAAGAAAGATTCCAAGCAGAAGCAGATAGCCAAAGACACCAGCAAGCCCCATTGCCGTGGCCCATCCAGCAAAAATATAGTCGGTCTGGACTTCAGGAATTCCAGAAATGTTCTCAAGTCCACTACCTGTCCCCACTCCCCAGATTCCACCAGAGCTGATCGCCTTTACGGAAGCAAGAGCCTGATATCCAGATGTGGAGGTATAATCATTAGGCTTGAGATACGAAAGGATACGAAGAAGCCTGTACCTGTGGGTCAACGTCATTAGGATCGTAACAGGAATGATAAGCGACAGAATAGGAACAAACACCTTGATGGGAGTTCCCGACACGATGAACATTGCAACACCGATGCAGAAAACCATTACCGATGTAGAAAGATCCTTCTGGATGAAAATCGCTCCTGCAAGAACCGCAAGGCCGATGGCTGGGTACATGAATTCCTTGTTGTTTTCCTCATATTCACTTGAGTGCTTGTCAAACAGATGCGAAAGATAAAGCACCATCGTAAGTTTTACCAGTTCAGATGGCTGGAAAGTAATCACATGAGGAATGCTGACCCATCGTGGCGCTCCGTTCTTTGCACTACCGATTACAGGCAGAAGGGCAAAAACACAGAGCACCACAGATGTTACAGCAAAGGAAAAAGAAAATCGTCTTAGGGCATTTACAGGAACGGCTGCAAAAAATACAAGGCCAGCAGCACCAACTGCAGAATATGCAAGCTGTCTCCACAAAAAGTAATACCTGTTGTGAAAGAAACGTTCCCCAACACCCTGAGTACAAATCAAGATCGTGAAAATTCCAAGTCCCCAAAGCAGTAGGACCGAAATCAAGAAGAGTGGATCACTTCTTTTGTAGGCGAGAACAGGTTTGTCTGCACGAATCACATATTCACTCAAAGTTCACCACCTTCAAGAAGCTTCGTAACACGTTCAAGCCCCATACCTCTGGAACCCTTTATCAAAACGATGGATTTTTCCGGAACTACAGAAGAAATTTTTTCTGCAATTCCCTTCATCGAATCATCGCTGCGTCCTGCATAGTGGAAAACTTCCTTCCCAGAAACAGAAGATCTGATTCTGTCATAGGCAGCTTTCATTTCATCACCTGCAAAAACAATGACATCAGCACTTGAACCGGCAGCAAGCTCGCCTGCCTTTTCATGCTCCTTAACGGAATCTTCACCAAGCTCAAGCATATCGCCAAGGACAAAGACCTTCTTGCGGCCGTCATTTACAGAGGAAACGAATTCAATTGATTTTTCCATCGAATCAGGATTTGCGTTATAGCAGTCCTGAACGATCGTATACTTTCCTTCAAGAACCTGGCTTCTGCCAAACATTGGTTCAAGTTCATTGATTCCCTTTGCAATTTCTGAAGATGTAAGTCCAAGTACTTCAGCAAGGGCAATGGCGCCAAGGGCATTCTTGTAGTTGTATTTTCCAGGAAGGGAAAGAACGGTTTCAATTCCGCCCACTGTAAATTTTGTTCCGCCAAGTCCAAGATCTGCAACATACTTTACGGTATCAGTATCCTGACCATAGAGGACAACCTTTCCTTCAATCTGATCCTTGAGGAATTCAACATAGTCATCGTCAAAAGGAATCACACCGGTTCCAAAGTTGTGGAAGTGATCGAAAACCTTTGCCTTTTCCTTTGCAATATTGTCGCGGCTTCCAAGCAAACCTATATGGGCAGTACCGATGTTTGTAACGATTGCAAAATTTGCCTTGAGTACAGCAGAGATTTCACCGATTTCATTTTCACGGTTCATGCCCATTTCAAAAATGCCGCACTGATGTTCAGGACGAATTTTAAATACTGAAAGAGGAAGTCCTGTTTCGCTGTTAAGGTTCCCCTGATTGCAGATCACATTGTATTTTTGCTTCATGATGGAAACGAGAATTTCCTTTGTGGTTGTCTTTCCACTGGAACCTGTAACCGCAATCTTTATGAGGTGAGGAAATTTTTCAACATATGCCCCAGCAGCTTTCTGCAAGGCTGACATGGTGTTATCCACGGCAATGAAGGTAACTCCAGGATTATCATGATGAAGGTTAACAAAATAGTCGCTGTCATCCTCATAATTTTTTTTCGCAATGAAAACAACGCTCGCACCTTTTTCAATTGCCTGCGGAATGTATTTGTGTCCGTCCTGAACTTCACCGATGAGAGGAACAAACAAAGTATCTTTTTCTACACTGCGGCTGTCCGTTGCAACAGAAGTGAATGTAATGGTCGATGGACCGAGGACATGTATTCCATCTGTTGCTTCGAGAACTTTTTCCAATGTAAGAAGGCTTTTATCTATTCCAATCATTTTTTATTTTCCTTTGCGCCAGGTACACCCACGCGCACGATTTCTTCACTTTCAGCCTGACGCATCCCCAGGTCTTCCTCAGCTATCTTTTCAATTCTGTCTGAACTTGAAAGAAGGCTGATGTCCGTAATCAGTTTTTTATTTTCCTCAATGAGGGTTTCCTGTTTGCGCTCAAGGTCTTCAACTTCCTTCTTGAGGGTCCTGTATTTGCTTGACTGAATACCGTTAAGAACAAGAAGCCCAGGAATGCTCAAGGCAAGAAGGCAGAAAAAAAAGTTCCTGAAGAAGGCACGGATTTTCTTTTTTATCATAATGCCTCCACCCCATACAGACGTTTTTCATCTGCATCGCGAAGCTTCCTTACAACACGGAGCTTTGCACTTCTTGAAGGAGAATTTGTCTTTACTTCTTCTTCAGTAGGTTCAACAGGCTTACGAGTAAGGATTTCTGCACAGGGAGTTCCACCGCAATTGCACATTGGAACTTCAGGTGGACACACACACTGCTTACCGAGATTCCTGAAATAATTCTTTACGATCCTGTCTTCCAGTGAATGGAATGTGATTACACCGAGTTTTCCTCCAGGAGCAAGAATATTGAAGGCATCGTGGATTGCTTCTGGCAAGCGACTTAGCTCACTGTTGACCTGAATTCTCAAAGCCTGGAAAGTTCTAGTGGCTGGATGAATGTTTCCGTGCCTGTATTTTGCTGGAACTGCATTGTAAATGATGTCTGCCAGCTGTTTTGTGGATTCGATTTTCTGAGTTTCGCGTACCCTGCAGATTTCTGATGAAATGCGGCGCGAATATTTTTCGTCGGAATAGAGGTAGATCATATTTGCCATCTTCTCTTCTTCCATCTTGTTCACGATATCAGCAGCACTTTCCTTTGTTTCGCTGTTGAGTCTCATATCCAGAACTTCATCATGACGGAAAGAAAATCCCCTTCCGCTTCTTTCGTAATGGAACACACTGATGCCAAGGTCAAAGAGAATAAGGTTGGGTCTTTCGGCATCTTCAGGAAAATTTCTATAGAAGTCGTTGAACCAGCCATTGTAGAAAGACATACGTTCACCAAAAGGAGCAAGTCTTTCCTTAGCTTTTGCCTGAATGACGCTGTCTGCATCAAGGCCTTTTACTTTTAACGTTGGATATTTTGAAAGGAAGTTGAAGGAATGTCCGCCTTCTCCCAAAGTTGAATCGATAAGGTAGGCAGATGATTCAAACGGTTCTCCCACTGGAGAAAGATATGCGAGGCATTCATTTAAAAGTACAGGAGTATGTACGATTTCCAATTTCTATTCCCTTTTTTCCGCCTTCCCTAAGAGAAAGCTTCATTATTTTTTGCCAAAATCAGCAACTACAGAAGAATATCACCCATTGATTCAGACGCAGCCTGAATGAAGGAATCTTCTGTTTCCTCAAGATACTTGCCATAGCGTTCAGAGTCCCACAATTCCATGTATCTGTTGATTCCAAGAATCGTGCATTCACCCTTGAGACCGGCAAAGTCCCTTAAGCTCTGGGGAATAGAAAGACGGCCCGACTTATCGAAAGTGATTTCCTGAGCCGGAGAAATGAAACGACGGAGAACCATTCGTTTTTTCTCATCAAAAAGAGAAGCGGACCCCATGATTTTTTCATTCAATGAGGTCCACTCGTCCACTGTAAAAAGCATGAGGCAGTTATCAAGCCCGCGGGTTACAACAAGGCTATCCTGCTGCAATACTGAACGCAGCTTAGCCGGAAACTGGATGCGACCTTTGTCGTCCAGCGTATTGTTGTACTCTCCACAGAGCAAATTCATACCGCTACTCACCACTTTTTCCCACTATTTCCCACTTATCCCCTATTTTATCGAAAAATTTGCTAATGTCAATGAAAAAATGCACCGAAAATGAAAAATTTACGGAAATCGACAGATATAGAATGACAAAGGGGACAGACCCCTGACGAAAGCGTTAGATGCCCTAGAAGCCGATGCCTTTCTTAACTTTCGTCACAAGAATCGACAGGCGATTCTTGAACACTGGGGACAGACCCTGGGCGAAAGCGTTTGCTTCAAACAAAACCTGTTTCCGCCCTAACTTTCGCCCCAGGAATCGCAAAGGCGATTCCTGAACACCGGGGACAGACCCCTGACGAAAGCGTTAGATGCCCTAGAAGCCGATGCCTTCCTTAACTTTCGTCACAAGGAATGCTTGCACTTTTCTTGCCAGCCATTTTTAGATAAACTGTTCAGAAACCGATGATAAACACATACAACGAAACCCATTTACACAGGACTCTAAAGGAAATATATGCAGGAAAGCATGAAGGAGCGCAAAAAGAAGCTCCCTGCGGTCATTTCATAGCCGACATCCTTCTAGCTGACGGCGGAATAATAGAAATCCAGACGGGAACATTGGCATCCCTGGCCCCAAAAATCGCATATTTTCTTGCCGAAAAGCGCAAAATACGGGTCGTTCACCCACTGGCAGTGGAAAAATACGTGGAAACAACCGACGAAAACGGAAAAATCTTAAGGAGAAAGAAAAGCCCAAAGAAACTGAACCTTACATCAGTTTTCAGGGAACTTACAAAGCTCTACCCCTACCTTCTGGACAGAAACTTCACCCTTGAAATTGTAGAGGCAAAAATCATCGAGGAAAGAATCGACTACGGAAGCACCGAAAAAGCCGACAACTCAAGGAGAAGGCATAAAAAAACCTGGAACAAAACGGACAAAAGGCTTGATGAACTTGGAAAAGCAACTGTATTGCACGGAAAAACAGCCTGGAAGAAGCTTATCCCGACGGCATTGCTAAAAAAAGACAGGGAATTTACAGCCCCGGAATTTCACAGGGAACTGCTTGAACTGTACCCAAAGGCAAAAAGACAGGAAACTTCAGTAATGCTCTGGGTCTATGTAAAGATGGGATTTTTTGAAAGAATCGGAAAAAAAGGAAACGCCTTCCTCTATAGCCCGCTATGACAATGGGTTATAGCACCGGCAAGGGCATCCGCCGCATGATCTGGTTTCGGAGGTTCCTTAAGATTTAGTAAAATTTTAACACAATGTTCTACTGTTTCCTTATCAGCATTTTTTGTACCGGTTACGGCATACTTTATCTGGTTGGGCGTATACAAGAACACAGGAATGGCATGCTGGGCAAGACACAAGGTAATTACACCCTTTGCCTCAGAAACCGCCATGGCACTGGTTGTATTTCGAGCAAAATATAAGGTTTCCATTTCAGCACAGTCAGGACGGAATTCATCAACGACAGCCTGCAGACGGTTATAGATGGCAAGAAGACGCACCTCATGACTGTCCGTACTGGCAGTCTCAATGACACCGTAACTTACAAGAGAAAGCCTACCATCATCAAAATCCACGATACCAAACCCTACATGGGCAAGTCCCGGATCTATACCTAACACCCTCATGAAAACCTTTACAAAAGAAAAAGCCACGGATTCCATAGGAAGGCGTGGCTTTCACTTTATGAATTATCCATTCAAAAGCTTAATTATGCATCTTCGAAGTCATCTGGATATTCAACTGTAGACCATACAGCCTGAACATCATCATCTTCTTCGAGCTTGTCGAGAATCTTCTTTACCTTTGCAGCAGTATCTGCATCTACGGCAGTTGTCATCTGTGGAACCATTGAAACTGCAGCGGAAAGAGCAGCCCACTTCTCAGACTCTGGAGTTTCTTCTTCCTTTGGAGAAAGACCTGCGTCGTGCTTAGCCTGGATAGCTTCAACAACACCTGTGAATGAGTTAGGATCAGTTGTAACTGTGATTACGCCGTCTTCTGCTACTACATCTTCTGCACCAGCATCAAGAACTACTTCCATTACTTCGTCTTCTGTGAGCTTTTCACCATCAAGAACAATAACACCCTTGCGGTCGAACATGCGGCTTACAGAACCAGAAGTACCGAGGTTACCACCGTTCTTAGAGAAGATATTGCGAACGTTTGCTGCAGCACGGTTGTTGTTGTCTGTAAGAACTTCAACCAAAACAGCTACACCACCCTGAGCATATCCTTCGTATACAAGTTCCTGATAAACAGCTGCACCAGCACCTGCACCAGTTCCCTTATCGATAGCACGCTTAATGTTGTCCTTAGGCATTGAAGCTGCACGAGCCTTAACAATAGCTGCACGGAGACGTGGGTTTGAATCTGGATCACCACCGCCCATGCTTGCTGCGATAGAAATTTCCTTGATCAATTTTGTGAAAAGTGCACCACGCTTTGCATCAGCAGCACCCTTGGCATGTTTAATTGTCGACCATTTATTGTGTCCTGACATGTATAACTCCTATAAAT
Source organism: Treponema sp. (assembly GCF_045641405.1). Lineage (GTDB taxonomy): Bacteria > Spirochaetota > Spirochaetia > Treponematales > Treponemataceae > Treponema_D. The sequence goes on from NZ_JAZUGX010000017.1 coordinate 19,077, forward strand.
TATATGCAAATTATGGAATAAAATACCATACTTTGCATTGTAGCGTCAAGGACGAAAGCATTTGCTCTTATAGTAATCAAAAGCATTCCTAACTTTCGTCCTGCGAATTGCAAGCAATTCGCAATTCGTAAATTATCTTTTAAGCTTTCCAAGCGGAAGCGAATTGATAACATCCTTTGCTCCATCAGGAACGCTATTTCCCAATGCCTCGGATGCCGCAGATGCAGCACGGTTCTTGATTTCCTTTTCAACCTGAGCTTTCTTGCTGTCCAGAGCCTTCTGGATGGTAGCGAAGTTTGCATTCTGAGCATTGATATCGCCTTCAATGCCTGCAAATTCCTTTACCTTGGCAAGGGCTTCACTTGAAGAACCGTTTATCTTTTCATTAAGCTTTGCAAGAGCCTCCTTCTTTGCGGTGTCACCGATTTCAGAGACAACAGAAGAAAGAGCCTTTCCAAACTGCTCACCGAAGTTTCCGCTCAAAGCAAGGTCGATTCCATCCGCAGAGGAATATCCTGCACGATATCCAGCCTTAAGTCTTGTAACGGCAGCAAGAGCCTTGTTGTAGTACTTTGAGGCAGTTTCATTTCCTATACCGTCGGATGTAAGCTTGACTGGATTCAGGTCAATCTCACCAGTTGCGCTGAAACCATCAAAGTCAAAGGCTCCCTTCATTGTAATGGCAGCCGTTCCCTCGATTGACGGAACACCGCTGGCAGATGCAATTGAAGAGCCGTCGATGTTTGCTCCAAATCCCTTTCCGCTGTAGCTTGCAGTGATAAGTTTTGCATTGGATGTCGTTCTGGTGTCAACGACAAGACTTGCATCATGTGATGTCTTTCCAAGGGAGAAAGAACCTTCACCCTTCATAGGCTTGCCAAGAAGATCCATATCGTTAGAAATGTCGGTAACCTTTGCCTGGAAATTTGGTCCACTTGCAAAGATGCGTTCAATGAGGAAAGCAGGCTTTGTAGTTCCATACCAGAAAGTCGTTCCACGAAGACGCTTTCTGCCTTCCTTCTTTACTTTCTTAGCCTTTGGCTTGGCTTTCTTTGTGTCTGTCGAAGAAGACTTCATAGACTCGACGTAGGCAAGACCTTTTTTGGCATATGGATAGTATTTTCCAAGCTTATCCATTGCAACTGCTTCCAGAGCATCGTTCATGATGGTCTTTGCATTCTTGACCGTATTCACAGCAGTACCTACAGTATCCTCAACGAATTTCTTGTCTGCTTCTGCTGCCTTCTTAAGTGAATCACCAAGAGCTGCAACATTCTTTGAGTCAGCCTTAACCTCATCTGCGATGGACGAAACAGAATTCTTTACATCCTTGCTCTTCTCTATGGCGCTGTTGATAGTCTCAAGGGTAGCCTTAAGTTCTGCAACATCCTTTATGTTTGATGGATTGATATTCTGAATTTTCTTTACGGAAGAAGAAAAATCCTCAACCTGCTTCTTCATTTCGTCAGGCTTAGACTTCCACTTGGCGATCATAGCCTCGCTCTGTTCCTTGGCAGACTTTGCGGCGGCAGGAGTCTTAAGCTGAGATTCCAGATTCTTTACGATTTCCTCTGGTGTAGAACCTCCAAGCATTGACTGTGCCTGAAGCTTAAGGCTGTTCACCTTGTCCTCCGTCTTTGCCTTGACGGAAGTCATGAATTCGCTCTTGGAATTCTCATTCTCCTCAATCTTTTCTTTGACAGTCTCTGTAAGAAGCTTGCAGCTGGTCTTTCTGTCCGTATTGAACTGCATCCCCGAAACTTCAATGTTCTTACAGTCGAACCTGCCGCGAAGAGCCTGGGAAAGGCTGAAAGCAACCTCGATTTTCTCAGCCTCAAAAAGATTCTTGTACTCCTCATCCTTGTTACCGACGGCAAGACCATTGACCGTGAGTGAAGTTCCAAAGATTTCAAGATTGACGGAACGGATCTCCGTCTTGGCTCCAGCAACCTTCTGACACCCCATGATGAGGACTTTCTTTGTAACAGGATTCTTGAAGATGGAAACGACAACTCCGATACCTACGAAAACCGCAACGACAGCGATAAATGGAACAAAACTGAAGATGGACTTCTGCTTCTTTATCTGCTTTGAAAGCATCTTGAAATGCTTAAGGTCGGCCTTGGTGAATTCCTTATCCCTAGGCATAGCCATAAGCTCAGGTTTCTTTGGGTTTGCGCCCTTTTCAAAGAGAGCCTTGACATCCTTCTTGTCCGAAGGAACATAGAGGCGCTTAAGAATCTTTGATTCAAGCTTTTTCTCTGAATATGATTTCTTGAACATTCCTGGCATTTTTTTTGCAGGGAATTTCTTTGCCTCTTTCTTAGGCTTCTTTACCTTCTTTTCTTTAACTGCTTTGATTTCTTTTTCGTCTTTAGCCATTTTAGTCTCCAATCATTCCCGCGATTTTCTCAACAAGAGGAATATTCTTGATGACCGCTGTAATCTTAAGCTTCCTAACCTTCTCTGCAAGGTATTTTCTCCATGCCCATACAAAAAGTCTTCCCAACACATAGAAAGGAGCATAGGCAATGACTCCACATACCAAAGATCCCATCACAACCGTATTGTTCAGCTTTGTGAAGGCAACAAATGGAACATTCAGCAATGAAGCATAGGTACCCCTCATGCTTTCAATAGTCAATATGCTGTATCCTACCGAATCAAAAATCGGATCTAGAAATACTGTCAGTGCGGCACCAAGAAGAATGCAAAGTGCATAGGCACCACGCTGAATATTCATGAACAGGATGAACACAAAAAGAATATACCAGAGCAGATTATCCTTTGGTATAAAACCTAAAAGAATGCCACATGAAACAGCATGGGCAATGGCTCCAGGGCGAGTATTTGAACTGAGTGCCCCAATCAATTTTGTTAATGGCTTAATCATTCCTGAATTATAACACATTTGCAAACCATAGAATTAAAATTTCCGTTATGTTTTGCAATTTTCAAATTTTCATTGGATAATTAAGAAAGATATCTGGAGGTACTATACATGAACATAGGAATCATAGGTGCAGGAAGCATAGCAAGAATTATGGCAAGAACAGTAGCCGCAATATCGGACAAGGCAAAAATTTACGCGATTGCATCCCGTTCCCTGGAAAAAGCCCAAGAATTCGCAAAGGAATTCAACATAGAAAAGGCATATGGAAGCTACGAGGAAATGCTCAAAGATCCAGCCGTTGACCTTGTATATATCGCAACTCCCCACTCGCAGCACTACCAGAACATGAAGCTCTGCATCGCCAACAGAAAGGCTGTGCTCTGCGAAAAAGCATTCACCCAGAACACAAAAGAAGCAGAAGAAATTCTCAAGGCAGCAGAACAGAACAATGTCCTTGTCACAGAAGCAATCTGGACACGATACATGCCTTCAAGAAAAATAATAATGGACACAATCAACAGCGGAATCATCGGCAGAGTCGACCATCTGAGCGCAAACCTCCACTACAGCATAGAAAACAAGGAACGCATGACAAGACCTGAACTTGCAGGAGGTGCACTACTTGACCTTGGTGTATACTGCCTCAACTTCGCAACGATGTTCTTTGGGGACGACATCGAAAAGATGGATTCCTCAGTTGCCCTTACGGACACTGGAGTCGATAAGTTCAACAGCATGACGGTCTTCTTCAAGAGCGGAAAAATAGCCTCCCTTACATCGGGATTCACAAACCGTTCTGACAGAAAGGGCATTTTCCACGGCAGCAATGGATACGCAGTTGTTGAGAACATCAACAATCCATCATCAATCACCTGTTACGATACAAACGATGTAGAGCTAAAGCACATTGACTTTCCAGAGATTGCAACAGGCTATGAATACGAAGTCCTTGAATGCCGAGATATCCTTGCACAGGGAAAGATTGAATGTCCATCAATGCCTCATGAAGAGACAATATTCATCATGAAGCTAATGGACAGCCTTAGAAAAGAATGGGGTGTAGTCTATCCAGGAGAGAAGCTATAGGCCTTGATTCACGGAAACTGTCTGGGCATTGCTCTTGAAATGCTCAGGCAGAGGAATCTCAAAAGTCGTCGCCTTGCCGTTTACAGGTATCGTAAGTCTTGTAGCGGCAAGCTGAAGCTTCTTTATACCCACCTTACGGGCAAGCTTATTAAGCTTAAAGTTCCCGTGCTTATCGTCTCCAGCCAGAGGCGCACATGCCTTTGCCATCTGAATGCGTATCTGATGCATTCTTCCAGTCCCTAAGGTTATAAGCACCTTGCAAAGCTCAATCTCCTTTTCCGATGTTTCTCCCGTATCCCCGTTTACTGAAACTACTTTTTCTTTCCACGAATCCGTTACTTTAAAAAACAGTTCTGCATCCTGAGTGCGGCCATGGGCTTCAACGGTTCCTGCGAGTCTGCCCTCCAATGAAGCTTTTCCGTTCAACTGAGGTCTTCCAAAGCAAACAGCGGTGTAGACTTTCTGCACCTGATCAGTCTGAATAAGCCTTGTCCATTTTGCGGCGGCGGCAGGATTCTTTGCAACTATGAGAATTCCAGCCGTCTCCTTGTCCAATCGATGGACAAGGTGGATTTTATAACCCAGCTGCTTAGGAAGTTCTTCATCCAATGGATGGGCGATTCCAACCCCACCCTGTACCGAAACGCCGCTTTCTTTGTTTATAAGGAGGATGTCGTCATTTTCAAAGATTATAGAAACATCTTTCATATGCCGAACATCATAGAAGAGGATTTACAAAATGACAAGATTATCAAGGAAAGCATTAGCCTTGGTTGCAGTACTATGCTCCTTCTCAGCCACATTTGCGGCAAGGACAAACTTCAAGGGTTTCAGCGACAAGGTATGCATAGATCTGCCAGAAGGATTCAAACTGGAGAATTCAAACAACGACACTTCATTTCAACTTCAAAGCACAGTCGCCCCTGTCCATGCAATCATCCAGATGTACAATGCAGGGAAATATTCGGGAACAAAGGAAGCAATGGAAAGCAGCGTTTCAAAGCTCGGTCTGAAAGCAGACATTGACACCTTTAACTGGAGGAACAACGAGACCGCCATCGCCTTGTTCAGCGGAAGCCTAATGGGCGTAAAATCGGAAGGCTACGGAGCCGCCGTCTTGATTCCAGAAAACAAGAGCATCTTCCTTGTTCTTACATGGGCAGCAGAAAAGGATGCGCAGGCTGCAAATCCATACATGACAAGCCTGTTGGATTCCATATATGTGGACATTGAAAGCTATTTCAGCGCAGGACTCCTCACCTCCTATACATACCCAAAGCAAGGAACGGAAGATGTGACCTTGAACATCGCAGGGAAAAAGATAGTGACAAAGCTCGATAAATCAGACAAGGAAGCCTCAGAATTCCTCATTGAGAGGGAATACAGGGTTCTTCTCATGTATCAGAAAAGCAACCTGTGGAAGGAAGCATGGCAGAGATACTACAGGCTGATTTTCCGTGACTCAAGCGAAAGACTTTTGCAGGCAGGTTTTGACATAACGACAAGACTTGCACCTGAATGCAAGGACACGACGGAACTTGCACAGAAACTCCTTACATGGACACAAGGCTTCAAATATGAAAGGGAAAAAACATCCAGCGACTTTGCATCCCTTCCTTCAATTCTTCTTGGTGGCGGATCAGACTGCGACAGCCGATCCATGCTGCTGGCAGTTCTTTTGCAGGGAATGAATGCCGACAGCATCATTTTTGTCAGCGCAGAATATGGCCATGCAATAGCAGGACTTGTTTCAGACCATCCTGGATTCGGATTCAGCGTGAACGGAAAGCTTTACCTTACAGGCGAGACCACAGCAAAAGACATAACCTGGGGAAAAATCGACGGAACCCAGGCAGATTCAACCAAGTGGATTCCAGTATCTTTACCATAAAAACAAAGGCTAGACGCAGGTGAAGCCATTTCACCAATGTCTAGCCTTTTCCATACATGATTCAGTCTTACTGAATGAGAAGATTATATGCTTCCATTGGCGACTGGGCATCAAGAAGCTTCTTGTAAAGATCTGGTTCACGGAGCTTTGTACTCAAGTGGGACAAGGTCTTAAGATAGTAGCTGTGCTGGTTGAAGGCAGCTCCGATCATGAACATTACACGAACAGGTGTCTCATCGATTGGCTGGAAGTCAATGATATCGCACTTTGAAATACCAACAGACATGACAAGATCTGTAACGGACGAAAGGCGTACATGAGGAATCGCAAGTCCACGACCGATGGATGTAGACATAAGCTCTTCACGCTTAAGAATTTCTACTTCAAGCTCCTTAGCATCCTTGACCTGAGGAGCTGTTGCGAGATTCTGGGCAAGCTGAACAAGGCTGTCATGCTTTGTCTGATGATTCATGAACACGATGCGTTCAGGCGAAAGAATGTTCTTTATCTGAACAACTATATCTGAAGAAGACTTAGTTGAAGAAGAAAGTCGTTCATTGACCCACTTTTCAATCTCAGACTTCTTGAATCTCCATACTGTACCGATTTTACCACTAGGAATTTCGCCCTTCTGTGCCCAGTCGTATACTGTACGTTCACTGACACGGAGATAACTAGCTACCTCTTCAATAGTAAGGATATCGTCTTCCATTTTTAAACCCCTAAAGTACGATTTTACATTGGATACTGTATTTTGCATTCTTTACGGTTTTTTGTCAAGAATTGCAATTGCAATATATCTATTCCTTCCAAGGGAAAATGAAGCTCTTCAATGGTCTTGTGCCAAGAATTTTCCTGTCCTTGGCAAGAAGATCATCCCAAGGCACATCCTTACGATCCTCCAGGGAAAGATCTGGGTTGACCTCAAGCCAATCATACTTATACATCCTCATCCTGAGGGCGTTCATGTTGGTTATCATGACTCCAGTCATTCCAGGATACAACCCAAAGGTCACAACGGTAAGAAGTGCGTTGAGAAGGTTCAGGAAAGCAAGGGCAAAGCTGAATCCCATGTTGTCCAGAAGAAGCAGATAGCTTTTCTTAAGGCATTTGAAAAATCCGTTCTTCATGATGATGCGGACAGGCATATACCACTGCAGCGCAAAAAAAGTAGCAAAAAGAAACCAGAAGATAAGGATGATGAATCCCAGCCAGACAATACTTCCCGTAGATCCATCAGCAGGCTTCCACATGCTGAAGTAAAATGGAATGCTTACAACAGCAACAGCAGCAACGACACCGATGAAAAGACCGATCATGGCACCGTCCTTCAAGGAACGAAGCAGCTTTCCAAAAAAATCTCCATATCGAGGGGCATTGAACTTTGCCACGCTGTATGCATTTTCCCCACCTGCAAAAGCAACAGTGCAGACAAGAATGGAAACGACTATGAATGTTCCAAGGAAGAGAGGCTTTCTCCAAACCTCATTCATTTCCAAGAGCAGTTCATATCTATATGCCATGACTGCACCAAAAAGAACAATGAGTGAAAAGAAATTGGTTATGACAACGTAAAAAAGATTGTCCCAGACATCGCATAAATTCTTCTTGAAAAAAAATCCAAACATGATGACATAATAATGAGAAACCCTGAAAATTGCAATTTTTCATTCTTAAGGATAGAATAAAAGCTATGGATTATGATGTTGATTCAGTTGTTTCGCTTATCTCCCACATTCACTCCGCTTCAGCTGATTTCTTGAACAAAAAGCTTTCCAAGTCAGACAGCTTTGTTTCATCCCACGGATTCATCCTTTTCATCCTTTCCGAAAACGACAGAATGACCATGGGCGACATATCCGCTAAAATCAACAGGAACAAGTCCACTACTACGGTCCTCATAAAAAAGCTTCTTGAAAAAGGTCTGGTCAAGACGGAAAACTGCATGAATGACAGCAGAAAAAAATATATATCGCTTACCGACGAGGGAAGAAAATACAATTCAATCACAGGCGGAATCTCAAGGCAATTGCTGGAAGCCTGCTACAAAGATTTTTCTGAGGAAGAAAAGACACAGCTTCTATCCCTGTTAAAAAAAATGAACCGCAATCTCGAGGAACAAAGCTGACAGGGAAGAAGTTATTGGAATTAAAGATTAGGAAGCCTTAAAGGCTATTTAAAACACAAATACGGTCCTGAAAAACATGTTTCAGAACCGTTTAATGCAATCCAATGGAATCGGACTATTTCAATGAAGCGCTGATGCGTTCAAGAACCTTCTTGCGGTCCAAAGGCTTAACGATATAATTCTTTGCACCAGCAAGGAGAGACTTCTTAACAAGTTCTTCCTTACCAAGAGCACTTACCATAACTACACGGGCATTCTTGTCAAATGCAATGATCTGCTCGAGAGCTGTGATACCATCCATGCGAGGCATAGTAATATCCATTGTTACAAGGTCTACATTTGGACAGAGTTCCTTGTACTTGTCTACTCCGTCTTTTCCATCTGCAGCAGTAGCAACGATTTCATAGCCATCGCTTGTGAGGATCTGTGTAAGCTGCTTAGCAACGAACATCGAATCATCAACAACGAGTACGCGGTACTTTGTTCCGTCTACTCTTTCTCCCTCTGGAGGACGTGCGTTGACTGATGGAAAATCTTCTTTTGTTTTCATTCTATGCTCCTTTAATTTGCGCGTTCTCTGATTGCAACGTTAACTTCAATCTTGCCACACTCTGTTTCAAGAGGAACGATGAGAGCTTCTACGCTTTCAGAAGTTCCACCCAAAGCAGCAATTTCCATGTTTTCACCTGCAAAAAGTGCTGGTGGTGTAAGGTCAAACTTAAATCCAAGCTCATGAAGCTTTGTTACAGCCTGACCTGTGATGATATTAGCAAGCTCACTGATTGTAGCCTTAGCCATATCATCAAATTTTGTCATTGTTTCATAGTTCATCTTTGAAGCAATGTTAAGTGCTGTTTCAAACGACATGTCAAAAAGAACACGTCCTTCAACGTCACCTGCAAGACCGACAAGAGCAGCGACACCCATAACAGGCATAGCTGTCGACTTAAGATAAAGGTCTCCTCTTTTTACTTCGGCACCTTCAAGAACTTCCTTTAGAACTCTATAGGAAGTTTCAACAAACGGATTAATGTACTCTACTCTCATTTAATTCCCCCTGGAAAAATTTCTTTTAGCAAAACTAATAGGAAAAACTATTCCTTTGAATATACCGTTACTTTGCCTTCAGCCTTCTTAAGACCTGTAACCGAGATATCTTCGTTTTCACCTACAATTATAATACCATTTCCCTTCAATTTCTCATTAAATTCAGTTAAAACTGTATTTTGTGAAGATTCTGGAAGGAAAGAAAGCAAATCACGCGAGAATACAATATCAATAGGTGGAAGGTTGTTTGTGTTCACGCAGTCGTGGTACTCAAACATAATCTCATCCTTTATTTCCTTTGAGAATGTATAGTCTCCGCTGGCAGTTCTTGTTGTATATGGCTGATACCAGCTTGTACTTGCTTCATCTGTTAGATTCATCAGAGGTGCGTTTGAGACGCTGAGGAGGTCTGTATCATGACCATAGACTCTGATTTTTGCACCTGGATAACGCTTCTTGAGAATACATGCGAGAGAATATGTCTCATATCCCTTGCCGCAGCCTGGGTTCCAAACAACGATGTTCTTTGCGGAATTCTCAGGAAGAGCCTTCAAGACTTCATCTGCATATTCTTCAGACCACCATGTGCCTGTAAACTTAGAATAGAACGGAGCAAGGAATTTCTCTGCATCGCTTTCATTCTGAAGCTGAGTATTTCCTTCACCCTTCTCCTTTACCCATTCTTCATAGCGATCCTTTATCCATGCTTCTGTAAGGGAATTAACGCTGAATTTCTTGAAGGTAGCAAGAGAATTTCCAATGAACCTAAGGTCATCTTCTGCCCTCTTTTCCTTGAGCTCTTCAGCCTTGGCAGCATCTTCCTTTGCAGAAGCCTCCAATGCAGCCTGCTGAGCAGCCCTCTGTTCCGCAACAGCCTCTTCCCTCATCTTCATCTGTGCCTTTGCAGTCTCCGCAAGCTCACGTTCCTCTTCAGGAGTACGTACGCCAAAGATTCTGTCGATGTCAAGAAGAACATAAAGGCTGTTTTCTGCCTCTACGACACCATAGATATACTTGATGTTTATGTCTCCAAACAACGGATGTGGTGGCTGAATCGAGCTTTTCTGGATCCCTACAACCTTATCGATGGCATCAACGACGACACCGAAGGTCTGTTCACCGACAGTAACGATGAGCATGTTCTCAAGAAAATTTTCATCATGCTCAGGTACTGAACTGTTGAAGAAAAGTCTCAGGTCAATGATCGGGATGATGTCACCACGAAGATTGTAAACACCGAGAACAAAAGGAAGTGCGTTTGGAACATATGTAAAATGTCCTGCCTTTGCTATTTCCTTTACCTTCATGATATCGATGGCATAGTCTTTTCCAGCGAGTGAAAAAGTAACCATCTTATAATCTACAACAGAGATCTTTTTCTTTTCTTCGTTGAGCTGTTCATTTGTTAAATCATCAGCTCTGTCGATTGTATTTGCAAGAACGCTAAGTCTTTCCTGAATTGTTGCCATAATATCTCTCCTTAGCCTCTTGCAGAAGACTTCATTGCTTCTGCTTCACGGATCTGCTGAGCATCAAGTTCCTGCTTTACGCCAAGCTCAAGAAGCTGGTTAACATCAACAATAAGAGAAACGGAACCGTCACCAAGAACTGTAGCACCTGCAATTCCAGGAGAAGAAGTGAACTGGGATTCAAGCGGTTTGATAACCACATCTTCTTCACCTATAAGAGCGTCTACCATGACACCGATTTTCTTTTCTGCTGAACCTACGATAACGATAAAGCAATACTCGTCTTCGTCCGTCTTTCTGATATTGAAAAGTCTACCAAGACGGAGGATCGAGATGACTTCATTTCGAACATTGAGAACCTCATAGTTATCGATTGTATTGATGTTCTCTTTCTTTACGCGCTGGCTTTCGATAACGTTTGCGATAGGGATAGAGTAAACTTCCTTTCCGACACGAACCAAAAGACCCTGAATAATCGCCAATGTAAGTGGAAGTCTGATAGAGAACTTCGATCCCTTACCCTTCTCACTTGTAACACTGATCGTACCCTTAAGCTTTTCAACCATCGTCTTTACTACATCGAGACCAACACCACGTCCAGAGACATTGCTGATCTTGTCGCTTGTAGAGAAGCCTGGAAGGAAGATAAGGTTATATGCATCCTGGTTAGAAAGAACCTTGTTTGGACTGATGAGTCCCTTCTGGATTGCCTTGTTGCGAACCTTTTCAACTTCAATTCCCTGACCATCATCAATGATGTCGATAACGATCATGTTGCCTTCGTTTGAAGCCTTAAGGATAAGTGTACCTGTTTCATCCTTGCCTGCAGCTGCGCGTTCTTCCGGTGTTTCAATACCATGGTCAACGGAATTGCGTACACAGTGCATGATCGGATCAAGAAGATCATCAACGACAGTCTTATCAAGTTCTGTCTCTTCACCTTCTATGACAAGGTTTACCTTGCGTCCAAGATCACGGCTAAGGTCGCGAACAACACGAGGGAAACGGTTGAAGATGGTTCCGATAGGAACCATTCGGATCTTCATTACGCCTTCCTGAAGTTCACTTGAGATACGTCCCAAGTTCTGTGTCGTAGAGCGATATTTTGTAGATGAAATCTTAAAGTCGTTTTCAAAAGCATCGAACCAGTTGACGATCGAGCCAAAGTCTTCTGCATACTTCTGGCGGATTTCCTTCATCGAAGTTCCATCCTGAAGCTGTTCAAGGTACTTTGGAATTGCTTCCATAAGGCGATGCTGTTTTTCCTTAAATGTATTGTTGAGTGCCTGAAGCTTAACCTGAAGGTCCGCCATATGAAGACCATTCTGGTTGAAGGCTGCCTTTGTGATGACCGTTTCAGAAACAAGGTTCATAAGGTTGTCTACGCGCTTAGAGTCAACACGAAGGATCGAACCTGTCTGAGTTGCATGTCCCGTAGCAGCGGCAGGCTTCTTTGATTCTGTCTTTGGCGCCTCTGAAGCCTGGGCCTCTGGTTCTGCGGCTGGAGCGGAATCCTGAGCAGGAGCTTCAGCAACAGGTGCTGCGGGAGCAGGTGTCGGAGCAGGAGCAGGAGCTGCGGCAAGGGCTGGAGCAACAGCAGGAGCTGAAGCTGTAGCCGAAGCACTGGCGGACGGACCGTTGGCAGGCTGGGCATCTACCGCTGTGGTTACATCGTCAAGGAAAGCAGCATCTTCAAGATCACCGCCTTCACACGAAGCCGAAACATAATATACAACCTGAGGGTGGAATTCATCCTCATAAAGTGCTTCAAAATCTGGAACAGTCTTAAGGACGGTACCACAGTTCTTGAGTGCAGCAAACACCTGGATGCCACCGACACTGTTCATCGGATTGGATTCATCAAAAGTAACGTTTACCGTCCAGAGCTTCTGACCGTCACCGACTGCTTCCTTGAGTTCTGCATATTCATCCTCAGAAAGAGCAGGCAACGGTGGCATGCCATTATCAACGGCAGCAGGAGCGGCAGGTGCCACAGGCTCTGGAGCTGGAGCAGGCTTTGCGCCTACCATTCCCGCAGGAAGTGTCACACCACTCTTCTTCTTGTCTTTCTTTTCCTTTGCAGGAATATAGGAATTGATTTTTTCCACGAGAGGTGCAATATCTCCATCATAGATGGAACCGTTGCTTCTAGCCTCAAGCATGGACTTGATCGTATCGATTGAAGTAAGCAGAGTGTCAACGATAGGTTCAGTAACTTCAACTAAATTTCCTCTCAATGCATCGAGCAAATCTTCTACGTCATGACAAAAGCTTGCAAGCTCTGTCATTTCAACAGTAGCAGAGCCGCCTTTTAAAGTATGAGCCGCACGGAAAATTTCATCAATTGCATCATGGTTAGAAGGATCATTCTCAATTACCAGAATATTGCTTTCCAGAGTTTCTACCTGCTGTTCAGCTTCGGCAAAAAAATCCTTGAGAAGTTCTTCATTATTAGCGTCAAGATAATCACTCATACTTTATATTGTAATCTGAAAATTTTCATAATTCAAGTTTGACTTATACTTTTTTAAGTTTTTTTTAATCATTCATTCTTCTATATAAATCGCTCAAATTTTCCCTTTTTTATCCGAAAATTTCATTAGAGGTGGATTCTTTCTGCCTTTGGAGGATAATTTGAAACGAACACTTTGTGCAGCAGCCCTTTCTTTGATGGCAGCGGCAGCCTTCTCATTTGAATTTGAAAAGCCATTCTTCAGCGGAACAACAGGATTCCTTACGACCATAGGAAACGACAGGGAAGCAGAAAAATTCGATCCCAAGGCACATGCAGAATCATATTTTGCAGGACAGTTTGATTTTTCTGGAAAGCTTTTTCTACGAGGAGAATTCTACACTCTGAGCGACAGCGTTTTTGAAGAACAGATGGATGACCACAACGCTATCTTCAGAGTCGAGGAACTTTCCGCAACATACAAGACAACCTCAAGTTCAGCATCACACTACCTGACCCTTTTCAAGGGAAACTATGAGCCTTTTGGATCTGACCTCTTTCTCCAGAGACAGTTCGGCATCGCAAAGATAAGCTCAAACTTAACAGAAAGTTATCACGGAATTGAAGGCACCTCCATCCACCCCATCTATTCCCTTGGAGCCTCCTATACAGCCCATATTGAAGGAGACAACGCATTTGCCATTTCCTTCTATAAAAACAAGGCAAACCAGGGCCCCGAAAAAAACAACAGCGCCGTCAACTTTGACCTTCGCTACGCAGGAATCTTTGAATACCTTACAGTAGATACCCTTGCAGGATTCTCATTCCCAGTGGAATCAAAGGATGAAGGTTCAGACGACCTTATTTCCATCAAGGAAATCCAGATGCACGCAGGCATCAACGCTCTTTTTGGACGCAAGAAATCATTAATGCTCTACACGCAGCTTGGAATCGACAAGATCATACTCAAGAAATGTGAAACAAGCGACAATTCATTCAACATGAAGGATCTCTACCTGCTCGTTGAGCCAAGACTACCTGTTTCCGACTTCTACTTCAATCCTTCAATCTTCAACTTTCCAGCACAGACAGCAAGGGACATGATCTACTTAAGGACACTTCTGGCATCACACCCATTGGCAGAGAACATCCTTGGCTGCAACTTTAACCTGGTGAATGAAAATCTCTATGTAGGATCGACAAAGATAACAGCTGGAATCCACGCTACTGTCGCAATGACAGACATAAACAACAGCGAGCTCAAGGATGAACCTGTCGAGACGATCAAATCGGCAAAGAAGGCATTCATACTTACGCCTCATGCAAACATGGAAGTTTTTGGTGGCGTCGTTACGGCTTCATTCTCCCTTGACACAAGTGAATTCAATGAAACTCCGAGAAATGCTTTCACAGCTTCTGTAGGATTTAAGACAAGCTTCTAAAATCTAAGGCATATAAAAAAAGGGGATGTTCCATAAGCTTATGGCATGGTGGTTTCGACATGCGCAACTACCGTAAACATACTTATTGGACAACCCCTTTTCTTTAATTCAATTCTTCAAGAGAATAGCCAAGCCCTCGTGCAGTCCTTATGACTACATGGACCTTAAGCTGCTCCATTTTTTTTCTGAGGAAAGAAATATATACTTCCACGTTGTTGTATTCAGCATCGCTGTCACCACCCCATATCTTGTCGATGATGTCTTCCTTGCGGATGATCTGTTTCGGAGCTTCAAACAGGAGAGAAACTATGAGCAGTTCCTTGAGTGAAAGCTTTATGGATTCACCTTCAGTATTCTGGATTTCACAGGCGGTCCTATCCAGAACAAAATCTCCAAAAGTAAGCTTTTCACTACGGATTTCACCCTTTCTTCTAGTAAGAGCATAGACACGTGCAATAAATTCATCAGGATTATATGGTTTCTTGAGATAATCATCGGCACCCGCATATAGACCACCTACAACATCCTTATCCTCTACCTTTTCGGAAAGAAACATTATGGGCACACCGACTCCAGAGCTCCTGATTTTCTGCACAAGGGACATTCCATCCATGTCAGGCAGTTTATTTTCAAGAATTATGATGTCATGATTTCCTGACAAAGCGTATTTAAGCCCTTCTTCTCCAGAAAAAGCCTTGTCCACCCCAAATTTATTCTTCTTTAAAAGCTCAGAAGCAATCTGGGAAGACCTTACGTCATCGTCGATAAACAATACTCTCATAACAGAAATTATAAGGCAGAATTTGACAAAAAAAAGGAAAGTGTAAAAAAAAGAAAAAGATTAATTAACCTAATGTTATAAAATTAGGACATGCGGAATTTATGTTCCATATATTGATCCCTGACAACCATGACTGAACAGTGAGCACTTCCGATGATCTCACTTTCCTGCTTTGAAACGTTTGCATGGGAAGAATATAAATCGTTGTTATCGCTCAATCCCCCAAGAAGAATCAGATCCGACTTCCAGGAATCCGCAGCCCTGATGATTTCCGACCAGACGACACCGTGCAGGACCTCTGTCTCGACCTTTATACCCTTCTGCTTGGCAAGGCCACTACAATATTCAAGGTTTTTCTTTCCGTCTTCTTCAAGATTGATTGAAATTTTCTCAGCTTCATCTGCCACCATGAATTTTGAGATGGTCAGCTGTTTGATGGAAGCTGTATCTACTACATATACGATCTTAAGGCTGCATTTGTAGACTTTTGCCATCATGATTCCATAGAGCACAGCATTTAGAGAGGATTTTGATCCGTTGTATGCCACCAGGACCTTCTGGAAAAGTGATTTTAACATTCTATTATTTTGAACCCTGCCTTTTTTTCAAGGATTTCATTACGAATATATTGTCGCGTTCCCTTTCTTCAAGGACACTTTCAATGTATTTAACGGTTTCCTTATCCTGAGGAATGACCATCTTATCGAGGGCATTTACACGACGCTGGGTTTTCTTGACTTCCAGCGCCAACCTCCATGCGATTGTCCTTATGCTTGCCATACGGGTTATGAGGGAAAGGTACTCAAAGAAATCCGCCATGACTTCATCGCTGTCGGCAAAGGATCCACGGAAGGAAGAAAACAGCTGCCTTTGCGGAAGGTTTACATCGATGGTAGTAAATGTCATACCTCCGATGCTTACAGGCTTCTTTGTTATCTCATAGTCGTACTCAACACCGTGGGCTATGCGTTCAACACGGTCTCCTCCGACCTTAAGGAGCATTGTCTTCAAGGCAGGATAGGCCTTATCGGCGCATTTATCCATCTCCACTTCAAGAAGCTTGACCCTTTCAACGATACGCATAAGCTCCATTACAAGAATCTCCCGCTTCTGTTCAAGCAGATCATATCCTTCGGTGGAAATAGCCAGCTGTTCCTTTATGTTGAGAAGATTGGATTTTGTAGGCGCAATGTTAAGTTTAGCCATTTATTTCCTTTTCTGAATTAGCCATGTACTTGTCGATGAGCTCATCCTTGATACGGTAGAGTTCCTCGCGTGGAAGGATTGAAAGGAGTTTCCAGCCAAGATCAAGGGTTTCCTCAATGCTTCTGTCTTCGTATTCACCCTGGGTAAAGAACTTTGCTTCAAGTTCATTTCCAAACTTAAGGTAAAGCTGATCCAAAGGACTGAGTTCTTCTTCACCGATGATGGAAGCCAGGTTGCGGATTGTCTTAACCTTGCTGTAGGCGGCAAAAAGCTGGCTAGAAACAGGAGCGTGGTCCTCACGGGTCATGCCGTCACCGATACCGTCCTTCATAAGGCGGGAAAGCGATGGAAGTCCTGCAACAGGAGGATACATGCCCTTCTGACTCATTTCACGGTCAAGAACAATCTGTCCTTCCGTAATATAACCTGTAAGGTCTGGAATAGGATGCGAAATATCATCGTTAGGCATGGAAAGGATTGGAATCTGCGTAATTGAACCTGTAGATCCCTGAACCTTTCCTGCTCTTTCGTAGAGTTCCGCAAGGTTTGAATAAAGATATCCAGGATATCCCTTACGGCCAGGTACTTCTCCGCGAGTTGTTGAAATTTCACGGAGGGCTTCGCAGTAGTTTGTCATGTCTGTCATTACAACGAGAACATGCATGTTGCATTCGTAGGCAAGGTATTCTGCGGCTGTAAGGGCACAGCGAGGTGTGATGATACGTTCAATAGAAGGTGCGTCAGCCAAGGACTGGAACATTACAACCTTTGACAGAACGCCTGATTCTTCGAAGGTATGCTTGAAGAACTGCGAAACATCGTACTTGATACCCATGCCGGCAAAAACCATAACGAAATCTTCGTCGCTTCCCTTAAGCTTTGCCTGACGGATGATCTGGGCTGCAAGCTTGTTGTGTGGGAGACCGTTACCGCTAAAAATAGGAAGCTTCTGTCCACGGATAAGAGTATTCATTCCATCGATGGAAGAAATACCAGTCTGGATGAAGTCCCTTGGATAGACACGGGCATAAGGATTGATTGGACATCCGTTAACGTTGACTTTTTTATCACTGATAATCTCAGGATACCCGTCGATAGGCTTTCCAAGTCCGTTGAAAATACGGCCAAGAAGACCTTTACCGACACGGAGCTCCATAGGTTCTTCAAGGAATTCAACGGTAGCGCTTGTAAGATCAAGGCCTGTTGTAGTACCGAAAATCTGTACAACGGCAGATTCTTCATTCAGATCAATGATTCTACCTGTACGCTTTTCGCCGAATTTATCACGGACATATACAACTTCATCATAAGAGGAGTTTTCACTGCGCTTTACTACAACAATAGGTCCATCTACAGATTCAAGACCTGCGTATTCAATACCTTTCACTTAGAGTCCCTCCTTGCGGTACATGCGCTTAAGCTCCGCCATCTGATCGTCAAGATGGCTTCCGATCGTCTTGAGCATATCAAGCTTATCATTTGGAACTGTACTCTTTGCACGAACGATTTCATTACGCACAGGAAGCTCTGAAATTTTCATCAGCGGGCAACCATTCTTAACAACTTCAAGAGCACTTGAATAGAAATTCATTATAAGGAGAAGAATATCAAGCTGCTTTGCAGGAACCGAATATGCATCAATATCGTCAAAGGCATTCTGCTGAAGGAAGCCATTCTTAATCATTTCACAGACAATAAGCACAAGACGGTCGCTTTCAGGCAAAGCATCGGCTCCTACAAGACGTACAATCTGCTGCAGTCTCTGTTCCTTTTTTAGAAGGTCAAGAGCCTTGATGCGTACAGAAGCCCAAGCAGGATCAAACTTATCCCACCATTCCTTTATTTCCGATGCGTATTCTGAATATGAATCGATCCATCCAATTGCGGGATAATGACGGGCATTGGCAAGTTCGCGTTCCAAAGCCCAGAAGCAACGGATAAAGCGCTTTGTATGCTGAGTAACAGGTTCTGAGAAATCACCGCCAGCTGGACTTACAGCACCGATGACGGAAACCGAACCTTCCTTCTGGCATAGGGTATTTACCCTACCTGCACGTTCATAGAATTCTGCAAGACGGGTTGGAAGATATGCAGGGTAACCTTCTTCCGCAGGCATTTCCTCCATACGTCCAGAAAGCTCGCGTAAGGCCTCTGCCCAACGGGAGGTACTGTCCGCCATGATTGCAACATGAAGTCCCATGTCGCGGTAATACTCAGCAAGAGTAATACCTGAATAGAGGGAAACCTCGCGGGCTGCAACAGGCATGTTTGAAGTATTTGCGATGAGGATTGTTCTTTCCATGAGGGAACGTCCTGTCCTTGGGTCAATCAAAGTCGGGAATTCCGTAAGAACATCAGTCATTTCGTTTCCGCGTTCACCGCAACCGATATAGACGATGAGATCGGCATCACACCACTTGGCAACGGCATGCTGGGTCATTGTCTTTCCTGTACCGAATCCACCAGGAATTGCGGCAGTACCACCCTTTGAAAGCGGGAAGAAAACATCGATTACACGCTGACCTGTAACCAAAGGCTGATTGACCTCAAGCTTTTCAAGGAAAGGACGAGGTTTTCTTAAAGGCCAGTAATGAGAAAGCTTAAGCTCTTCGCCCAACTCTGTCGTACCGATTACATCTTCCACTGTGTAGGAGCCTGCCCCCTTGAAGACCGCAAGAGTCTTACCTTTTATTGTGGGCGGAACCATGATCTTATGAACGATGGAACCTGTTTCCTGGACTGTACCAAGAACATAACCTGGAGCGATCGAATCACCTTCCTTTGCTGCAGGAACAAATTCCCATTTCTTGCTTTCATCAATTGGAGACGTGCGCTGACCAGGAAGAAGGAAAGCCCCCTTGTCCTCGTACATTTCTTTAAGAGGGCGCTGGATACCATCGTAGATCGTTCCGACAAGACCTGGACCAAGTTTTACCGACAATGGACGTTCATTTGACACTACGGATTCACCGATATGCATTCCGCTTACGTCCTCATAAACCTGGATAGTCGCCATGCCTTCATTCTGGCGAATGATTTCACCAATAAGCTTCTTTTCGCCTACATCAACAACATCGTAAAGGCCGCACTTTTCAAGACCTTCCGCATAGACAATAGGACCTGATATGCGTGTAATTCTACCTGTAATCATTCAGGCAACCTCCCGCCAAACAGAGCCAACGCAAGCTGTTCCCTTTTCTGGCTGAGTATTTCATTTGTTTTTTCTTCAAGTGTAAGACGGCAGGTAATCCTCTTGTCTTCTGTTGAAACAATGACACCGTAATCAAAGAGGCTTTCAACCTCATTACCTGACTTTGTTTTTACCTCAACACCGATGCATGACTGACCGTATACATTCTTGAGTATTTTTTCTGCGCTAGTCTTGGACAGGCTACCGCATGCAAGGGCAGATACTTTTGCGTCTCCTGTTATTTCCCTTGCCTTCTTAACAAGATTTTCTATGATCTGTTCCTTCTTTGAGGAATCAAGGTTTTCAAGATAATTTTTCATGGCTTCCACAACTGAATCGTTGATGAATGAAACCAGATAGCGCTGCTTTTCCAATGGAAGTGAGGCATCGAGATTCTTCTCAAGGACATCAAGACGCTTTCTTGAGGCGGCATCAATATCGTCCTTAGCCTTTACCAGTCTTTCCTGGACTTCGCTGAGAATTGCCTTTGCATTTTCTTCTGCTCTTGCAAGGATCTTCTCGGCTTTCTTTTCACTATCAGCACGGATTTCCCTGTCAAGGACATCTGTTGAACGTAATTCTTCCATAAACTTCAACCTATAAAAAAATTAAAACCAAAGTAAAAAGGTGCATCCACAAACCTGACGGTGGGAGCAAATATCAGACATTGATTCCCACGGCTTCCCTGATGGAATCCGTAAGGGTCTTTCGACCAGGAATATGTCCATTCAACCCAGGTATTTCTACAATCAAAGGAGATCTGCCCTTCATCTGCCAAGAGCGAATTTCTTCTGCAAGCATATCGGCAACATCTTCCGTAAGAATGAGAACCTTTGGTCTTTCCGATTCGACCGAAGCACGCATGTCCTTTACCTGACCTGTCTGCAGGTTGAAGGAATCTAATGCTTCCTGCCGATTGCTTACGGGCTGCCCCTGAACTCCAACCAGGTTGAAGCCAAGAACCAGTTCCCGTTCGCCGATTACAAAATAATTCATGCTAAATGTCGTTCAGCAGCAATTACATGATGATGATGAAGAGAGCAACAAGGAAGCCCCAGAGACAGATACCTTCTGCAAGACCTACGAATGGAAGAGCCTTACCTGAAAGTTCTGCGTTTTCTGCCATGGCACCCATAGCTGCGCTACCGATCTTACCAACAGCTGTACCACCACCGATACATGCAATACCTACAGCAATAGCAGCGGCAATGTACTTGATTGCGCTACCAGCACCAGCTGCAGCAGCCTGTGCTTTTTCTGCATCTTCTGCAAAAAGACATGCAGCACCCATCACCATCAAAGTTGTCAAAACTGTGATAAATTTCTTGTTCATAAAAATACTCCTATATGTTAGTTTATCTATATTCAAATCTGAATGGCTTGAATTCACGACCAGTCTCGCTGAAGAACTTTGAGAAGAACTCATAGTACTGCAGACGGACTACCTGAATTGCAACAATCATTCCTTCGAGGACAACGACGATTGCATTTCCAACAATGGCAACAACAAGTCCTCCAGGACCTGGTGTAATTTCAACGAGGGAATTGATGATGTATCCAAGTACAGCATGCGCAAGGGCAAAGGCACCTACACGGACAAAGCTGACGGTATTGGAAAGGTATGAAGAAACAATCTCAATTATTTCCACCACTGCGGCGATGACAGCCGCAAGAATTCCATTTTCAAGGACTGGACGTTCCCCTTCAATAAGTCGCTCCAAAGGTTCACCGAAGGCAGAAATCAAAAGAGTACCGAGAATGATCATATAATCATATACCTGAGGAACATGCTTGAAGAAAGCGATGCGGATGCCAAAAGCCACCACATACCAGAAGAATACGGCGCCAGAAATTCCAGTCTTGCCGAACAGAACACGACCCCATCGTTTTAACGAAATCTGGTTTATGATGTTGATCAAAAGACCACAGGTATTGATGAGGAAACCTACGCCGATTGTAAATCCAAAGAACGAGAACATTCTTGTTATGGAATGAGGATCGCTGGAAGGCATCATGTGCAGTATAGGTGCATGAGGATGTCCAAAGAGCCCTGTAGCCCAAAGCCCAAACGGTTCTAGAATCTTTTCGTTGGCAAAGAATTCCCCTGTAAGAAGACCCATTATCGTAGAGCTTATACCTATGCAGCAGAAAACAGGTCCAAACTTTTCCCAACCAGAAATCTTGATTTTCTTAAGACAGCATAGAATACCGATGATGAGGAAACAAAGCCCCTGACCTGCATCACCGAACATAATACCAAAGAGAATCGTAAAGAACACGGCAACAAAAGGCGTTGGATCGATCGTTCCATACAAAGGCGAACCGTAGCTGAAAATCATGCGTTCAAAATTCTTGATGACGGCACCATGCTTAACCTGAACAGGAACCTTTTCCTCTCCAGACAAAACAGAAGGAACCTCAGAAGGAAGATATTCCCTTACTGCTGAACGGCTGGAGGTAATCTCGTCGATTTTCTTTGAAACTTCCTTTGTTTCGTATGCAGGAATCCAGCCTGTAATCCTATAGATATATTCTGTGGACTCAAGGTTGTTTTCAACTTCTGTAATCTGCTTGGCGATGCAGTAACACTGAAGGAGCCTGTAAAGTTCATCCTTGTGGGTTTCACCGTAATTCTTTCTTTCTGTCTGGATTTCTTCAAGGCCAGACTTTGCCTTCTCAGAATTGGCCTTCAATGTAGAAAGAACATCTTCAGGAATTCCCTTAAAGTCCTTTGGAATCTCAATCTCAACAAAACCGCATTCCTTGAGTTCTCCATCCAAAGCAAAACGGGCTTTCTTTGATGAGGCAGCAAGAATCCTAGATTTGTCATCGCCCAAGGCTACGATCGTAGCTCTGATTCCCGCCCTCTTTTTAAGCTCATCGAATTTTGAAGGATCAATCTTACCTACTCTGAGAGTGAGAAAAGAAAGGGATTCAAGGTCAGAATAAGAAACCTGAAGATTTGAAAATGCCAACGCTTCCTTATATTCAGAAGTCGCACGCTTTTCTTTTTCCGCTGCGGCAAGCTCATCTTCGTGGAGCTTTGCTACAGTCGTAATGATTTTATCAGCGATATCCTTGTCCTCTTCAACTGGAAGGCAAAGAGCTCCCTTTAACCCAACAAGATCATCAAGGCCAAGATTTGTCCTAGCCTGCTGAAGGCTGTCGAAAATTTCCTGATCCTGATTGCTTACCTTTGAATCGGATGAAATGCTGAAATCCTGCTGGAACTGGAAATCCCCCATCTCACCAAGGTACTTCAATACCTGATGAATATCCTGGCGAAAGATCATCAATTCAATAAGACGCATCGCAGTTGTTCTAGCCATTGTTCACCTCCATAATTCCAACAGTCCTCATTGCCTGTGCCGACTCAATGTTGAGCCTTAGGCTTTCGGAAGCTGTTCTGATGTTATCCAGTTCATCCTGTTTTATTATGAACCAGCATACCATAGGACAGCAGGTAAAAGGATACTGATGGAACAGTCTTCTTGCCTTGCCTACGTAGACAGTCTTGAAAGCCATTGAAATCCATCGCGGATCCACCGTCCAGACCGCACCATCCTCATGAGGATTAAGCAGGCTGCTGTATTTCCATTTTTTCCAGCTGTCGTAGTCATCAAGAGGAAAATCCAGGATCTTAAGAGCGTCCTGGACAAGATAGTCGTTCCCTTTCTTCTCTTCCGTAGAATAGGCAAGCAAAGGAACTATCTCCTCCCTTGTCATATTATAATACAACCTGAGACGAATTGCCCAAACAATATTGTCAATGATAAGTTTTTCTGAAATAAGCTTCTTTATATCCTTGCGGCATGACATCTCTGTCTTTTCGATGGCCTTGATGATTTCAATGACATTCTGACAGTCTATCTTATGGTTGACCAGATGCTGTTCCCTGATGTCAACTGGAGATGAATACCATTCCAATGGACTTCCTGCAGTCATAGCTTTCAGGTCTGGCCATTTATCATAATCGATCAAGTTGAAAGGATTTACACGGTTGATTTCAGGAAGCTTTGTTTCCTTCAAAGAAAGAGCCGCACCTATGTCCTTAAGGTTTTCATAGTCATAGCCATGAAGCAATGCCGTAAGAACAGGTTTTGGCTCTGCATAGCATTCAATGAGTTTTTTATACTGATAAACGAAAGAATCAAAAGCCTCTGTTTCCAATGCCCTTGCAAGCAATGCCTCTGGAACAACTGGAACATCCTTTTTAAAGAGAAAGGACCACAGCTCCTGCAGGGAATGCAACGAAAACAAATCCCTGGCCTTGTCGCCAACATAGGACCTTGCAAGCATTCCACTCGCCTTTGCATAGACATAAGAATCTGCGGCTGATTTATCCATCATAGCCATAGTCACCTGCCCTATGCAAAAAATACTGTATCCATGAGGGAATCAAAGCTAGATTGATTCTTCTCAAGCACATTCAGCTTATTCTTATAGTTCTGGATTTCTTCGTTATGATTTGAATTGATTTTTTCTTTAGTTGAATTTTCCTGGGACTCGACTTCTTCAACCAAACTTGAATAGGAATTATGAAATTCTTCGTCAGCCTTGGACTTTGCCTCAGTAATAAGAGCGTCGGCTTTTTTCTGAGCTTCAAGAACGATGCCTGAAGCCTCGCGTTCAACATCAATAAGATGCTTAATCAAATCTACTTCTTCTGCAGCCATATGCACGACCTTTTATCTGGTTATTGTTCAGAACGACATAGAAGATCGTATACTTCCTGAGGATCCTTTAATTCTCTCAGCTCTTCGATGAACTGCTTGTCCTGAAGAACCACAGCAAGTTCCTTTAGAACCTCAAGATGCAACTCGTCTTCACCTTCTCCACAGATCAGCATGAATACAAAATGTACAGGCTGTCCATCAAGGGCATCATAATCAATGCCTCGACGGCTGATCCCTACCGCACCGATACACCCCTTTACGGATTTACTGTTACCGTGTGGCACACCAATGGAATGCATGATACCAGTAGACATCTTGCTTTCTCTTTCACGGACAGAAGCAAGAGCTTCTTCACGATCAAGAGTCGGGTTTGCAGTGTAGATTGCCTGCACAAGTTCCTCAAAAAGTTCGTCTTTTTCTTCGCTCTGTAAGTTAAGTATAACACTTTTTGGAGAAAAAACCTTGCTAAAAATCATAAGACAAACCCGATTATGTTTTTTTTATTCAGCAGCCTGTTCTACTGTAGCTGATGAACCAGAGATTTCATTTTCAAGCCAGTTGCCTGATTCTGCCTCTGCGGACTTTGTTTCACCCTGTACTGCAGCAGCTGTAGAAGAAAGGTCTTCCTTTTCAGATGCCTTGTTTACAAGTCCAAGACCGAATGTAATCACAAAGAAAAGAACTACGAGAACACCTGTTGTCTTCTTGAGAACGCTTCCTGAATGAGCGCCGAATGCTGCGCTGTTTCCGCCACCAAATGCAGAACCCATACCGTTGCTTTCATCGTTCTGAACAAGAACAAGAAGAATAGCAAGAATACAAACGATCACAAATGCCACGAGCAAAACTGTCTTTACAACACCCATTTTTATCTCCAAATAAATTATTTAAAAATTAGTTTAAACATAATAAAGAATAACCCCCAAATATTCAAGTGGAATTATGAATTATGAATTATGAATTAGGGGAAAAAAAATGCACCTTCCACTTGTTAATCCAAGCAAAAGATGCATTTCTTACCGTATTATGTATGGTTAAATCAATTCAGATTAGCATTCGCAGATTGGAACGAATGTTGCTGCCTTGAGGGATGCACCGCCGATAAGACCACCGTCGATGTCTTCCTGTGCAAGAAGATCCTTTGCGTTCTCAGCCTTCATAGATCCACCGTACTGGATGATCACTTCATCGGCAACCTTCTGGTCGTAGAGCTTTGCAATGTATCCGCGGATGAACTTGTGGATAGCCTGTGCATCAGCTGGAGTAGCTGTCTTGCCAGTTCCAATAGCCCATACTGGTTCATATGCGATTGTAACGTTCTTCATCTGTTCTGCTGTAACGCCAGCGAGACCTGCAGAAAGCTGGAATGCGCAAACCTGTTCTGCTTCTCCTGCTTCGCGTTCTGCAAGAAGTTCACCGATACAAAGGTCTACTTCGAGTCCTGAAGCGAGAGCCTTGCGAACCTTCTTGTTGATGAGTTCGTCTGATTCACCGATTTCGTGGCGGCGTTCTGAATGACCGAGGATTACACACTGGCATCCGATGTCCTTGAGCATTGCGCAAGAAACTTCACCTGTGTGTGCACCGTTGTCTGTTGCTGCACAGTCCTGTGCTGCGAGGATGATGTTTGATCCCTTTACAACCTGTGCTACTGCATCGAGGTATACGAATGGAACACCAATCATGAACTTGTTTGTCTTTCCCTTGAGCTGAGCTACGAGGTCTGTTGCGAGTGCAACTGCTTCTGCCTTGGAAGTGTTCATCTTCCAGTTACCAGCGATATAATGTGTTCTTGCCATAAGAATCTCCTAAAAAATAATTTGCGTTAATTATAGTGATATTGTATCAAATCAACAAGTATCACATTACTTCTGCAGGAGCGTGAAGGTTCCCTTGATTTCGAATTTCGTGCCGATCCATGAAGGATCCATATCCTCTGGATTCTCAGCATTGTATGCCACACCAAAATCATCATCCTTTGTAGGATACTTTCCATTGATGAAGAATTTCTCAACAAGGGAAACATAGTATTTTGCAACATTGTCTGAAGGTCTTGCCTTAGCACACTTCTGGAACATCTCAAGAGCCTTTGCATAATCTCCAGATTCAAAGGTCTTCATGGAAGTTTCCCAACAGGCAACATATTTGACGAGCTTTTCATCAGCATCGGCTTTAGTCTCCATAAGCTCAAAAAGACGCATTGGAGTCTTGACGTTCACTACCTGGACACGGTCAAGGGAGCGTACGATGAATTCATCACCGATAAGATTTCGGGTCGCCTCGCTTATGAGGATTCCGTCTGTTGAATACTGCTTGTTTACGCCTTCAAGACGGGAAGCAAGGTTTACGTTGTTTCCCATCATGGTATAGTTCTTTTTGTTGTCTGAACCCATGAAACCAGCAACCATTTCTCCTGAGTTGATTCCGATGCGTGTAAAGATGTTGCGCTTTCCTGCGACCATCTTCTTAAAGGCACTGTGAAGCTCCTCTGAAATATCAGGAGCACTTTCCATGGCAGCATACTTGACGATCTGAGCATTCATCTCTGATTCAAACTTCTTCATGGTGATTGCAGCACGGCAGGCACGGGATGCATGATCGGCAAGCTTAAGAGGAGCACCGACAAGCGCAACAATGGCATCACCTTCGTACTTGTCGACCATTCCACCTTCATCCATGATCTTATCGGACATAGGAGTAAGGTAGTAGTTGAGAAGAGCAACAAGCTCTGCGGCATTTAAAAGCTCAGAAAACCCTGAGAACTTCTGGATGTCGGTAAAGATTGCAGTCATTTCACGGCTGTCACCACCAAGCTTTAGGCTTGAAGGATTGTTTACGATGTCAGCTACGACATCCTTGGAAAGACACTGGCTGAATGCGTTTGTGATGAATTTCTTTTCGTGGGAGGCAGTAAGGAAGCCGATGATGGTCGTTGCGACAAAGGAAATGAACAATGATGCAAAAGGTATCGTAAGACCTATGTAGACCTTCGTAACGATGAAATAAGCAAGGATGGCACCAGTTGTGGCAATCAAGAAAAGACCGCCAGTAAGAAGCTGCCTTGTAGTGCTTTTGATCTTGTTTGCAAGGAAGCATGAAACAAGACAGAGAACAGAAGCTATCACGATTGAAATCCAGGCAGGAGCATCGTCAACAAAATCCTCTGTAAGGATCTGGTTTGCAACTGCGTAGTGAAGACCTGGGTTAGGATAATGCTCCTGGTACTGGATAAGTCCGTAATCCGTAGTGCTTGTGGCACAGGTACCAACGATACAGATCGCTTTGTTTACCTTTTCGCTTACATCCTTACGGGCAGCAGTAAATTCTCCAAACTGCTCTCTGACCATCTTGAAGGAATCCTTGATGAAGTCTACAGTCTCGTCGTCATCAGCGATACCAAGAACCGTATTTTCATATTCAGCAGAAAGGAGCGTATCCATTGAATCAAAGAACGACTTTCTGAAATTGAAGTATGTGGCATAGGACACACCAGAAGCTTCGTCGATTTCTCCCTTGCAGATTTCATTCTTGATGAATTCCGCATTTTCATAGAAATCCACAGGCGTATTGTCTCCATCCCATACAGACAGGAATCCGTTGTCCGACATTATCTTAAGGTTGTCATAAAGCATCTTTTCAAGAATGGAAATACGGTAGATGTTCCAAAGTGGAAGATTCTTGTACTGCTCATACTCAATCGGAGGATACTTTACGATTACACTTCCATCCTCAGAACGTGGAATCCTTATATCCTTTGTCGTTCCATCCTCCATTCTTGCACCCTTGAGGATGATATGGGAATTGGAAACAGCAATCTTAGGATTTCCCAAATGTGCGAGCACAGGAACAAAAAGAAGCTGTCCGTAATACTGCCCTTCATATTTATATACAAGGTGAACACGACGAAGATATCCATCCCTGTCAGGATCTGCGTTTACAAACCCTGCCGTTTTTGCATTATGGATAAGCTCTGGAATGGCAGGCTGAATTCCAACGAATTCTGGGGTCAATGTATCATTTTCTGCTTCAACATCCTTGAGGACAATATTTGAAGCAACCCAATCATGTTCATCGCCTTCAAGAAGGAATTCATCATTGAGAGTGAGGGTAAGATATGTGTTGTCAAAGAATTTGATCGCATTGCCAAGAATTTCATCCTGAGAATGGATGACATAGGCGATTGAAGTATTAAGGCTGTCCTTGACATCATTTGAAGCCTGAGAAAACATTTTCTTTGCTTGGGAAGCATCCGCTGCCTTAAGGGAACCAGAAGCATATTCATCGATGATATACCCTGCACTTTCTTCTATCGAACTGAAATAGGTATCGACATAATTTGGAAGAGTATTCTTTACATAGTCTTCGTCAACCTTGGCTGGACTTTTGTCAAGAAAGCTTAAATCGAATACAACAGCCTCAGTACCAAGTTCCTTGAGGGAAATCAGGGCATCCGCATATACATCACGGCTAAAAGGCCAGGAGCCTATTTCCTCAACGGAACCATCGTCAACATTGATCATTACAATGCTGTCTTTTTCATCAAGGACAGGCAAAGCACGCTGGAATATGTCAGCTGTCTTTCTATCAATGGAAGTAAAAACAAAGAGAGAACACAAGGCAACGGAACACACGGCAATAAGGAGCGGCAAAAACTTTTTCATAAAAACATCTCCACATAAAAATAAAAAGGCCAGCCGAAAAGTTCAGCCAGCCTTCAATTAATTGACACTAAGCAAGACTACTCTTCCCATTCAACATCAGCCTTAGCTTCCGATGCTCTGGAAGATGCAGTCGAAACACCCTTTGTTGTCTTGCCTGCTGCACGGGCTATATCCTTCTTTGTTACCTTAGAACCGATCTTTACGCCCGTCTTTACAGATGAAGAAGAAGCAAGATCGCTTAGCTTACCCTTCTTCATTGGTTTTACAGTGAAATCCTTTCCATCTTTTGTAACCACAAGAGCAGAATTCAGTCCTGTGCTCACTTCCCAATCGGATTCTATCTGCATACCAGTTTTGACATCAATTGAGTGCCCTTTATTGTCTTCGTATGTAACCTTGCCATCAACAGACTTTACTGTATAGGCGTCTGCAAAGGCAATTACACCGAAACAAAGCATGATCAATTTGATAAAACTTTTTCTCATTTCCTTTCCTTTAATATTTTATTAAATACGTTCAGCCAGGGAGCCGACTATTCATCCCATTCAACATCTTCTTTTGCTTCAGAAGCGCGGGAAGAAGCCGTAGCAACACCCTTGCGTGTCTCTGTCTTTCCTGCTACAGCACCGTTCTTAAGAGACCCCTTCTTGATTGTCTTTGCAGTTCCTGATGCGGCTGAAACAAGGGCGTCAATAGCACCGTTCTGCATAGCCTTGATAGTGGTCTTTTCTTCGCCTGCAGAAACAACAAGATTTGAATTAAGGTTTGTCTTTACGACTGTTGCGCTGGAGATCTTCTGACCTACAGTAACATCCTTCCAAGATCCTGGTGTTGCTTCGTACTGAACCTTTCCAGTAACACTTTCTACAACATAAGAATCAGCCTTTGCGGCAAAAAGTGCAGCAGAAGCCAATGCCATAGCGATGAAAGCTGTAATTTTCTTCATCATAATAAAACTCCTCTCTCAGGTTCCTGCCCTGAGATAAACAAAATATTTCAGACGGACTCCTTCTAATACCGTCCAACTTTTTTCATTATACATAAAAGGTCAATCATATCAACCATTTTCTTAAAATAAATTTAATTTATATGGAGTCCCTAAAAATTGCAATTTTTAGAGATGACCTATATTTTTCTTTCTGCGGAACAGAAAATATCCAGCTCCTGATGAAATCATGGCAGACGCAAGGATAAGTGCAACAACGATTGCATCCCTGCTGGAATTTCTTCGTGCAACCTGCACCTGTACAGGAACATTTTGTTCAGGCTGATCCATTCCAATTACCTGAGGATTCATGGAAGCAGAGGATTCTGCAAGGGCAGAAACACTACCCTTTTCCATAACAGTGCGTTTTTCTTCTATATATTCAGCTGGTACCGCAGAAACAGAAACCTGTCTTGCAGATTCCTTAAGCTGTTTTGCAAGGAGCTTACGCTGACGCTTGGCTTCTTTTGCAGCGGCTATCTCTGCCTGACGGGCTGCCTTTTTATCTGCCCTGAGCTGCTTTCTCTCTGCCACCGTAAGATTCCTGTCTTCATAGCGCTGACCAAAAATGGAAGCTATGGCATTGGAAACGGTAGACACAGCATCAGAAGTTGAATCAACGAAATAAGAGAAGAAGCTACGGACAGTAGATGCCTGCTCAAGAACTATATATCCATCGTCAGCAGCCGCAGCATCCAAGACAGAAACATTCTTGATGGTCAAATTACCATATCCTATATTAAGAGTTATTTTACCGCTTGTCATATAGGTCTTGCTGAAATTAACTATGTACGTATTACTTCCATTAGCTGATGTGGTCATAGAAGCATTGTATGGATCATTCTGGCTGTTGACGGCACCCAGAGTAACAGAACTTATGTTAGGGCTTGATCCCTCGTACTCAATTTTAATAGCCTTAAGACCAGAACCTGCATCATAGTCATAGATATTTAAAACGTTTCCATTTTGGTACCAGCTTGCAGCGGAAGGAGCCTTGTACATACCCAGCCAGTTTTCATTTGTCTTAGTTGGGTAAGACATATTGTATGGGCATGAAATATTTCCAACCCTGTCCTTAAGCCAGATCATAAGATAACCGTGCATTACAGTCTCTACTTCAGGAAGAATTACTGTAAGCCAGCCTGTATTGTCGGCTTCTGTATAATCAGACCAAGTTTCAGGAGCATTTTGATTACTGTCTTTAATAAGCGAGTTCACTATGTCATCATACGAGCCATAAGTAAAGGCATAGGAATAAGACTTGGAGTTGGAGTTGGCATCCGAGACCTTAAGGGAAACTTTTGTTCCGCTGGTGTAAAGCCTTGTTGTATAATCATTGCCGACACCATTATCCTTTAGCTCATACCATGAACCATCTACGGCGTTAATGTTTCCTGCAGAATAATATGTTGCTGTATAATTTGAGCCATTTCTGATTTCAGCATTAGTTGTAGTACAAGATGGAGCAACATCGTCAAAAACATAATTCATGGTACCATTGTTTTCATAGACAAGCTTACAAGGCACAGAATAGTTATGGCTGCTGGTCCTGAACCTGACATAGAGGCCGCCGCTTATTCCTGAAACTTCAGGAAGCTTGATTTTATAGCCACCATCTATTTCAGTTACAGAAGAATCAGTAATCGGCTTTGAAACATAGTATTTTGGAGCGGCAGATGCATTTACAATTTCGTAGGCAACGATAGTGTCTCCAGCTTTTGGTGTAACCTTTGTTTCAAAAGAGGCACCATCCTTTCCGTAATAGAAATAATTTCCATCTACATAAGCCTTGGCTGCATCATCGATTTTGACTTCGCCACCAGTAACTACAGGCACAGAGTTTTCTTTGTACTTAATATTCAAACTATAACTGTCGCTTATATTACCTGCATGGTCCACAGCCCAGATGTATTTAGAAATGCCATCCGTTGTCAAATCAGTATCAGTAACAATTGTAATTTCATCTACAATAAGGGATGCGTCAAATGAAGGTTTTGTATTGCCATCAGTTACAATATACCCGCGTACATCATCAGTACCAGCAGCAGCAGTTTTCATTGAAACCTTAAGAGTTGATGGATAATTTCTGTTTTTTATCAAAATTGTATTGTTCTCTTCATCAACTTCAACATAGGTTGAATCAATTGCATCCTCCTCTGAATGAGTGGTTGCAGTGCCTGTAACCGGACTATCAACATAGGTGGTTCCTGTTCGTTTTACTGTGTTGATACCAGTTATTGACGGAGCAGTTTTGTCATAGACAAAGCTAAAATTGGAAATTGTTTTGTTTACGCCACTGACTGTAAAGTTTTCTACTGTCTTTTCATTGCCAAGAACATCCTGAACGTATACCCAGAATTCTTTGCAACCTTCTTCAAACAAAGTGCTGTCTACAGCAGTATTTGAAATATTACCATCAAACTTTTTGTATTTGGACTTTTGTTTTGCCGAAATCCAATAAGCACCAAGGCCAGCACCGGCATCAGTTGCTTTTAGAGAAAAGTTCAATGTATTGAAGTAGAAATTGTCACCAACAACAGAAGAACCTGGGTTACCGGCAACCGTTACATCCGTTACGCTTGGTACAGCATTATCAAATGGTAGAATATAAGCATAATAGAATACAGCGTTACCCGCAAAGTCTGTGGCAGAAACCTCGTAGAGATTTTCAACAGATTGTCCTGCAGTTGATACATATATTGAATTACGTATAGAGCTGGCTCCTTCTTTAGATATTTCTTTTCCATTGTTTTCAAGAGAAACTACATCAGGAATTTTTTCAAACAACATTTGTTTGACATTTTGATTTTCATTTGTAAATACAATTTTTCCCTGATCAGTCTGATCCACCCATTCATTATTGCCCCATTTGCGGATGGAAACCTGTGAAATTCCACCATCGTCAACTGCCCAAACATTAACAAAGAAGGCAGCATTATTGCTTCGAATCTTGAAGAACCTGCTCCTTTCATCCTCTGTTCCGTGTAAGTATGCATAATCAACATCTGCTTTTGATGAATACTGCTTTGAAACATTTGAAGCAAGAGAATACAACTTTTCATATCTCTCATTTGAATAGCCTTCACTTTCACTAAAGGTATTCAAGGCATTACCTTGATATGAAATACGTTCTTCCGCAGTAGTTGTAGTATCAGGTGCTATATCCTTTGGCAAAGCTCCAGTTCCGAAGACTTTAGTATAAAGATTATCTTCTGAATGGAATGTATAATTGTCACCATATCGTGTAACACCAACGCGCATTGTTGGTGCCGAAGCGTCAACTTTAACTTTAAGATTACAAGTCCAGTAGTTTCCTGTTTTATCAAAGATATAGTATTCAAGAGTCTGTGCAGTTGTAGCATCTGCATCTTTATATACAAAATAAGGAATATCCACAGTCAAATAACCGTCGTCAGAAACTGGCTTTGCACTGCCCATGACATTAGGTATAAGTCCTGCACCATAGACACCAGAGCTTGTACCAGTTCCGCTGCCATCGTTAGTACGTTTCTGAAAGTCATTAAACCAGTCAGCAGGTATCTTAATGGAATATGGATTTCCATTTTCCGTGGCAGTTTTGAAAGCTTCACTTGATCCTGCAATAGTGACATTTATCTGCTTTCTTGAATCAGCCCCAGGCAAAGAAAGATATGAATTGCCAGGGTTAGCCTTACCGCCAGTCCAGGTAGATCCATTTACTGTAGCTGGATAAGAGTTATCCATCATCCACTGGTTTCCAAGTTTTGTGACAGAAACATTTCCTACACGGTCGCGGATATACAGGTTGAATGTTCTTTGATTGTACTCTGTCGCAGCGTCCTTGATATAACTCAAATTCACAGGTACCTGGGCATTGACTCTTTTACTGTCATTTTTTTCGCCAGTATGATTGATATACCAGTATCCGTTGCTTTTATTTCCTTCCCAATCATTCTGACGGTTGTCGTCACCTTCATTTTCAGCGAAGCAATATCTGTAACCGTCAATTCCAGATGGGGAATCTGAGACATCGATATCAAAGAAACATAATACAGGATTTACAGCATATGTATTATTTCCAACTTCTTCTCTTGCATAGTCACCACCAGATAAATTATATGCAGTATCGCCAACATAAGTGACATCTCCAATGACATAGACATCATTCATGACAAGACGGTCCTCTTCAGCCTTGTCTATAATGACAGAATATCTTGTATCCGACATGTTTGAAGTTTGAGTCTTGATGTACTTCTTTTTGAAAATCGTAGGTGGAACAAGACGCTTGATGTCCGCGGCGCTTGTAAAGGCAAGGTGGCTGTAATGCCTATAGGTTCCAAAATTAGAGAACTTAGAAGCATTAGCTGATGTCTTGGCAGTATCAAAAGCTGTCGGGTATGCAGCATCAGTTCTAAGCTTTACCTTCGGCGGCTCGTCGTTCCAGGCAAATTTATCTACATCACTTCCATTTTTTATCTGGTGAATACACTTGTTGCCTACATAGTCTTCCATGTAAAGCCAAAGAGTACCAAGGGCACCTTCATCACCATGGGGCATGAGAATATTCCAGATACGATTACCAACATCCCCACTCTTCCGCTTGAAGCATGACCACTTTGTAAGGGATGCATTTGACATTCCTGCAAAGTCTGATTCCGAAGGAGCAGCGGTACCTGTGCCTTGACGGAACAGAATTCTTGCACGAAGCGTGAATTCTTTGGATTCAGTAGATGTCGAATCATTATCATAAAGAATCTGGACATTATTTCTACGGGATTCATTTTCATTCCAACAGACAGGCTCATTGGAATTCACAAGAAGCTGAAGGTATACCTTATGGTTGTAGTACTGGATATTATTTACAGTATCACGGTAAAGGGCACCTAAACGGTCACAGCCAACAGCACCATAAGTATTTCCTTCTCGAGATTCAGCATCGCCAGAAATATTCTTAAACTGATTATCATCACAGCCGCCAGCAAAAATAATGAACTGATTATCAAGGGTATCCTCAATGCCAGAACTCCATAATATCGGCTCAGGCAACTTCTTGTCAAAAATCCAGCTGACACTTTCACCACTGTGGCATGGGAATTTAACAGAATCCAATGTATATTCCGTCATTGGAGCATCCATGGATGCTGGGCGTATAGGAATCTGATAGATGTTTGCACAATTGTCCATGAGAAGAAGTGTCAATGGCGGAACACCTTTGGATGAATCAGGAATAGTATATACAATATCCCCACCATCATAATCATTCCATGTAACACGGGAATCAAAGAAGGCTGCCCCCAATGTACCTACAGGCCATGCTGCATCCCAGTTGCTTTCAGTCGCAGTAGAATTCCATTTTTTGTAATAGTGGGTAATGGCCCACTTTGCAAGACCTGAATCTCCAGGTGTTGGAATTCTTTGACTATAAGAAGAAACATCAGAGCCTGAAACACCTCCAATGAGCATTGTACCAGAAGCAACACCGCTTTTAAGGTTAATCCTGATTTTAAATTCACCTTCAGGAAGAACATACTGATATGAACTTAAGCTTGTAGTTTCGTGTCCATCTTTATCATTCCAGAAATTGAATTCAGAAGCGTCGTAAATTCCCGAAGCAGTATTTTCAACAGTATTTCTGAATACCCGCTTGCCATCCGGAATCACAAGTTCCATAAGGTTTGTAAGGGATTTGCTTTTACGGACAGCATCTGTTGCAGTTCCATAATCCGTTCCATCAACAGTAATGCTTGGGGATTTGTCATCCTTTATGACATAGAACTGGTGTGGCTCAGATACGTTGCCCGCTTTGTCGGCCGCAACATAGGTGTATGGCTTAAGAGTAGAGCTCCAGTTTTTTGAACCATAGTAGTAATAACCAACATCTCCAGCTGTACCAAGCCTATTTGTAGAAAAATCAACTACACGATTAGTAGAATAGGCATATCCAGTTGCACCAAGAACACCCTGTGATGTTGCTTCACCTGCCTTTATGCTGTTAACAACCTTTATCTGTAAATATCTTTCATTGATGCTGCTGATACTATTGGTATCCTCCACTTTTATAGGCAATCGTCTATAGGCTTTCGAAGTATAGAAGAAACGTATTTCACTACCGGCGTTTCCAGCCATTGAGCCATAAGTTGCAAGTCCAAGGTCACTAGCTTTTAGACCATAAGTTTCATAATCGGTATCATTTTTCTGTCTTGGATACTCATAACTTCTAAAGCCTTCATTGTTTTGATAATCATAAGCAAATGGTCCTTCATCAGCCAATGCAGGAGGTGTCTTATCGAGGGTAATTTTTTTATCTTTTGTTGACATGGCTGAATAAGAAACGCCTGCCGGAGAATATGCCGTTGCCGAAACAGTTTTTTCACCGTCATCCGTTGTATCAAGAAGAACATTGAAGAACTGGAATGCTGTCTGGATATCATAAGCCCTGGTAAATTCGATGGATTTACCATCATCAGAAATTTTGTAGTCACCTCCAGCAGTCAAAGAATGTGAAGAACCATTGACCACAACACCAACACCAGTATTATTGCTTACATTACCAGCATATCCAGTCGTTACAAATTTTGCACCTGTAAGTGTAATTTTTCTTACTGAACAATTTTTATTTGCATCGTCTGCTGTAGGAGAATCTACAATGACATTGATGATTTCATAGTTTGTAAAACCATTCTCTGATTTTCTAAGATCATAAGGTCCATCACCGCTACCAGTGACATTACCGTTGTCATCATATGAGCTTCTGTCTTCAAGCTTGACGGATTCAATTTTTGCAGGCAGGGCATTGGCTACAACGGTGGCAATGTCTTCAGTTCCGTTTTCACTGGCCTTGACTGTCGTTACAGAGCTATCTGAAGAAAGCTGGGCAAAATCCTTGAGAGTAAAGCTGAAACTGTTTTCATCGGATTCAGTTTCATGATCCTTGTATTTTACATTTTCAAAGGTACATTTCGTTATTGAAAGGACAAATTCAGCATTTTCATCCTTTACAAGAGGATTGACGCTGTCAAGGAACGTGATGATCTTTCCTGTTCCGTCTACTGTATAGTCCGTATTCTTTACAAGATCCTTTGTGCTGCCGC
This sequence comes from Treponema sp., assembly GCF_045641405.1. Classification (GTDB taxonomy): domain Bacteria; phylum Spirochaetota; class Spirochaetia; order Treponematales; family Treponemataceae; genus Treponema_D. The sequence continues at coordinate 56,054 of NZ_JAZUGX010000017.1, forward strand.
TGTGGATGACAGAAAGGGTAGATTCAGATGAAAGACGAACATTGCAGCCGTCTTCAAAGGTAATCTGCTGCACACCAGAAGTCTGTTCCGTAATATAAAGATCCAAAGTGAATGCATTTTTTCCACTGCCATAGTCAAGTCCAGACTGAATTCCAGCAAAATATACAGGAGCTGTTCCAGTTCCGTCTGAGCCATAAGGAACGATTGATTCAATTACTGGCACTTTAACGCCATCGACCACAACAGGCGGAATGACTACCTTGCTGATTGCAGGCTTAACACTGTCACAGCTGATCTGAGGATCATCGGCGATGTCGACGCTTATGTTTCCTGCAGCATCAACTATATTTACCTTGATTTTATAGACAGCATCACCGCTTGCAGAATCATCATCAATCTTGAGACCTTGAACTTTAACGCTTCCTTTTTCTTTTGGAACTGTAAATTTCAAAGTATTTCCTGAGACCGTATAATCCTTACCAGCTTCAAGTTCCGTTGTAATATAGAAAATCTTAAGATCATCCGAAGAAAGAGAATCTGCCCTTTGCGTTCCATTGTTTGAAACCACAAAAACCATTTCCTGAATTCCTGAAGTGGCATCATTAATCGGAACATAAAGGGACTGGTTGCTTACAACCTTTTGTCCTGTAATTCCAAGCACAAGGCCATCTTCTGAATTGTCATTCCTTACCCATTTAACGTCATCGCCGACAACAGGTTTTACATCATCATACATTACAGGTGTAGCGATTTCTGTGATTTCTGAAATGTTTCCGACATCATCCATGAAAGCTACACATACAGGATTTGAGCCCTGGACAAGATCAGAAAGCTGAGAACCAAAGGCATAGCCTTCATTAATAGATTTCCAGCCAGAATCATTTGCAGAAGGCTTTGTCCATGAAGCTGCCTTGCCTGCGTGGAAGATCCATTTTATGTTTTCCGACTTAGAACGGAAATATTCATTGCCAATGTCTGAAATACCGTCGTCTACAGTCGTATCATTGAGGAATTTAAGATCAGAAATAGAACTTGCATTGAACCATAGGAAATCTTGGCTTGCTACCTTAACCTTATTGCTGTTGGCAGCTGCATCAGGAGCGGATGTATCCTTTACAACAAATATAGTCTTGTAGCCATTGTCGTACTGGCTATAGTATCCTGTCTTATCGAGACTTGAGTTACCAGAATTATCAACAAGACCAATCTGAAGACGGATAAGACCATCATCGAGTTCTCCAAGATTAATGTCTTCATAACTGCCTTCAAAATATTCATATTCAAAGCTCTTTGAAGTTCCATTCGTCAACTTTTCACCTGTGCTTGATACAACAGTCTGAGCTTTAATGGCAATGTTTCCGATGGAAGCAGAGTCATTGAAAGAAGGGTTTTTCAATGTAGCATTACCAACAAAATCTCCGCCTACAACAGAAATAGAAAGGATATCCTTAATTCTTCTGTTAAAGAATGTAGATTCCGTACTCTTAATTTGGGCAGGAGTTTTTCCGATGATTCCCGCCGCCTCACTTTCATCATAGAATTTGTCAAACTTAACATCACTAGAAGTCGGATGACTGTATTTGATTTCTGTAATCTTAGGTGCAGTGTTATCGATATTGTTTGCATCTCCTACACTGAATTTTAAGCTGCCTGACTCTGCTATCGGATAGCCTTCTGTATCTCTGATGTCTTCTGAATACTCAAGAGTAATTCTTTGATTTGCTCTAAAATTAGTCAACTCGGAATCTGTCTTAAATTTACAGGTGATTGTTTTTCCAGAAACCGTTATGTCAAAATTTTCAGTAATATCCACAGGTGATGCAGTTCCCTGAAGGATTGTTATATATTCTCCAATATTATTTGCAGAAATATCACGGGAAAAAGTCAAACGAACAGTAGAATTGACGGCAACACCAGAGGCACCATTAGATGGCGTACATGACTGTAATGTTGCAAGCCTTACAAACACAGGAACAATAGCTATGTCATTCCTTGTTGTCTTAACAGTTACTGTTGTACTTGCCTCTTTAGAATTAGCAAAGGAAACATCGTTAAGGCTAAGTTCCTTTACTGAAAGATTGTCTTCATATTCTTTTACAGATGTATAGATAAAACTGTTGTTCTGTCTTCCAGGATTGAAATCAGATGTGGAGAAAGCTGCCCATTTCCAAAATCCATATCCAGAACCTGGTGTTGCAGAGATTGAAGATGAAACATTCTGCTTGACTACAGAATATCCAGAAGGAACTGTTAGTCCCCAACCACTGTTTGCACATCTTACAAAAACATCAACTTCTTCTGCGTTGGCAACGAATACTTCTTGTTCTACGGCATCAAAAAAGCCGTCATCTTCCATCCAGCCTGCACAGCTATTGATGAAAAAAATGGCGAAGATTGTTCCTGAAACAGTCAAGATTCTATTTACGATTTTCTTATTCATGATACAGCCCCCTTCCCAGCTGGTTTACTTTTTGTTCTGTCCGCAGTTTTTTTTGCAAGGAGCACTGCGCCTCCCATGGTAAGGATTCCAACAAGAATCCAAAGAATCCTGGACATGAAATTCTTATCCACAGGATCCGATTCACCATTAAGATTGTACTGCTCAACATCCATGCTTTCCTCGACCGTCAATTCTTCTTTTACATCAAGGTCAGCAGCCGCATCGTCAACAGTCACCGTATGTTCAACAACAGGATCTATAGGTTCCTCAAATACATAGTCCGTGATCTTTTCCACGACTTCTGCATCTTCTTTAGAAAGGAAGCTGGAAAAAGGATTTACCTTAGGACCGACTTCAGTCTTTTTGCTTTCTTTTACCGTAACTCCATAATCCTTGTCTGGATCTATGTTGAGTGCATCCTCTTCGTAAAGATAGGCCCTTGAATTTTCAACCAGGTCCATTTCTTCTTCGAAGGAAAGCATTCCAGGTATGGCTTCAGCTGTATATACATCCCCAGAAGCCCATTCTTCTGAAGGCTGCTTTGTAAAGCGAGGTACTGGAATGTTCTCTACAGGCGGAAGCTCGACAGCAACCTGATTGATGTTCGGCACGCTGGCATCCTCAATATTTTCATCAAGTGGCGCAATCTCAACGGAGGTATCGTTTTTCTCAGCTAAAGCTGTTTCAATCTCATCGGAAGTATCATCTTCATCAGCAGATACAGCATCAGGCTCATCAAAGCTATCGTCTTCAACAGAAGATACAGTCTCAACGGAAATATGGTTTTCACCGTCTGGTACAACTTCAGCGATAACATCCTTTTCATCAGCCAAAACTGCTTCAGGATCATCAAAACTATCGTCTTCAACAGAAGATACAGTCTCAACTGAAATATGGTTTTCATCGTCTGGTACAACTCCAACGAAAGCATCCTTTTCATCGGATGTCTCAACTTCAACTGCGGCAGCATTTTCTACGGCTTCCAATTCTTCTGTCGGGAGGAATTCTTCAATATCAAATTCCTCCTCTATGTCATCAATATCAAAGACAGCCAACTGATTATCATCACCATCGTCTTCGTCATCTTGATTGATGGCATTCTCTTCATCAGCAGCTTCCACTGGCACGGAAGTTTCAACAGTCACCGTCATGCTGGCAAGAGTTACGAAAGTTTCCTCATGGACAGGAACTTCAGCAACAGCAGGCTTTTCTTCCCTTTGCACTTCAGCTGCTACATCTGCCACCTGAAGGGTTTCATTCCTAGTTTCAATTGAAACTTCATGGACAGGAACACTCTGCTTTACTGCCGCATCAGCAAGGAGGGCTTCAGGACCTTCAATCTCTATCTGTCTTGGAAGACCGACATATTCTTCCTTCTCAAGCTCGAGAACATCATCGTCGTCATCGTCATTGCCGCCTTCAATATTTTCAGAATTTTCGGCAACTTCTTTTACACCAGTTTCTGGAACAAGGGCAAATTCCGCAGGATTGAACTTCATGAAGTCAGGCACGTCAACATCACGCTCAGGAAGAATCTGCTGGACGATATCCTCTCCATAAAGGGTTTCCATTTCAGCACGATTGTCAGCGACAAGTTTTTTGTATTCCGCCTTCCATGCATTCTGGGCATCATCTTCCCAAACCGTATGGGAAAGACGGTCCGCCAGATTGAACGCACGGCCAGTTTTGTTTTCAAAGGCACCGAGATATGAATACTGATACGCAAGTCCAGCATCCATTGAACGCACCTTAAGATATGCCATGTCACATTCATCGTATTTTTCAAGCTCGTAGCAGCAGCGGGCAACACCAAGATATGCAAGTACATTCTTCTTGTCTTTTTTGAGAACTTCCTTATACCACTTTTCTGCCCTTTCAAAATCTTTTTTTGCATAGTAGATGTTAGCAGTATTGAGGATGGCAGGCTGATATCCCCTTCTGCGCAAAGGCTTGTACTGTTCCTCTGCCTGAGCAAAAAGTCCGTAGCGTGCATAAAGGGTTCCAAGACTGTTCTGAATTCTATCGTTCCGTTTTTTTGCAAGAATTGCCTTATAGCCTTCAACTCTAGGTTCAATTTCACGAAGAATCCACTGGTCAACACTATGGCTGAAAATTTTTGCAACGATATCAGGATCTGGCAAAGTAAAGCTAGTTGCCGCATTTGGAACATTTACAGGCTTATAGATCTGCCAGTTATCACGCATCTTGTACATGGCGGCAGTTCCATTTCTTTCTGCAACCTTCCATTCACGCAAACCGACACGCCAGGCCTTGTTGAAGCCTTCATCGGTAAGGGTTATTTCAAGAGGAACCCAGACCTCACTGCCATGGACAATGAAGTCATCAAGTGTTCCAAACTGTTCTTCTGCCTCACGTTTATAAAGTCCACTGTCAAAAGCCATGTAGATATGACCTGGGATTGTGATGAATGCCGTATTGATGCCAACCGCTTCAAAAAGAGAGCAAACAAGAATTGAAATATCGTCACAGTCACCACCACGGTACATGAGGGTCTGATAAGGAAACTGAAGAAAATCTATTGATTCAGTGCCTACATTGTCTTCAAAGGCAGAGCTCGGATCGATTACATAGTTGAGTCCAAACTGATCAAGGGTGTCGAAGATTGCCATCGCATACTGCATGTTTTCTGGAACACCGTTGCGCATGTTGTCATGTGTAATGGAAGCAACATACTTTGCAAACCACATGGCTGCAGGATCCTTGGAAGAAACAAAGACAGAAGCACGACGGTCATCAGCCCAGGACATGTTGTTACGTCCATAAACAGGAACGACCATTGGATATTCACAGGTACGCTTCTGACCAAGGAAAGTATATTCCACGCTTATGACGGCCTGAGTATCTGTCTTTTCAGTAAGCTCAAGCATATGTTCATTGAAAAACGCAGTAAGGTTTACTTCCAGACTCTCCCCTTTCTCAAGCTCATCACGGACACCGCAGACATTTGGATGACCCATGTACTGAGGCTGAAAGAATGAAACCCTTACATCCTGAATTTTTGAATCCTCTTTGTTTTCAATCGTGATTGTTCCAAAGGGATTGTTTTCGTACCATGAATAGAGTACAGGAAAAACGGGCTTAAGTTCCTTCTGTTCCACATTGATGTTTGTATAGCGGCCAAAGGCTTCCGTAAGGTTAAGTGTAACTCCAGGCTGAGCCGAGACTCCGTTGAGAAGCGCCGTAGAGCCTGCAGCATAGTGATGGGCTCTTGCCGACATATCGATGGAAACGATCGGATTCAGTCTGTATGAAATTCCAAAATTCATTCCAGCGTTCATGCCAGACATGGTTGTGTTGTATGTTGCACGATAAGAGCCTATGCTGATTCCTGCATTGAGATTGATTCGATCTGAAATCGGAATATGGTATGAAGCACCTGCACCACCATCAAGCAAGGTAATGGAATGAACCTTTGGAAGCGCAAGAGACATATAGTCGCCATAGAGATTCATGCTGAAATATTTTATAGGCTTGAATGCAATGCTTGAGCCAACTCCCATTCCATACTGGATGTCATGGTTTGAGCCAAGAGGGATTGTCGCATGAGGATAAACACTGAAAAGCACGTCGCCTGCTGAAACGACAGGTATGGCAGCAATTATTCCACCAAGAACAGTGGCAGCAATCTTTTTATGCGAAGAATTATTTTGCCTTCTAAGACTTTTTGTTCTCTTTCCTGACATAGACTACTCCAGATCGCTTTCGATGCGGGCAAGATTCTTGAGGGCAGTCTTGTTATCAGGTTCCAGCTCAATCGCCATCTGATACCATTTTCTGGCTTCCTTGAAATTCTTCTGCAGTGAATAGATGTTTCCAAGGTTTGTCATGGCGCTTACAGATCCCATTTTTGCCGACATTTCATATACTGGCTTTGCACTTGAATACATGCCAGCACGGACATATAGCATACCAAGCTTGTTGTAAAGCTGAACCGAGGCACCTTCCGCCTTGATCCTATTCTGAACGGCCGCAATCTGAGGACCGAATTCCGCAGTTACATAACGGGAGATTTCAGTCTCCGCACTTGATATGAGATTCTTTTCATTTATGGAAAGGCGAGCAATGGTTCCTGTAGAGAAACCTGCAGGAGGATATGACTTCCATGCTTCCGAAATACTTGTGAATTCAAATTCTACGCCATCTTCCTCACACTGCTGAAGGCTTATGATTCCACGGTACCAGCTGTTGATAAAGCCTTCCCTAAGGGAACTCATTGAAAGCGGAATCCAGATTTCATCGTCTATGACAAGGATACGGTCAAAACCATCAAAGAAATTTCCTGCCTTGGATGCATTGACACCAAGATTGAAGCAGACGATAAAATCATCCTCAAGAGGAATGAAAGCCGCAGGAATATTTGACGCCTGAAGAAGAGCCATATAAAGGATTCCAAGTTCATCAACATCACCTGATTTATACATGATCGTCTGGAACGGATACTGGATGTAATCAAGGAGAGAAGGATCCACATGATAATCCTTGTATGGTGTCGTAGTATCGTTTGCCAATGTGATTCCCCCCAGCCCCATGCCGTTGAAAATGTACATCGCAAACTGCATGTTGCGGTTAAGTCCTGAACGAAGATGGCTTCTGGCAATTCCACTAAGAACCTTTGAAAGTTCAAGGACTTCATCCGAAGTTGCAGAAATATAGCTTGCAAGAACACTCTGGTCCGTCCACCTTACCTGATTGCGGTTGTAGACAGGAATTATCACCTGAGAAATTGCAGTTCGCTGCTGTCCGAGAAGCTCATACTCAACAACGATTTCTCCTGGAATTTTTCCAGCTTCGGAAAACTGAAGTATGGATTCAGCGAAATCGGCAACGATGGAAACTTCCGCAGTCTTATGTTTACGGATAAGGTTTATGGTTCCACATTCAATGTCAGAGTTCGTGTATCTTTTGGCACGGAAAAGCACACGGACATTTCTGATTTCCGCAGTTTCCTCGTTGGTGATTGAAATCGTTCCAAATGGATTGTTCTTATAGACAGTATAGAACAATGGGAACACACTTTCCTGCTGATTGACTGAAGCAATTACATCGTGGAAAATATTTTCAGTGTCAAATTTATATTTGATGGAAACCCCTGCAGTTACACCAGAAGCACCTGGATTTCCCCAGTAGGAATCATATTGAAAAGAAAACCATGAAAGGCTTCCTCCAACAGAAATATTAGGATTGATTCTGTAGCTGAGTTCACCAAACGCCCTGTACCAAGGTGCATAATGATTCATTCCGTTTGTCATTGTAAGGGCAACACCACCTGCAACACCAACATCGGATTCTATGCGTGAAAATGGGAAAAATGTAGTTGAAACCTGAAATCCCAGAGGAACAAAGGAAACTATCTTATCTTTACCTGAGGATAAGTTTGAACTGTTGTTCTTAGGAAGCGCATAATAGCCAAACTCGAGACCGGCATTCACGGCACCAAGATCAACGCCAGCATCGGCGATTCCAAAAAAACCTACCGACGAATACCTGGTGTTTCCCCCTGTCAAAAAAGGAAAAACCATACCTGGAGTCACCCTGAAAGTCAATTCCGTAGCGAAAACGCTAAGAACAGGGCATAATAAGGCCAATGCCCAAGCCAAAAACTTTTTAATTTTGTTCATAAATCCAAAAAAACTCTCACATTTTTTTTTACAAAACCTGTTGATTATTGCAAATTGTAACATTTATGACAATAAAGAATACGTAAAAAAGTTGTTATTTAAGGGAAAAATGTTAAAAAATCGTTAACATGCAACCGATTGCCGTCAATTTCAAGGGCAGAAACCCATGCTTGAAGATCTGACGGCAGTAAATCCAGTCGCTTTGGATGAATGGCATCTATGGACTATGATCAGGAAGAAAGAGAAATTTCGTTGAACAGAGCCTCGTAAAGAACAGCCTTGTCCTTGTTTACGCTTCTGATTGTATTTGACATTCGGCCAGCAAGAACCTTGAGAACCTTATAGCCAAAGACTGGCTCGTTTTCACATATGGTATCGAAGCTTTCCCTGGTAAGTACAAGAACACGACAATCCGACAGGGCGGCAACAGTTGCAGTTCGCTGGTCATTGCTTATGAGGGCAGTCTCACCAAAGAATATGTTCATGGAATCATCAAGATCTGCAAGAGCCAGTGCATCTCCTGAAAGAGTGCTCTTTGAGATATGTACCCTTCCTGAACTTAGGATATAGAACTCATCACCAAAGTCACCTTCATTGATGATGACTTCTCCTGCCTTATAATACTTAATGGAAACATTGTCATAGACGATCTTAAGGATGCGCCTGTCATTTTCCTTTGAAGGATCAAACCCTTGGAAAAGAGCAATGTTTACAAGCTTTGGAAGCACCTCTTCAAAATCTGCTTTTTCCATTTATTTCCCCCTTACAAAAATTGCCTTTGAATGATTTGGAATGACAAAGTCTGCGGAAGGTGCAAGAACAGGTTCATTGCTTTTAAGGTTCTTTACCTTCTGAAGATTGCTGATGATCGTATTCATGTCAGGATTTTTTTGAGCTTCACGCAACGCTTCCTGCCGTCTTTTATGGAAGTTGCCAGAATTAAGAAGGACACCAACAAGAACTCCCTTCTCACTATGCTTTTCACTTTCATACTTCTTAAGGTCACCAAAAGTCTTTCCTGTAAAATCCTTTTCAATGTTATAGATAAGAATTCCACTGTCCGCATCATCGCTGATAAAGCTTGAGATGACTTCAGAATAACCAACACCATTGGAGGCCGTAGCAAGAAGACTTCGTTCATAGTCCTGGGTAAGGATGATTTCATCGCAGTGGGCCATACGAAGATGCTTTTCGAATTTTCCGCTAAGAAGTTCAGCAACAACATATATTCCACGGCTCATGTTTTCAATCGTAAGGACAGCAAGAACCGTACGGCTGTCAATCTCAAGGTTTGAATATTTCTTGGAACGATCGCAGATGACAAGGGCACGGGCAGCAGTTTCAATATGGGCACGACGTAAAGTGGATTCATCCGTAAAGTCGCCAGCAACATAGTTTATTTCCTTAAACCTGTCATCGGTCTTTAATGCTTCAATATGATCGGCAGCCTCGTTTACAAGAACGATCATGTCTGCTGTAATGTCAGGATTGCTTGCCATTACCGTTTCTAGAATTTTTTCAAAGCCGTTTCTCCAGCCACAGATAATAAAATGTCCTTCAAGGTTTTTCAATTTACTAAGTCCTTTATTCTTTTTTTCAGCCATATCAACAAACATAGAGGCAACCTGACCTCTTATGTAACCGAACACCATGGTACCAACGATAAGCAATGAGATTGCTGCGATTCTACCAGGTATGGATTCACAGACAAATTCAAAATAGCCAGCACAGACAGCAACACACATGAACCAGAAGGTATCCATCTTGGTTGCAATTCCACTGCCAGTCTGGGTCTCAAAAGTATAAACAACGGCGAGTGCACAGTAGACAAAGACTATCAAGGCAACATACCCAAGAACTACAGGATTGCGTACAAGAACCTTGACTGCCCGTGAAATCTTTGAAGCACCCTTCTTCTTTTTTCTATTCATTTATTTCTTCTATGTCCTTTGCTCGAATGACAACAGCCTTTGATCCATCAGGAATTACATAAGCATCTAACGGTGTAAGGACAGGTTCTTTTTCTGGAGGAAGAATCCCTACAAGAATATCCCGTCCCATTGAATTCCTTTCGTAGAAGTCCACAAGCTTTTTATATTCAACACCTGCATATTTCTGCGCAATATCTTCAATGATGATTCCAGAATCAGAATCATCGCTTATGAGGGCCTTGATTACATTGCTGTACCCTTGTCCGCTTGAGGCGGTTGCAAGAAGGCTGTGTTCATATTCCGTCGTAAGGATTATTTCATCGCAATGAGCCATCTTAAGCTGTTCCTGAAATTTTTCACTTAAAAGCTCAGCAGCAATATATACCTTAGGATTAAGGTTTTTCATCGTAAGGACTGATAGAACTGTACGGCTGTCGATTTCCATTTCAGAAGCTCCACCCGAATGATCAGATATAATAAGGACACGGCCAGCACTTTCAATGAAAGCTCGCTTCAATGTATCAGCATCAGAAAAATCTCCAGCAACAAATTTCATTCCACGGAAACGGCTGTCGGAACGCACTCTTTCTATTTCTCCCAAAGGACCGTTGTTGACAAGAACGATCATGTCGTTGGAAATATCGCTGTTTGAATTGGTTACTGCTTCCAGGATGTCTTCGTAATCTTCTCTCCATCCGCACAAAATAAAATGACCTTTCATACGCTTAAGTTTTTTCAACCCCTTATTGTTTTTGTCCTGAACGGACATGATGCTTTCCGTGATTTTACCCATGACGATGGTCCAGAATGCCATACCCAGAAGCAGAAGTCCGAGGGAAGCAAGACGGCCTGGAACAGTCTTCATGTAATAATCATAGTAGGCTGCAACAACGGCAACAATGGAATGCCATATTGCATCACGCCAGTTTGTAACCTCACCTTCTGGATGATATGGTTCCGTACTGTGAACTATGATTGTCGCAACTACGAGCAAGACAGAAATTAAAATAAAAAGATAAGTAAATGGATTCTTCAGTGCAAAGAAAATTCTTTTTTTAATTTTTTTTATAAACCCTGCAGACTTTTTTTTCATGTCTTCATTTTAGTTTAGAGGATACTTTTTTGCAACAAATGTCACCTTCGGGATTGACCCGAAGGTCTTTTAATGTTCATGATTGTCGGATCAAGTCCGACAATGACAACAATACAATTCCGGACATAGCCTTAGACAATCCATATAATAAGTTTTTATAGGCGGAAAACGTCGCGGCTTGCGCCGCTACCATAAACCCTCACGAGTTGGTGCGGGCTCTTTTGCTATTCCATATAATAAGTTTTTATAGGCGGAAAGCCGTTGAATTCAACACTGGCATAAGTTGAGGTGTAGGCGCCGGTGGAAAGCCAGTAGAGTCTGTCACCTATCTTAAGGTCAACGGGCAACCTGTATTTTATGTTCTCGTACATGATGTCCATGCTGTCGCAGGTTGGGCCTGCAAGGATTACTTCCGTTTCCTTTCCGCCGTCCTTTTCCGTGATTACCGGGTATTTGATTGCCTCATCAAGAGTTTCAACAAGGCCGTTGAATTTTCCAGCATCCTGATACACCCATCTTGCAAGAGCCGTATTGTTCTTGCGGCTTATGAGGACAACTTCAGATGTAAGGATTCCGCTGTCACCGACAAGTGAACGACCAGGTTCAAGAATTATTTCTGGCATGTCCTCTCCAAAGTCTTCCTCAAGATAACGGGTGATTTCACGGGCATACTCGGAAAGATTGTTTGTAGGCTCCACATAATTTGCAGGGAATCCTCCGCCCATGTTGATCATGCTAAGGCGAATGCCCTCCTCTTCTTCAAGGGAATTGAAAAGGTATTTTGTCTTTGCAATGGCGTCATTCCATACACCGATATCACGCTGCTGGCTGCCTACATGGAAACTTATTCCATACGGAGTAAGCCCAAGTTCCTTTGCCATGACGATGAGGTCATAGGCCATGTCTGGATGACATCCGAATTTACGGCTTAAAGGCCAGTCTGCAGTTGCGGAAGTATCAATGAGAATGCGGACATAAATGCGGCTGCCAGGTGCATTCTTTGCAATGTTCTTAAGGTCTTCCTTGCTGTCCGTGGCAAACATGCGGACGCCCTTCTCGTAGAAATATGCAATATCCTTTGCCTTCTTGATCGTGTTGCCGTAAGAAAGGCGGTCAGGACTAACATCAAACTTAAGGATTTTATCAAGCTCATAGCGGCTGGCAATGTCAAAGCAGCTTCCCATCTCTGAAAGCATTTTTAATACGGGATCCCCTGGATTTGCCTTTATCGCATAGTAGATCCTGGCATAAGGAAAAGAATCCTTAAGGCGGATAAAGTTCTGCTTGATTGTGTGAAGATTTACAACGATGTTTGGAGTTTCAAGATCTTTTGAAAATGAAAGGAATTTTTCCCATTCCTTGTCTGACACGAAGTCTGCGCGATTGAACATATACGCCACCATCGGAATTAGTCTGCAGCGTTCCATACGGAATCTGCCCACGCAGCGACGTCGTCCCACCTAAGGGCTGGTTCATACACGGTGATGTCTTTATAAAATAAATTGCCGATTGTGTAAATATGTTTTAATGTTTTTTTTTAATTTTTCAGGAACAAGCGTCAGTAGTCTACCCGTCTTCCAGGGTTCGCTAACGCTCATCCTCCTCGCTGCGCTGCGGTGGACTTACGCCCTTACACCCGGGGTTAAGCTGCTTAATTACTGACGGCAATCCGTTTAATTTCATTCAAAGACAAGCCGGTCAATTCACAGATATCCTCAGAAGACATGTTTTTCTCCATCATCTTTCTTGCGGTCTCCACAGCCTTGTCGTGCGCACCCTGAGAAATTCCCTGATCCACACCATCGGAAAATCCATCATCATAAGCGTAGCTTGCCTGAATCTTTATTTCCTGTTCTACGGGCATGTGTTCCTTCCTCCATTCCCTCAGGTTCCGGGTGATGTGCACCTGCTCTTCTATCGCCTTGGTTAGATCATCCTCGGCCTTGCTGTCATAGAAATATTTGAGAAGCGCGCGGCGGGCCATGTTGGATTCTTTGTTCCACGCATTCACATTATAGAACACTTTGCTGCTTTTGTCATTTAAGGAAATAGAGGGGTCCTCCTCACAAATGTTTTTGAATGAATACACAGGCAGATCCTTTCCGAACAGATCAAAGAGGCATACAAAAAGAATGTAGGATTCAGGAAGTGTCCTGTACAGGTTTCCTTTATCAAGAAAAGAAATATCCTGAAGCCCCTGATAGTAGCGCGTCCTCTCAAAATCCAAATATGACATTTACTTCTTAAACACCAGACTCTTATTCTTCAACAATTCTGCGACCAGAGATCTATAGACACTTGTATCTTCCGTCAATGTGATTGTCGTTACTTTTCGACCGCCGTCTTTTGAGCTTGAACCACAATGATAGATTTTTTCATCAGGAGTATTGTAATCCAGAATGATGTATCGATCGTGGAAGATTCCGCCGGCCTGTCTTACATCAATTTTCAGCCCAGGATACTCCTTGCAGAAGTCATCAAACTCAACTTTATGCAGACCATTGTTCACATTATCAGAAAAAACAGTCACCGCAACATTCTGCTTTGCATTCTTGAACAAAACAAGTGTCTTAAGAGAAATGTAATTGTCCACTATGTAAATTGTTCTATTCGCCAAACCGTAAATCTGCTGATAGGCCAGATCACTTTCCACAGGCTGACCGTTCAGAATAAGCCAGCCAGGTGGAATCTCAGGTTTTCCAAGATTCAACATGATTGGAGACAGCTCTGATTTTCTGACCATTTCACCAAGACTGCTTACAACATCTTCAACCATATCGTCAATTTCATTCAGCTTCTGCCTGAGCGCAACAAGATTCTGTGCGTTGTCGGCAGTCTGCAAAGACAACCGCAAGAAATCGCGCTGGCTTACAACCTGCTGATTTTCTACAACATAGTCTTTCATCTGCTTGAAAAGCCGGACAAGTGTTTTGCTTTGTCTTGTCGCAAGCTCCCCCTTTAAGACAGTCATAAGCATGTAGACACCCTGCTCAGTGAAGACGTAGGGAAGATACTTTGAATACTTTCCCTGTTCTAAGGTCAAAAAACTTGACCTTAGAATCGAATCATATTCCTCCTTCGTCAGCTGAAACATAAAGTCTTCATCAAACTTTTCTATGTTGTTTTTTACCTGCTGGTTGAAGGCTTTTGTTGAATACCCGTAGATTTCCGCCAGATCGCTGTCCAGCATGACCTGTACCCCACGGATCAAATAGATTTTATCCTTGAGCTGCTCTGAGTTTTGAATCAAGATCTCGTTTTCCAATTTTTTTCCTGACAAATAATATGCGGAGAAGAAACTCTCCATATATTATATAACCGAGAAAAAACAAAAAATGACGGTTTATAAGGATATTTTCCGCAGATCTCGCGGATTTACGCTGATTGGGTTTGAATATTCTTGCTCCGACACGGGAATCTCTGTTTCAGAATGCACTGTCGGTGAGTTTTACTGTTTTTTGCGGAGCAAAAATGGGAGCATTGCGAGCAGTACTCTCCTACCTTAAAGATAGAAAAGAGTAAACAAAAAGCCGCCCTATCAGTTTGACCACTCTAGGACGGCATAGTTCAAAAAAGTGGAGACAACCGACGGAGTCGGGCATTTCCTTTATTTAAATATAACACTTATTGGTTGTAAGGTCAAACTTTATGACAGCAATAATTTTCTCCCGCAGATTTTCGCAGAGTGGGATTGAATATTCTTGCTCCGACACGGGAATCTGTTTCGTGTCATGCTGAGCTGAAAATCCGCAGTTTTCCAGTCGAAGCATCTGCTTAAAATTTTCAGTTGATTCTTCGACTCCACTGCGTTCCGCTCAGAATGACCGGAAAGTTCCTGTCGGTGAGAAGGGGATCCCCGGCTCAAGGCCGAGGATGACATGGGGATAACCTTAATTACAATTACGTGCTACACGGAAACCATACATATCATAATGCTTATAATATGGGGAACCATTGCTTCTTATTCCAGCATAAGGTTTAGAAGTGTCTTCATAGCTAGCTCCATGGTACATAGGATAGTAAGAGTTTTTATTGCTAACATCTCTAGATGTAGTCCAACAAAGTTCTTTTACATTTCCAAGAAGGTCATACAATCCATATTCATTGGCTTCTTTAGTTGCCACTGGATGTGTTTTACTATCACTATTTGCGTTAGACCATACGTGAGCTTCACTCCATGCTTCTTTTACACCTTTTACCAAACTATCACCAGAATAACCTGTGATTTTATTAAATTCATCATAGGTAGGTACACGATAGCCATTGGCATTTTCATCTGCTGTAATTATGTTATGATTTCTAAGATAATCACCCTTATGAGGTGTGTAACCCCATTTTGTGACATCTGTTTCACCGTCTACTGCATAAACTGGTTCAAGACCATTCATACAGCTAAGTTTATTACAGAAATAAATAATGTCGATTGAAGATACATTATTTACAGGCAAATTTGCCGCATATGTAAATGTACTTGGATTTTCACCCATTACTGCTGTGTATATTTCCTGTGTCATTTCTGTTCTCTGAACAAACAATGTAATGCTTGGTCCAAAATCTGCTGAAGATGTTGTAGTTACCCTCAACAAATCGATACCATCAATATATCCACATTCGCATTTTCCATTTACAAAGTTATGTTCTGCTTTGTCCTTTACCAAATCACTGTGTTCGCAAGTTGCTTTATGCCAGTGATGTGTTTCATTCTTTGACCATTCTGAAGAGAATACGTGTCCTGCTGGAATTTCTTCTGTTCTAAGAATCTTTCCGCATACAGTACATTTATAAGTAATTTCTCCAGATGATTCACAATTTTTGTGAGATGTTATTTCACCGTTATCTTCTGTGTGAGCACCTTCAGCTCTTTTAAGTTCCGTGTGCTCACATGTCGCTTCCTGCCAGTGCTGGTTCTCATCGTATGTCCATGAATCGCTGTATGCATGCACATGTGGTGGTGGAAGAGGAAGAACAGGGTCATCCCCACCATCACTGGAACATCCCATAAATGCAAAGGCAAGCATCGCTGTGAGCGCAGCGGCTGTCAGAATTTTAATAGTTTTCATTGTTTTTCTCCGTTGGTTTTTAGTTGATTATGATTTGATCAATTTTTTTATAATGTACAATAACGAACAGAATTTTGTTCACCTCGTTTTCTAGAGACATCCACATCCTTCTTTATTCGATCAACAATTATTGAACTCTTTACTTCGACTAAATTCAAAAAGGAAAAACGTTCATTTTTGTCTTTTTCAGATGTTCTAGAAAATGTATAAACATTTATAATTTTTCCATGGTTTTCTTCTGCAAGATAATCACATTTTGCAGCATGTTTATTATCACCATACCACCAGCCGGCCGGGTCTCCACTATCTGTTGTATTAACTATTACGACTTCCATTAGTGCTTTCTCCTTTCAATATCTTTAAAGTATAATTTTTAAAATAATATAACATTAAAAGTAGGCAAGTCAACAAAAACCATGCATTAAAGGAGTAATTATCATCATTAACATTGCTTAAATGCATTTTTTATTTTTTTCATTGATAGTTATGCTTTACAGCATGAATTCAAGGGAAATTTTTGGACACAATCTGCGACATTTTAGAAAACTCAACAAACTTACACAGGAAGAACTTTCCGAAAAACTTGGAGTTACGGCGCTTCACCTTGGCCGCATAGAAAACGGCAAGTCATTTGTCACAGCAGAGCTTTTGGATTCTCTCTGCATCATCTTCAACGTTTCGCCGGCCACTTTCTTCTACACAGCCCAGGAATTTTCCGGAGACGACAGCCTTTTTGCAAAGATCGATTCAATAATAGACGAGGAACTTGATAAACTCGGAAAAGAAATCAAAGAAAAAATCAGAGGGTGAACAATTCACAATTGATGCTTCGACTTCGCTTGGCATGACCTGTGCTCCACGGATTTGCGCTGATTGGTTTTGAAAATTCTGTCATCCGACAATCCCTTTTGATTAATGCATTATCGCTGAAAAAGGGACCTCCGTCACAAGGCCAAAGGTGACATGAGCCACAACGGCGAAGCCATAAAACAAAAAAGCCGGCACCAGAACGATGCCAGCCTCTATGATTTGTACCGCAGCAGATACTATCCCTTACACCTCAAACATCTTTAAATCAGCGACAGCTTTTGCCATGTTATAGAAATCAGAATCGTTGGCAAGGAGCATCACTTCATTGTCTATGGCGGTCTGGGCTATCAACAGATCGATTGTACTTCTTACGGTTATGCCTTTGTTTTTGCACAGAACTTTAAGCAAAGCAGCCTTTTCGTAGGATGTATCGTCCTTCAACGCATAAAAATGGAACTGCGACAAGTATTTTTTCAATATCTCATATTCCTTTGGAGACTTTGCCCCCTGAAGGATTTCCATGTAGATAAAATTGTTGATTCCGATGGGATAATGATTTTCAATCAAGATATTAAGCACATTGGAATACTCATCCTCAACATTTTTCAGATAATTGATGAGCACAGACGTATCTACGAGAACCATTAGTTTCCTTCCCTCATGGTCTTGTAATCATAGGATTCATCAAATAGATCCATGCCGCGGATATCCTGTATCTCCTTTGTTTTTCTTACTTCAACAAATTCCCTTAGGGCCGCTTCTATTAAATCCTTTTTGGTTTTTATGAAAGGAACATAATGAAAAGCCTGGTTCACAAGTTCATCATTAAGGACAATATTTGTACGCATATACACCTCTTTATACACATTGTAATACACACAAAAGCATGTTTTCAAGCAACCAATATACAGAAATCTATCCGCTTAAAAAGTCAGACAAGTGTTTTACTCTGCCCTACTGCCAACTTTCCTTTTAAGACAGTCATGAATATAGGGGTCTGTCCCCTTGGAATATAGGGGTCTGTCCCCTTGGGCACAAAAAAATGACGGTTTGCGGGGGAAGTTTTTTGAAAATTTCTGTGGCACGATGGGAAAAAAATTATTATCTTTATTTTACTGGAAATGCCTGATTCCAAGGCGGCCGTCTCCCTAACTCTAATCAGCAAGTTGCATTGTAGCTGCTGAAAACTGAAAAAGGGAGGCTTTGCATGACATGTGAAAGCATTATTGCACTGGTAACTTGTGTTGCCACAATAATTACTACTGTTATAGCAATACTCTCCTACCTTAAAGATAGAAAAGAGTAAACAAAAAAGCCGCTCAATGGTCCTCGAAAAACTTTTGAACGGCTCTTAGCAAATAAAAAGTGGAGACGACCGACGGAGTCGGGCATTTCCTTTATTTAAATATAACACTTATCGATTGTAAGGTCAAACTTTATATAAAAATGGCTAGAGACCTCCGGTCAAGACCGGGGATGACGTTGCTTTTTAATGAGCTGCAAATTTCAAATTATGCTCAAAAAATTAATTACAAACTATAAAGCCACTGTCAGCTTGAACAATTAGTTTTATGGCAACATTGTCCCGTTGAATTGATCCCCGGATCAAGTCTGAGTATGGCATGGAGTCAAAGCCGAGGGGAGCACAGACAGATTCCTTATTCCGCGAGTATTTCAGAAATAAAACAATCATCCAAACAAGTCTGAATGCGTACCAGTCGCTGTTGCAGACAGAATCAGTTCATTTTCAAATATCTGATACATCAATAGCCAATCTGATTCAATATGACATTCACGAAAATCCTTCAATGAACCAGTTAATTGATGATCGTGGTATTTTTCAGCCAAGGACTCTCCTGCAGACAAAATATTCAGAACATGAATCAGTTTTGACATATCCTTACCGCGTTTTTGCATCAATTTGGCATCACGCTTCATACGATTTGTATATACGATATTATACAATCATTCCTCCAGCATTGAAGCTACGGCATCTTCGGCTGAAGAAAAGGGGCCATGTAAATTTGTCCGAGTCCTTGAATCATGAACTGCCTTCTCAAGTGAATATGGATCCCGCGTAATTTCAAACGGTATACGGTTTTCACGAACCGCCTGACGCATAAAAATATTAAAGGCTGTTGTCATGTTCATTCCCAGGTCAGAAAACAATGATTCCGCCTGTTTTTTTAGTTCACTGTCGGTCTTTATATTAATATTTGCAAGCATATCTACACCTCACAACCCAAATATAATATATCATGCGCACATTAGCAACATAATATCTTTATAAGGCTTTGTTTTCCAAATTGTTCTCCAGTCAAATATAATGCGGTGAAGAAACTTTCCATAATATTATATATCCGGGAAAATTCAAAAAATGACGGTTTGCAGGGGAAGTTTTTTAAGAATTTTAATGCCAAAAAGTAGAATAAAAAAGCCGCTCAATGGTCCTCGAAAAACTTTTAAACGGCTTTTAACCCAAAGTGGAGACGACTGACGGAGTCGGGCATTTCCTTTATTTAAATATAACACTTATCGATTGTAAGGTCAAACTTTATATGACAAACCTTCGGACTTATACCGTGCCATTGTCAGACTTGATCCGACAATTCCTATTGCTTAATGCATTATCGGTAAAAGAGGAATCTCCAGGTAAAGCCCGAAGGTGACATGAGCCACGACGGCGAAGCCGGAAAACAAAAAAAACCGCCACCAGAAAACTGATGACGGTCCTTTTGCAAAATCACATTGCCAAATTATTTAGTAGCAAGAATAGCAATTCCTGGGAGTGTTTTACCTTCGAGGAATTCATATGTAATTCTTGAACAATCATTATTGAGAGAAATATATCCCTGTTCCACACCATTTTGCATGATATCCATATTTGTGCTCCTAATTACTATTATTATATGTTATATTCGATTTTTTTTCGATGAATAACTTTATCTCCCTTTCAATACCCTAAATATTCAAACTTCCCTGATCCAACAAGAATGTCAAAAGTCCGACTGTAAGTATTCCGCTTTCATCGCGACTTGACTTGATGTTGTCTTTTACAATCACGATTTTTTTGAAGGAATCCTTTACGTTCAGCAAAGAATTCTTTTCCTGCTGCTCTTTTTCTTTGTCTGGAATGCTGAAGGCTGACTGAATATAAAACCGTTCGCTGCCTTTGTTTGCTATAAAATCAATTTCCAGCTGAGTTTTTATTTCTTTTCCCTGCTCAGTTCGTCCCCGTTTTTCAACAATGCCAACATCAACGGAATATCCTCGGAATCGAAGTTCGTTGTAAATAATGCTTTCCATTATGTGAGTTTCTTCATTCTGGCGAAAATTAAGCCTTGCATTTCTTAGCCCGCAGTCTTCAAAATAATATTTTTTTTGGGCACCGATGTATTTTCTCCCTTTCACATCGTAGCGGTTCACTTCGTTTATCAAGAATGAATCTTTGAGAAACTCCACATAATCATTGATTGTATCAACTGTGATTTTTGATTTTAGTTCACTTATAAAAGTATTCTGGATTCGTGAAGTATTTGTGAGCGAGCCAATGGATGACGCAAGAATATTTATAAGGTTTTCAAGCTCGGCGGATTTTTTTATTTTGTTTCGTTCGACTATATCCGTAATGTAAGTTTCTTCAAAAAGATTTTGCAAATAACGGATTTTCTGCTCGTCAGTTTTTAGCCCTGCAACAAACGGAAGTCCACCGTAAGTAAAATATTCGTTCCAGGCATCATATTTGTCACCATCAAAAACGGAAAAAAATTCAGAAAAAGTTAGCGGCAATACATGGACTAAATCGCCACGGTCACGAAATTCAGTGATAATATCATTTGAAAGAAATTTTGAATTACTTCCTGTCACATAAATATCAACACTTGATTTTTTCAAATAGCCATTCAAAACGCTTTCAAAATTTTCAAGAAGCTGAACCTCATCCAAAAGAAGATAATAATCCTGATTTCCCGAAAGTTTTTCCCTCATGTACTGAATAAATTTTTTAGGATCGACTTTTCTCTTTTGCCGTTTGATTTCAATGAGGTCTTCGCCAATAAGTTCCAAATCATCAGCAGAATCAAAGGCGAATTTTATTATGTGATTTTTATTTATGCCAGACTCGAGAAGAAAATTATAAAACAGTTCATTCAAAAGATAAGATTTTCCACACCTGCGGATTCCTGTAATCACTTTTACAAGACCATTGTTCATTCTGATTTTCAAGTCATTCAGGTATTTTTCTCGTTTTATCAGCATATGCACCTCAATCGAAAAATTATACATTTGCGTAAAAATATTCGATTAAGAAAATTATATACGAAAAAAAAATAGAAATCCATAATTTTAAGGATAATACTGATTTTCATTCAATAGAAAATTGCTTATAAAAAAAGCCGGCATCCCCAAAGACACCGGCCTCTACGATTTGTACCGCAAGCGAAAAGCTTGTCGGGTACGAAATTGGTTTATCATGCGGCGAAAGCCGTCGTGATATAACGTGTTAAACCAGCAATAACGATGTTCTTGTCGGTTTAACAATTATTTTGTAGCAAGAATTGGTCGGTCAGCAAGCTGACCTCCTCGAGTTTGCAAAGCAAACTCGACACGCCATTTTGTCTACTTTGTAGCCAAAATAGCAATTCCTGGGAGTGTCTTTCCTTCGAGGAATTCGAGGGATGCACCACCACCTGTTGAAACGTGGCTCATCTTGTCAGAAAGCTTGAACTTGTTAACAGCAGCAACTGAGTCACCACCACCAACAACTGTCATAGCTCCCTTTCCTGTTGCTTCAGCAACAAGACGTGCAACAGCTTCTGTTCCCTTTGCGAAGTTTTCGAATTCGAATACTCCAACAGGTCCGTTCCATACGATAGACTTAGAAGCAAGGATAGCATCCTTGTAGAGTTCAACTGTCTTAGGACCAACATCAAGACCCATAAGATCTGCTGGGAGATCAACTGCGTCTACTGCAACTGGATCCTTGTCTGCAAATTCAGCAGCACCAACATGGTCAACTGGAAGAAGGATCTTAACACCCTTTTCAGCAGCCTTAGCAAGAAGGTCCTTTGCTGTTCCGAGGAAGTCGTCTTCAACAAGTGACTTACCTACTTCGTGTCCCTGTGCCTTGAGGAATGTGTATGCCATACCGCCACCGACGATGAGTGTAGAAGCATTCTTCATGAGGCTTTCGAGAACTGCGATCTTTGAAGAAACCTTTGCACCGCCGATGATTGCTGTCATTGGCTTTTCTGGGTTTGTTACCATTGGCTGGATGTACTTAACTTCCTTTTCCATCAAGAATCCGCCAACTGATTCAACTGGCATGAACTTTGCGATAGAAGCTGTAGAAGCCTGGTCGCGGTGTGCTGTTCCGAATGCATCGTTAACGAAGATGTCGCCGTAAGAAGCAAGTTCCTTTGCCATTACGTCGCGTTCTGCAGCATCCTTAGATGTTTCTTCCTTGTGGAAGCGTGTATTTTCGAGCATTGCAACTCCACCCTCTGGAAGAGCGTCGATTGCTGCCTTCTGTCCGAGAGCATCAGCGAGGAATGTTACATCCTTTCCGAGCTTTTCAGAGAAATATTTTACAACTGGAGCCATGCGGTTCTTGCCGTTGATGAACTTTTCTGCATCTGCATCTGTCCATTCCTTTCCAGCCTTAGCTGCCTTTTCTGCTGCCTTCTTAACATCCTTTTTTGGATCGCCAAGGTGGCTCATGAGAACGAGAGAACGTGGGCTCTGTTCAAGAATGTACTTGATTGTTGGGAGAGCTGCCATGATACGTGTATCATCCTGAACTACTCCGTCCTTCATAGGAACATTGAAGTCTACGCGCATGATGATGCGCTTGCCCTTAAGATCAACATCTTTTACTGTCTTGATCATATAAAAAAATCCTCCAAATGGAATTTAATACAAAAAGTATGCAATAAATATAATAGTTTTCTTAAGAGAATTCAATCATAAAAAAGAAACCGGCATGAACCATAAGATTCAGCCGGTACATTTTACCTTATATTTCAAAATCAAGGCAGGCGCGGTTTGCCGTATAAGGACGAACCTTTTCGTTGGCAACGGCAACATGGGCAGGATGCTTTGAATAGCCTGCAAGATCTTCGGCTGATTCAAAGGTAGAATCAAGCATCAAGTCTCCAGTTGAAGTCGGAAGGTTATCAATGACTACCTTTATATCCTTGATCTGAGGAACAACACCTTTCAGTCCCTCAAGACCACTTTTGATGCCTTCCTTTACCTTCGTCTTTTCTTCTGCACTCATTTCTTTTAAAGTCCAGATGATCATGTGCTTTACCATATTTTTCTCCTGAATAAAATTCTGAATTAAAGTATTTCGCGGATTAGGTGGATGAGGTCGTTTTCACGGCTTACAGGCTTCAACGATTCCTTGATGGCAGCCTTTTCAGCGGCAGCGGCGGCTTCTGTAGCTGCCTTACCTTCTGCATCTGCTGCAGGGCGAGAATCTGTTGCAGCATTGCCATCCTTGTCCTTACCATCTTCCTTATTCTTTACGAGGATGATTTCATCACCTACATTTAAAGTATCATAGAATCCGTTCTTCTTGTATTTACCTTCTGAAATTTCTTCATCACAGGCAGTAACCTTTACGGTGCCAAGAAGATCCTTCTTATTGTATTTGATTCCAGGACCTTCATCGTTGGTCTCAATTCTACCCTTGCGGACAATGTTGAATTCTGCATCAACAGCAATACCATCGTTCTTTCCAAGATCAAGCAAAAGTGTTCCCTGAACATTCTGAAGAACCTTTCCGCGGATTGGAAGAATATCAAGAACACCTGCACGGAAGCGCTGCAAAGATTTTGCCATGCAGTCATTTCCTGTGCGGTAAACGTGGATTTCCGAAGTCTTTGTTCCAGTTCTAGCAGAATAGATTGTCGCATCGATTGAATAGGTACGTTCAGTTTCTTCCGCTGTCATGATCACAAAGTAATCGCGTCCCTGTGTGCGTGCAAGGCGGAAAGCTTCACCATAATTTGAGACAGGTTTTGCCTCAACATCGACTGCAGTTGAAGGAACGCCGCTAAAGGCAACCCTTGCAGACAAAGCGGAAATTTCTTCCAGGTCTGCATGGAAAAGCTGAACGGGTTTCTTTGTATAGTAGATACCGATGTTCCACCTTGTCTTGTCGAGATAGAAAGGATCTATGTTCCACCTTGAAGAAATGTTGTTTCTCATAAGGCTTTCGTAATTTTCAATGGCGTCGTCGTTTCTAATCTGTGCACGGGAACGTTTCTTTGAAGGAGAATTTTCGTCAAGCTGAACGACAGGAGCATTTACAAGTACTTCTGCATTTTCCTTGATGAACTTGAGTTGCTGAAGATAAAGTTCATAGAGCCCGTCACGCTCAAGCATTTCTGCAAAGGACTGCCTTACAGCAGCGTTGAGCGGAGCAACTGAAAGTGCCTTCTGATATTCGTAGCGCTCGGATATACCATCAAAATTACGGCCAAACTCCGCAGCTTTCTTTGAGTGGAATTCCGCCCACATATTTCGTCTTGGATCTTCCACATCAAGAATCTGAGCGACAAGAAGCTCAAGGGCATTTCTCATCACCTCGTCCTGAGGATTGATTGTAAGACCAGTCTGGTAGGTATCTATTGCATCGTAGTAGCGTTCAAGCTTCTGCTGTGAAAGACCTTTGAGATACCATGCAGTAGAACAGTCTCTATTGCGCCCGATTCTGAAATCACAGATATCGATTACTTCTTCATAACGGTTCTGGGCATAAAGGATCTGTCCAAGAAGGGAATAGGCCTTATCCAAATCTCCGTTGATCTGAACTGCTGCCCTAGCCCTCTGTTCTGCAACCTTGTAGTCACCATTCTTTGCGGCAAGGTATGATGCCATGTAGTGAACTTCTGCTTCTCCGCTATAATATGAAAGGGCCTGCTTGATGTACTGTTCAGCAGCCTCGTTCTTTCCCATTTCGGAACTTACAAGGGCAAGGGAAAGCAAAGCCTTTCTGTTGGAAGAATCCCTCTTGAGTGCATCAAGATATCTTCCTTCTGCAACGCTTATCCTTCCGTCAAGAAGATCAAGTTCTGCAAGACCAAACCTTGCATCGATATTGTTTGGATACTTCTTCAATATGGTAGAAAAAACTGCCTTTGCTTCATCAATACGGCCAAGGGAAATCAAAGCCATTCCCTTAAGGTTCTGAATGTCCGAAAGATTACGGGCATATTTTGCGGCATTGTCTGCATACTGAACGCAAAGGTCATAGCTACCAAGGGCATAGGAACACAAGGCCATGTTATACCATACTTCACCGTACTGAGGATTTATGCCAAGAGCTTCCTGATAAAGATCCATGGCGTCAAACCACTGCTTGCGGGCCTGAAGCTCCTGTCCATCAGCAAACAATTCAAGCGCACTGCGCTCGCTACGAGATACCTGGGCAAACAAAGAAACTGCGATGGTTCCTGCCAGAAAAAGAGATGTAATTTTTTTCATATACCCCACCCATTTTTTTCAAAATTACATCCTGTAATTTTGAAAAACGAGTTTTGCTTAACAAAACTCGCTATCATTTAAAGTTACCTTCCACCGCGACGTCCTGTCGCTATAGATATCATTTAGACATTACCTTTGAAAATTACTTTTATCGTATTTACTTTATGACCTTCCATTTCCTGGACTATGAAGTCATAATTGTTCCAGGAAATCTTTTCAAACTTAACTGGAATCTTTCCAAAGAGATCGAATACGAATCCGCCAAGAGTATCGAATTCTTCCGTTGGAAAACTTGCCTCGATCTCTTCATTCAGGCTGTCAAGGTCAACGCGAGCATCACAGATCCACACATTCTCTGCAAGGGAAATAATGTCTTCCCTTTCGTGGTCGAATTCATCCTGGATGTCACCGACGATTTCTTCGATGATGTCTTCCATGCAGACGATTCCGCTTATTCCACCGTACTCATCGATGCCGACAGCGATATGAACATGACGCCTTTTGAATTCACGAAGAAGGCTGTCGATATGTTTGCTTTCAGGAACAAAATAAGGCTTACGGATGATCTTCTCAAGGTCTACAGCCTGTTTCGATGCAAGGACCGTAATAAGATCCTTTACATAGAGGATACCGACAACATTGTCGATGCTTCCATTGTATACTGGGATTCTTGAATGACCGCTTTCTGAAACTTTTTTAAGAAGCTCATCTTCCGGTGTATCAAGTGAAATGAAGTCTACATCGATGCGTGGAACCATTACTTCCTTTACAGTAGTTGCGGAAAGCTCTTCCACCCCCTGAATCATGTCATTTTTTTCTTCAGCAAGTATTTCCTGCTGCGCTTCTTCCTGAGTCTGATTTTCTTTTTTTACTTTCTTGTTTTTACCGAATCTAAATAAGCCCATAATCTTCAAGTTTTTCCATTAGTTCTTTCTGAAGAACAAGCATCTCACACTTTGGTTCAACACCTTTTTCCACGTGTTCTTCTCCGTGGTCGTAACCGTTCAAATGAAGAATGCCATGTACAATAAGGCGCTTAAGTTCTTCATTCTGACTTACTTCAAAGTATTCTGCATTTTTTGGCAATGTGTCAACGCTTATGGCAATGTCACCTGCCTGGAACCATATCTTGCCATCCTCATCTGTGTATTCCTCACCGTTTTCAAAGCTAAGGACATCAGTAGGAGCATCAATGTTTCTATAGTTTGCATTCAACTCTTTTATCATCGGATCAGAACAGAAAAGAATTGATATTTCCTCTCCGTCATATCCAGCTTCCTCAAGTACTTTTTCTGCGAATGGTTCTATTTTATCTATCCATGAAGGCTCTTCTATACCTTCCTCACAGCTGACAAATATCTGGTTCATCAGTTACTTTCCTTTTTGTCATCTTTTTTCTCTTTTTCTTTTGAAGACTTTGCAACCTTCTCTGCTTTTTCCTTCAAGGACTTCTTTTCTTCCGACTTTTTTTCCTCGGACTTCCTGCCCTCTGTTTTTTCAACATTCTTTTCTTCTGACTTTACGGCATCCTCCGCAGCCTTTGCCTGAACATCGCCATTAGACGGCTGTGGCTGTGGTCCATCAGGATCCTTCTGGTCTGGATATTTTGTACGGCTATGATAGTAACCTGCAAGGATCTGAACAAAGGCATCGTGAATCTTTGTTATGTCATTGAAGGTAAGGTTGCAGTCCTCAAGCTGCTTCTGGTCGATCTTTGCAGTGATAAGGGTAGTAATGAACTTCTCGAGACGAGGAACACTAGGCTTATCAAGAGAGCGGCATGCTGCTTCTACAGTATCAGCAAGCATCACCACGGCACTTTCTTTTGTTGAAGGAGGATTTCCTGTATATGAATAGTCCTCTGGTGAAACATCAGGATTGATTTTGAGGGCTTCATTGTAGAAGTAAGCAATGACCTGATTTCCGTGATGTTCAGAGATTATGTCTATGACTGGCTTTGGAAGCCTTAATGAATGAGCCTTTTCAATTCCACGCTTGACATGAGTTCTGATTACGCTTGCAGAAAGCGAAGGATTTATTTCCTTGTGGATGTTTTCACCGCCACCCTGGTTTTCAACAAAGTATTCAGGATTATCCATTTTACCGATATCGTGGTAGTAGGCACCGACACGGGCAAGAAGAGGATTTGCACCAACCTCGTTACAGGCAGCTTCTGCAAGAGAGGCTACCATGAGGGAATGATTGTATGTACCGCTTGCTGTTACAAGCATCTTTTTCATGAAAGGATTGTTCAGGTCGCTTAGATCCATAAGACGGAACACAGATGCGGTGTTAAGGAGAAGCTCAAGAGGAGTAAGGAGACCAAGGCAGAGAATTCCAGAGAAGAAACCGTTGAGAATAACACCGACAATTGCCCCGAAACCGTTTGAAAAGGATCCGTTGAAGATGATCTTGAAAATCACAAGGAAGACCGCGTTGAGAACAGCCTGCAGCACAGAAACAAAGACCATGTCCGTCCTTCGGTCAATTTTGCGCACCAGTCTTGAAGACGCGAAGGAAGTCGCAAGAACAAAAAGGAAAGGAACAACCTGATAGGATGTGGCGTTAAGCACAGCTAGAGAAATCATGATGGAAAAGAAAACCGCATTCAGCTGTCCAAAAAGAATTGAAATCAGAAAGATGAACAGAGGAGCAGGAATTATCGCGCACAAAGCAAAAGGAGACGAAAAATAAGTCAGTTTTGAACCGAAAATAACGGATGCAAATACTATCAGATAGAACACACATTCCGTCACCAGTTCCTTGAATTCTATCATGTTCGTCTTGAAGTAGATCCTAGAGAAGAAGAAAAAGAAAAGCACCACCATAAGGATATGGTAGATTATGGAATCAGCGAATGCCCTGTAGTCCACATAGACAGGAGACTCCGACATTTTCCTTAATTTTGCATAACCTTCTTCCGTAATCGGGAATCCCTTTCTGATTACCTTTTCGCCTTTCTCAATGGGAATCGGATTGTCGTAATCTGCAGGAAGAGTCTTGATGGCCTTTATGGTAACGTCTGCAATCTGACCAACTTCATAGTCATTTATATTGAAGGAAGCGATCGTATTGGTAGTAGAGATTTTGACAAAGCAAAGTGAAATTGTCACTGCCAATGTAAGGAATAGGAGTACCAGAACTGGATAATCCCTCTTGAGATAAGATCCCAGTGATTCTGAAATTACAGTAGATACGGATTTTCTTTCGTCATTTCTCTTCATTTTCATACGCCTGAATAATTTTCTTTACCAGTTCATTTCTGACAACATCACCAGAATCAAGCTCAGCAATGGAAACACCTTCCACGCCCCGCAAGATTCCAAGGGCATGAACCAATCCCGATGTGATTTTCTTTGGCAAATCAACCTGGGTCGGATCACCAGTGATGAAAACCTTTGAGTTCTCACCCATGCGTGTCAAAAACATCTTCATCTGTTCCGTTGTAGTATTCTGGGCTTCATCAAGGATGACAGCGCAGTCATTCAACGTACGGCCTCTCATGTAAGCAAGAGGAGCCACTTCGATTATACCATTATCTGTAAGTCTTTTAACAGTCTCTTTGGGCAAAACCGCACCCATAGCATCGTATAGTGGTCTGATGTATGGGTTTATCTTTTCATTCAGGTCTCCAGGAAGGAAACCAAGACTTTCTCCCGCTTCGACAACAGGACGGGTAAGAACTATGGAATTTACCTTATGGGTAAGCAAAAGCCTCAATGCCTCCGCAACGGCAAGAAAAGTTTTACCGCTACCAGCAGGACCACAGGCAAAGACCATGTCCGTAGAACGCATTTTCTGAACAAGCACTGCTTGCCCTTTTGTTCTTGGATAGACTTTTTTTGTTCCACCTGGAATTGAAATTGAATACCTTGAAAAGAATTGATGATCCCCTGAGTCCCCATTGTTAAGGACAGACTGAATAAGTTCCGCATCCGTAACTGTCATTCCGCCTTCAGAAAATTCATCCAGTATCCTGTTGATAATGAAGTTGAACTGCTGCTGCAAGGCAAGGTCGTCAGTTTCCACGCTCAGCTCATTGCCCTGAGCAAACACTGGAAGATCAAGGAATTCTTCTATAAGCTTAAGATTGCTGTCATTTGTGCCACAGACACGGGCAAGGATATCACTGTCTGGAACGATTATAGTATATGCAGACATCCGCTAATCCTCAAAGCTTCCAGACTTGAGTTCTTCAACCACCCTCTGCCAGCTTTCATAGCGTTCCCTGGCAATGGCACCTTCCTCAACAGCCTGGCAAACGGCACAGTTCTTTTCACCGTTGTGGCTGCAGCTCATGCCGAATCCACATTTACCGATGTATGGAGCAAAATCCTTGTAATATAAGGCAAGGTTGTCAGCCGAAATGTCATGGAGAAGAAAGCGTCGTACACCTGGAGTATCAATGATGTTGGCTGTGGCATCCATCAATCCACCCATCAAGGCTTCATTCAGCTGAAGGTGAATGAGTGTACCCTTTGTAGTTGTATGGCATCCCTTTCCGTATTTTTTTGAAAGGCTTCCAGTCTTGAGCACTACGGTATTGTCAAGGACATTGATGATGGAGCTTTTACCTACACCGCTTTGACCTACAAATGCCGAAAGCTTGTTTTCTATAAGATGTGCAAGTTCTTCGATGCCTTCTCCCGTACGGGCACTGGAACGGATAACCTTGTAGCCAACTTTTTCCCATACATCCAGCTGGTTCTGGAATTCATCGGAACTACCTGCCGCAAGGTCATATTTGTTGCATACGATTACAGGGGTAATTCCTTCGTATTCTGCCTGGGCAAGCGCCCTGTCTATGAATCTTGGTCTGAAAGGAGGTTCATCGGGTGTAGTCACTATCAAAAGATAATCGAGGTTTGCAGCAAGGAGCTGAGGTTCCCGTTTCTTGATGTTCCAGCGGACAAATTCATTCTTTCGTGGAACAAGCGAAAGTATCTGACCTTTTTCTTCCTCAAGGGTCTCTTCATCGATATTTACGATGTCACCAGGAGCAAGAGGATTGTAATAGCCTTCCACATCCTTGAGGATCTTGCCCTTTATGGTACAGTCACGCGTTATGCCATCGTCGCATTCGACTTCAAATACATTTTTACTTCCGCTTAATATAAGTCCATTCATGTACCTATATTTTATAGGATATTCGTAAAAAATGCAAAAAAAAGGAGCACACTGCAGGTTTCACATCATTTGCAGGTGCCCTTTTAATCAGACCTCTTTATGAGAATGACAGCTCTCCGTCTGCAACAGTTACCTTAATGACAGATCCTTCTGTAAACTTTCCTTCAAGAAGCTGCTTTGACAAAGGATTTTCTACCCAAGTCTGAACGGCTCTCTTTACAGGTCTTGCACCAAAGCTCGGGTCGTAACCTTTGTCTGCAAGGAAATCAAGGGCAGATTCATCAAATTCAATTGAAAGCCTTCTGTCCTCAAGCCTTTTGGCAACGCGGTCAAGCTGTAATTTTACGATGCTTTCGATGTGTTCCTTTCCCAGACGGTTGAACATAACGATCTCGTCGATTCTGTTTAGGAATTCTGGTCGGAAACAGTTCTTGAGAAGTCCATCAAGTTTTACTCCAAGTTCCTTTTCAGTACCAGGAGCAGCATCAAGAATCAAATCTGAACCAAGGTTGCTTGTCATGATTATGATGGTGTTCTTGAAGTCAACAACCCTTCCCTGACCGTCCGTAAGTCGACCGTCATCCAGCACCTGAAGGAGAACATTGAACACATCAGGATGGGCTTTTTCCACTTCATCAAGAAGAATTACTGAATATGGCCTTCTCCTTACGGCTTCTGTAAGCTGTCCTCCTTCATCGTAACCTACATATCCTGGAGGTGCACCGATAAGGCGGGTCACGCTGAACTTTTCCATATACTCGCTCATGTCTATGCGGGTAAGGGATTTTTCGTCATTGAAAAGGAAATCAGCCAGAGTCTTTGCAAGCTCCGTCTTACCCACACCTGTTGGACCGATGAAAAGGAAACTGCCCAAAGGCCTGTTAGGATCTGAAAGTCCTGCCCTGTTCCTGCGTATTGCATCCGAAACAACGGCAACCGCTGTATTCTGTCCGACGACTCGCCTGTGCATCACATCCTCAAGCTGAAGGTATTTCTGCTTTTCACCAGTCATCATCTTGCTTACAGGAATTCCAGTCCAGACGGAAACAACACGGGCAATGTCTTCCTCCGTAACTTCCTTTTGCAAAAGGGATTTCCTTTCTTCTGCAGTTTCAGGATTATCTCTGACTTCGGACTTTGCCTTTTCATCCTCAAGCTTTTTCTCAAGTTCAGGAATCATGGAATACTTGAGTTCGGCTGCTTTTTCAAGGTTACCTTCGCGGGTAAACTGTTCAAGGTCGAATTTTGCCTTTTCCAGCTCTTCCTTTAGTTTGCGGCTGCCTTCTATCAATGTCTTTTCGTTCTGCCACTGAAGCTTCATGGCATCACGCTGTCCCTGGATTTCAGCAAGTTCCTTTTCAAGCTTTTCAAGCCGTTCCATGCTTGCCTGGTCGTCTTCCTTTTTGAGTGACTGCCGTTCAATCTCAAGCTGCATGATCTTTCGTTCAAGCTTATCAAGTTCTACAGGCTGGCTTTCAATTTCCATCTTGAGACGGCTTGCAGCTTCATCAACCAAATCGATCGCCTTGTCAGGAAGGAACCTGCTTGTAATGTAGCGGTCACTTAAAACTGCGGCACAGACTAAGGCTTCATCGTTGATCTTTACGCCATGATGGATTTCATACCTGTCGCGGAGACCACGGAGAATGGCAATGGTGTCCTCAACTGTAGGTTCGGCACAGAAAACCTGCTGAAACCTTCGTTCAAGGGCAGCATCCTTTTCTATGTACTTGCGGTATTCGTTCAATGTGGTTGCACCGATTACATGCATGTCGCCTCTTGCAAGGGCTGGTTTAAGAAGATTTCCAGCATCCATGCTGCCTTCTCCTGCTCCAGCACCCACAATCGTATGAAGCTCATCGATGAAAAGGATTATCTGTCCGTCGCTCTTTGAAACTTCTGTGATTACGGCCTTAAGGCGCTCTTCAAATTCACCACGGAATTTGGCGCCTGCAACAAGGGCACCCATATCAAGGGAAAGAAGACGTTTGTCGCGAAGACTTTCTGGAACATCACCGCTTGCAATTCGACGTGCAAGACCTTCTACAATGGCAGTCTTACCGACACCAGGTTCTCCGATGAGTACAGGATTGTTTTTTGTACGGCGGCTGATCACCTGCATTACACGGCGGATTTCTTCATCGCGACCGATTACAGGATCAATACGGTCCTGGCGTGCACGGGCAGTAAGGTCTATGCAGTATTTCTCAAGAGATCTCATTTTGCTTTCTGGATCCTGGCTGTCTATGGACTGGTTTCCGCGGACCTTCTGAAGAGCACTTAAAAGAGAATTCCTGTCACAGCCCATACGGCGAAGCATTTCTCCCGTTCGATCATCTGCCTGGCACATGGCAAGGAGAATATGTTCCACTGAAAGGAACTGATCCTTAAGGGAAGACATTTCTTTTTCTGCCTTGGCAAGAACTTTCTGCGCACTTGACGACAAGGCTGTCTGAGTCTGTCCACGAACGACAGGATACTGGTCAAGGATTTTTTCTGTTTCTGAAAGCAGGTTTTCTTTTGGTATTCCGACGCATTCAACAAGAGGCGGAATCAATCCATCCTTCTGTTCAAGGAATGCCTTCAATATGTGCTCATTGCCAATCTCGCTGTGATCTCGCTGCTGGGCAATGGAAGATGCGTCCTGAAGCGCTTCCTGAAGTTTTATCGTCATCTGTTCATATTTCATTTGCTTACCCTCTTGGAATAAAAGATAAGCAAATTATTGAAAAAAGACAAATTCAGGAAAAAAACGTGGATTAATTCAGTCTATTCTTCAGCCTTCTCAAGGTTGCCGTATTCGCATACACACTTGGAAATTTCCGCCTGTTCAATAAGCTCCAGTGATTTTTTTACGACCTTGTAAAGCTTTATCTTACCGACTCCAGTTCCAGTTGAAAGGACCCTCATGACTTTTCTTTCACCGCTTGGGCTTTCATAATCACGAAGGAACAGATCCTTTGTACGGCAATAGACATCAATATCGATTACATATTTCTTGTCGTGGACACTGCAGGACCAATGGAGTTTAGGCCCCATGTCATCATCGGTGATTTCCTGACAGTCATATATGATCTCGTAGTTCTTTCTTTTGTCGGCATGGAATTCAATCGTCCTTCCTTCGATACAGACAAGCACGGAAAGACGGTTTTTATATTCACCCTGAACAGCAAGAGCCGAATCCTGCAGCAGCTTTCCTGAAATCTGGCTTGTTATGAAAGATGAGCTCAGATGGAAGAAAGGAGAAGAAAAATCCTTGCCCCAGTTCTTGTCATAATATCCGAAGGATCTCTTTGGATCGATGTTGAATTCTTCGTCATTGAAAATTATCGTACCTGAGAAATCAGTCTTACCACCGAGGACAGCCCAGTTGATGTCCTTGCTTCTGTAGTCAGGTTCAAAGGAAATTGAACGGGTAAAGCTAAGATTCCACGACATTGATCCCGCATTTCCCATGAATTCAGGATGCTCCAAAAGGTCGTTTTCAGTCACAGACACAGAGCCTATGGTGTGGTTTTCACCCAGAGTACACTGCCTGTTCTTATCCTGATTGTTGGCGACAGAAACAATGTAATCATCGCTCTTGAAATCAACATCATCGGAAGCATAGTAATTGTTGTACTGACGGCAAACCGTAGAAAGGGAACCTGCACGGATCATAAAAAAAGAAGGATTTACAAGCAGCTGTGACGTAAAGTTCTTTGCGGCCTCTGTACCAGCAAGGGCAAACTGAAGATCTGCCGCCATGTTGTTGTCATAACGGTTCTTAAAGCCAAGGACGGGAGTTTTTGGCGACAAGGCAGGATTTACACAATAGAATTCGATGAAAAAAGTCTTCTCTTCACCAGTGATGCTGCTGACACCATTTGTAACGAGCCTCCAGCGATCAAATCCACTTTTACGCTGTGCGCCCTTCAGCTTAAGTTTTTCATTCTGGCGAATTTTCTTTGATACCATATAGTTTCCCTGCCGAAAAATAGTTTCTCAATTAAATTTTCGGCAGAAAAAAAACATAGTTAACAGATAAATGAAAAGTTATAGGACATATCTAAAAATCACAAATTTCAGAAAAGTCCCATGTCGCTTTATTTGAACATCTTGTTGAGGGAGTTCTTGAATTCGGTATTGTCCACAGGAAAATGCTCATCAAGATACTCAAAGCAGTTCTGTGCACCACGCTGAACATGCTCATACCAGATTGAATAGAGTTCTGGCTCAAAATTAGGACCTGGGAACGGAGCTCCCTGAACGTCCGAAACAAGCTGTCTCATAAGCTTTGTCAATTCTTCAATGTTTTCCTTTGTCATATATACTCCGATATCGATAATGTTTTGTTATATAAAACCACCTATAAGGCAGCATACTTCAACTTTATGGAATTATACATTCAGTTTCACAATTTTTCCACACTTTTCGCTGATTTCTGAAGTCAAAAGGGATTTTCCGCACAAAACAACGGTCTTTCCCACTTTTTTTGCTTTTGAATAGCGTCTGCAGGCATTCTTTGCACCATTCCTTGTAGTTTTCAGAAGCCTTGCAGTATTCCTGTTGCAGGCTGAACTTGAACCGCCGTAGAGAATCCTCATCAGTCCACACATTCCTTTACCATGAGGTGTCATAGGATCAATGTCATCGGCATATACACCGCAGACTGAATGCTCCAATTCTTCCTGTGAAAATTCCCTGGCATCAAGATTTTTCAGTATTTCCTCAAAGACCATAAGGGACTCAAAAGGTTTTGGATCCCTGTATGTTCCATATCTTGTAATGTTAAGGTCACCATTGACGCTAAGGAACACACCGTATGCGCCACCTGCCATTCTGATTTTTGTCCACAGCTCTGATTTTTCAAGGGTATGGGCAACAACTACATCCTCAACATAGTCTTTAGTACCATATGGTGAACTATCAACCAGGCAGCAGGCAAAACCGATGTCACCTGGAATAAGAAGAACCTCGTCGGCAACAAGTCCGTTGGATTTGCCCTTGGATACAGTTTTTACCCCCTTGCCCTCAAGCTCCGTAAGCTTGATGAAGTCAGAGGTCTTTGTTTTTCTCCTAGGCTTAGGATAGACAAGACCAAGCTTTTCCACCATCTGACCTGCTCGATTCTTGACCTGCATAACGCCCTTCCTGTCTGCAACAACATGCACGAGTACACCGCTGGATCTGATGGTTGCAAACATATTCCTCAATTTCGTCTGGATTTCTGAAGGCTTCATTTTCTTGAGTCTGCCAAAAGTTTCCCTGCACGTAATTCCATCCATGATTTCGTTGACGGCACAGAACCTGCTTACGGTTCTCATTGCCCTCATGGAAGCATAATAATGGGCATGTGGAACCATTGAAGAATTGATACCTGAATAGGCCCCGCAGATTATGGTCTTGAGCCTTTTTGAATCAGAAAAATCCACGCCACACAGACAGTCTTCCAAAAGCGCAAAGACTTCATCTGTCTTGTCTTCAAGGAACTTGAGCCTGACAACAAGCCATTCCCTTCCAACTAGAAGAGGATTATCTTCTATATATTTTCTGTTGCAGTCGGCAACTGGCGCCCTTCTGATGCCTACAGAGAATGCCCCCATAAGTTTATCGGCGCGTGATGCGGCTGATTCCCAATCAAGGTCACCCCATCCCATGTCGGTCAAAGTCTCCTCAAGCAACGGCAGATAAAGATAGTCCTCAGGCTTAAGCGTATCGACGGGGAAAGCTACCGAAGCATAGACAATACCATTGCAGGCTTCTTCTGAAGAAACAAAAGGAATTCCATTGACCTTTGAAACCTTTGTCTTGATGCCATCATCCATTACCTCAAGATCCCTAACACTGACCGAAGGAATCTTTGCCGTTTCACTTTTGTCGTTCTGGAAATCATACATCCTGTCGAGCAATTCAGCAGTCTTTTTTTTACCCATTTCCCTGAACAGTTTCTTTGCAAGAGCTGCTTCCTTTCTTGATCTGTTTTCCGTATATTCACTTGATGGAACGATCACACAAAGGGATGTCTGATCATTGTCTATGAAATATTTCCTGACGAGTTTCTTAAGGTAATCCTTGTCACTGACAAGTCCTTTCTTGAATTCCTCAGTTTCTTTCCTTACGCTGATGAATTTCCATGGCTCCATTCCATAAATCCAGCCACGAAGAACCTGCCTCAATATGCTGATGGAAAAAGGTCCACCCGTAGGACTTCTTCGAACCTCGAGGTTTCTGATCTCAAAATCCATGAGGGCACGGTCAACATCGTTTTCACTGAAGCCGTTTTTTCCAAGATCATCAAACACTTCATTTACGGTTTTCCTGAATTCATCCTTCTGGGATTCATTCATCTCTGAAAAAGCAATGGTAAATGAATTATGAAAGCTTGTGATGGAAGGTCCCGACAAAGGCGACACAGCGCCCTTTGGGAATTTCTTGAGAAGTTCTTTTCGTAAGGGAGCACTGTCGCTGCCAAGAAGAAGATCGTAAAGAACTGTAATCTCACAAAGACTGTTTCTTGGATCACGAATATCCTTGCCGAATCTCCAGGACAAAGCGATGGTGGATTTATCCTTGCCAGTCATGTCATTTTCCGCAGGAGCAAGAGCACGTGCATTTTTCTTTGGAGCCTTGACAGCAGGATCTTCTATTACAGTTTTCTTTCCATACGAGGAAACCTTTGAAATGACGTTTTCATCAAGAAAATCAAGCTGTTCTGTCGTCGGAATGTTGCCGCAGAGGAAAACCAGGCAGTTGCTGGTGCAATAGTATTTTCTGTGGAATGCACGAAGCTTTTCAACAGTAAGCGACGGAATCACAAGAGGATCACCGCCAGAATCCAGATTGTATACAGAATCTGGACAAAGGGCGGCATTTACCGCATCACCAGCAACACTGTTGAATGAAGAATAGTTTCCCTTCATCTCATTGAAAACCACACCCTGTATCGAACAGCTGTCCTTACCGTCGGTTTCAAGCCGCCAGCATTCCTGAGAAAAAACCTCCGTCCTCAGCAAAGGAAAGAAAACAGCATCTGCATACACCGACATGATGTTGAAGTAGTCAGCCTTGATGAGGGAGCTTGAAGGGAACACAGTCCTGTCACTCGCAGTGAAGGCATTGAGATATGTATTGATGCTCTGCTTTGTAAGCTGAAGAAAAGGATCCTTGACAGGATATTTCTTTGATCCACAGAGAACACTATGCTCAAGGACATGGGCTGCTCCCGTACTGTCTTGAGAAGGAGTACGGAAGGCGAAGGCAAAAAGATTTTCCCTGTCGTCGTTCAGAAGATGGAAAACTTCAAGTCCTGACTTTTCGTGTCTAAGGTAGATACCCTTTGCATCGTATTCATCGGCATCAATTACATCCAGAACCTTGAAACCTTTGTACACATCATTTTTCTTCATGATTTTTTTCATACGAACACCTCGTCCTCATCGCGGCCCTTTACCCTAAGATCACCCTTTTCCCATGCGCGCCTAAGCACAGCGTAGAACTGAGAAGTAAGCCTTTCGCTGTCTGCACGGGTTACCATACCAAGAACCGATTCTTCCTCAAGAATATCTGCCCGTCTGTTTTTTGAAACATTGGAAAGAATTTTCTCTCGGAATTCATCTGACTTTTTGACGATGAGAATTGCAACATCTCTGTTTTCCATATCATGAAGATAGTTTTGTATGAACCTGTCGTCTGAACCAACAACATCTTCTTCCGTAAAAAGCCGTTTCCTTAAGTCCGCACCAAGCTCTGGATCCTGTTCACTTAGGACATTGAGGATGGTGTTTTCAGAACTTGGATTCATGCGCTTAAGGATCTGAGCAAGAACTCCGCGTCCGTCAAGATTCTCTGAATTTTCCGTATTCTGGGTAAGGAGTTTTTCGTGAAGGCTGTGGTCGATTTCCTTCATTACCTCTGGAGCTACAGGTTGCATCTTTGCCAGACGAAGGACTATCGCTTTTTTATCCTCCACATCCATAAGGTTTATGACTTTTGCAGCCTTCTTAGGTTCAAGCTGGGAAAGCACGATTGCCTGAATTCCAACAGACTCCCCTTCAACAAGAAGCTTGATCCTTTCTGCATCGGCATCAACAAGATATTCAAAGGGTTTACCATGCTCATATTGAATGGACCTGGCAAGCATCTGTTCTGCCTTTACGCTGCCATATGCCTTTGAAAGAATTGTTCTCGCCGTCTCTATTCCACCTTCCTCACGAGCCTTTAGCAAAAGCCCGTCAAATTCATCAAGGATGGCAGCCTTTTCCTCTGGCGTAATTTTCTGGATGGTGGCAATCTCTGGGATTATCTTCTCCGTCTGTTCCTCAGTAAGATGGGGAAGAATTTTTGCAGCCTCGTCGATTCCTATGATGACAAGGAATTTTGCGACGCGTCTGTATATTGTCTCGTTTTCATTGGAAGCACCTGGTACCTTTATGAGTCCGCCAGAAGTCAGGTTCTTGACTGCTTCCTGAACATCTTCCGATGATGCCGACTTTTTTCTTCCAAACCACGTACCAGTTTTTGCAGCTTTTTCAGCCTTCTTGAGATTCTCTTCTTCAAGGGCCTTGTTGTTGTCTTTTTCTATTTTATCAAGGGTAGAATTGACTTTTTCAAATATAGGCTTGTGGACAAGGGGAACATGACCTGGCTCCCCATTCTGCCTTATTTCCTTTGAAACACTCTTTACTTTCTGTGCATCTTTTTCTTTTTTATATGCATCGAATCCATAATTCATGCTTATATTATAGTTGAAAACAATAAAAAAATAAAATTAAATAATGTGTAATTTTTTTGCTTTTTGTTTATTATTAGGATATATAAAGAATTTGAACATGCACATCTTTGGAGGATTAAACACATATGAAAAAAATCACTAAACATGTAGCCGTCGCAGCATGTACGGCAGCCCTTTCTTTTGGTCTATTCAACCTTTCATGCAAAGTGAACAAGGGGTCAGCAAACGTTGCCTTTGCAGAGACTTCTCCAGCCGCTGTAATTCCACAGGATTCACTTGCAGTTACACAGGCAATGCAGAATACATTCCGCTCCATCAGTTCAACTGTTCTGCCTACAGTTGTTGAAGTTGATGTTGTCGAGAAAAAGAAGGTTCAGGTCTACAATCCTTTCCGAGATTTCTTCAAGAACAATCCATTTTTTGGTTCACCAGACAGCGATGAAGGCGATGAAAAAGATGGATTCCGCGAGCAGGAACAGACAGGACTTGGATCAGGTGTAATCGTACGCAAGACAGGAAAGACTTTCTATATACTTACTAACAACCACGTTGCAGGAAATGCATACAAAATCAAGATCAAGCTCAATGACGAACGGGAATTTGACGGTAAGCTTGTAGGTGCAGACCCACGCATGGACGTTGCCCTTGTTTCTTTTGAAAGCGATGACAAGACAATACCTGTAGCAAAGCTCGGAGACAGCGACAGCATGCAGCAGGGAGACATAGTTCTTGCCCTTGGTAGTCCATTGGGATATTTTGCATCCGTTACACAGGGTATCGTAAGCGCAACTGGAAGAAGCGGTGGACAGATCGGTTCAATCTCAGACTTCATACAGACAGACGCCGCAATCAACCAGGGAAATTCAGGTGGTCCACTGGTAAACATTTACGGTGAAGTAATCGGAATCAACACATGGATTGCTTCTTCTTCAGGTGGAAGCGTGGGACTTGGATTCTCAATTCCTATCAACAACATCAAGACTGCAATCGATCAATTCATCTCCGACGGAAAGCTTTCCTACGGATGGGTCGGTGTCAGCCTTATGGAAATCACAGATGAATACAAGGAACAGCTTGGTATCGACAAGAAGCAGACAGGAGCCCTTGCGAGTCAGCTCTTCCTTGAAAGTCCAGCACTCAAGGGTGGAATGCTCCCTGGAGACTTCATCATTGAACTCAACGGACACCCAGTAAAATCTGTGGATCAGCTTGTGCGTGAAATCGGAAGCATTCCTGCAGGAAAGACGGCAGAAGTTACGGTACTTCGTGGAAAGGATAAAAAGAACCTTAAGATCAAGATTGACGAACGCGATGAAAAGCTTGTTTCCGACAATTCAAAGCTTTGGCCTGGTTTCATTGCATCACCACTTTCCGATGAAAACCGCAAGAAACTGAAGATTGACAACGACAAGGTAAAAGGTATCGTTGTTGCAGGAGTTACAGAAAAGTCACCTGCCGCAGCATTGAGACTTCAGAACGGAGACGTCATCTGTGCAGTCAACGACAAGAAGGTTGAGACAGTGGAAGATTTCTACCGCGCCCTCCAGCTTGAAGGCAAGAAGGAAATCTGGTTTGACGTATACAGCGAAGGCCACACAATCAGCACAGGCCGCTATAAGTTCTAAACAAATATTTCAGCCATTAAAAGCCCTTTTCATCAGGATGAAAGGGGCTTTTGGTTTTTATGCCCTCGGCGCGGTTCCTGACGGGAGCCGATTTCCCCAATAAGCTTTTTCAAATCAAAATCCTTTATCCAATCCAGAAATAGTCTATAAATGCAAAAAAAATCGGCGGAGTCAGGGTTCGCGACGAATTGCGACTTGTTCCCCATTTTGTCCCTTCGGGCTTAGCCCGATGCTTTTTTCCTTAAAACGGGAACACCTGGAGCAAGCTCGGCGCGGTTCCTGACGGGAGGCGATTTTTTTTTATTTTTTTTGTAACCATTTCTGTACTGAATGGTTGTATTAGTGAAGATTGAAAAAGCAACAAGCAGTCTTCTCTTCATAAATCTCCTTTTTTTTGCTCCCGATAGGTTTCGGGAGCTTTTTTTTGCTTTTGGGGAGAAACAGAGGGGACAGACCCCTGACGAAAGCTTTGATGCCCTAGAGGCCGATGTCTTTCTTAACTTTCGTCACAAGAATCGCGAAGGCGATTCTTGAACACTGGGGACAGCCCCCTGACAAAGCATTTGATATCCAAAATGGTGTTTTACAATTGAATAAATACTTAAAAAACTTTGGTATAATTAAAAACTTTAACAAGGGGTTAAATATGAATATCATTGAAAAAATTTCCAACTTTTTTGGAAAATTCATGGCTGTTATTGTACTTGCAGTAACTGTACTTGCTCTTTTTGTTCCAGACTCATGTCTTTGGATCAAAACAACATGGATCAACTGGCTTTTGATGCTGGTCATGTTCGGAATGGGACTTACACTCAAGCCTTCTGACTTTGCTGTTGTTTTCACCCGTCCAAAGGATGTAATCATCGGCTGTCTTGCACAGTTCACAATCATGCCGCTTCTTGCATTTGCCCTTGGTAAAATCTTTAACCTCAACGCTGAACTCCTTGCAGGTGTTGTTCTTGTAGGTACATGCCCAGGTGGAACTTCAAGCAACGTAATCACTTACCTTTCAAAGGGTGATGTTCCACTTTCCGTTGGAATGACAAGCATCAACACACTCCTTGCACCAGTACTTACACCTGCAATCACATACCTTCTCCTTAAGACAACTGTTGAAGTAAATGTCATGGCAATGTTCATCTCAATCGTAAAGGTTGTCATCGTTCCAATTTCACTTGGTTTCATCATCAACAAGTTCTTTGGAAAATTCACACAGAAGATCGTAGCTCTTCTCCCTTGTGTTTCTGTAATCGCAATCTGTCTCATCGTTGCCTGTGTAGTTTCTCACAACAGCGCAAAAATCCTTTCAACAGGCGCAATCATTTTTGCAGTAGTTATCCTCCACAACCTCCTCGGCTATGCATGTGGATTTGGACTCGGTAAGGCACTCAAGCTTAACTCTGCAAAGACAAAGGCATTGTCAGTTGAAATCGGTATGCAGAACTCTGGTCTTGCAACCTCCCTTGCAGGCACAGCATTCAAGGGCCTTGCAATGGCTACAGTCCCAGGCGCAATCTTCAGCGTATGGCACAACATCTCAGGTGCAATTCTTGCAAACATCTACAACCGCTGGGTAGAAAAGGACGAATCATCTGAAGCTGCAACAGAAGAAAAAGCTGAATAATTAATTCTATGTAAATAAATATGGAACGGGAATGCTACCAGTCAGTACGAGTCTGTAAAAACCGTTCCGTATGCCACTACACTTGCAGATCGGCAAAGAAACTTTAATTTCGGTCTGCAAGTGTTTTTGCCAGTCTCTGACTTCCTTCCTGTATTTTCATTCCATACTTCTTAGACATTCATAGAAATACAAGCGTAGTATTCTCTAGAAGATTTTCATGGGATTTTTTATCCGAGTATTTTAAAATCAGGACCTTCATCTGTGTCAAAAATCCTGATTTCAGTATTTTCCATGGCAACAT
The DNA here is from genome assembly GCF_045641405.1 of Treponema sp. GTDB lineage: Bacteria > Spirochaetota > Spirochaetia > Treponematales > Treponemataceae > Treponema_D. The sequence continues at coordinate 98,907 of NZ_JAZUGX010000017.1, forward strand.
TTTCTACAAAGTCTGCAATATTAAGACTGTAGGGAGAAAGAATATCTTCTGGATTATATGAAAGCTCAAGTTCTTCCTCGGTTCCTTCGCTGGAACACCTGCTGAAGGCTCCGTTGATTTTTACGATATCACCAGCCGCAGCAAAAAGGTGGCTCTTGTTCTTTTCTTCAAATTTCTGCGCAAGGAAAAGAAGCTGAAGTTTTTCAACAGCCTTGTGACCAGCTTCATCTCCGTCAAATTCCACTTCAAAAGAACAGTTGTTGCACTGCTGGAATTCTTCAAAGTCCGCAAAGAAAGAAGAAGCATTTATTTTCAAAGCATGAAGAACAGAATTGAACCAAGGCACTGCCCTTCCCTGGCTATAGAAAACCTTGCAGGCAAAAGCCATTCCCCTTGAAAAATCCATGTCCTTTGAAGAATAGACTCCAGTAGGTTTTGGATCTTCGTAAGGAGTTCTTTCAAGCTGTTCAAAATCAATGTGGTTTGGATAAAGGCTCGTCGCAAAATCAAGGCGATCACGGAACAGCTTGAAGGTATCCCCCTTCTGGATTCCCCACTGCATATTGAAACCAAAAACAAGACCTGCATCATTGAGCAAAGCAGCCTTGCCAGAATAGAACTTCTTGTCAAAAAGAAGATTTCCGTTTTTTTCAGTACCGCAGACTGGAATCTCAAGGGAACAGTAAATTTCGGAAAGGGAATCTACAAGAGCCCTGTCGATGACTTTAGGATCAATGAGAAGTGAAAGGAAGAGATCAGGGCAATGCTTTTTAATTTTTTCAATCAGATCAAGAATGCCGTTTTTATCCGACGAAAATTCCACGTCACTTACAGTCAGTTCAGTAATGCCCTTTTCTTCAAAAGTTGGAAGATCCTTAAAAATTGATTCGATAGAAAAATTATAGCTTTTGTTTTCCATTAAAGACCTCCCACTGGCTTGAGCCTGTATACTAAAAAAAAGCCGGCACTTTGACAAGTAAAGTAACCGGCATTTTAAATTTTCATTTAAATATGGATTAAAGAATTGCTATGTTGTTTTCAGCACATTCCTTAAGCATTTCTTCCGACCACATGCTTACCTGTGTTTCACCGATGTGGGCCTTTCTAAGGAAGTACATGCAGAGGCGAGACTGACCGATACCACCGCCAAGAGTCTGAACAAGTTCTCCGTTCAAAAGCTTCTTGTGGAATGTAAGTTCGGCTCTTTCTGGACAACCGCGTTCTGAAAGCTGAGACTTAAGGCTTTCCTTGCTTACACGGATACCCATGGAAGAAAGTTCCATTGCACAGTCAAGGACAGGATTCCAAACCATAAGGTCACCATTAAGGCCTGGCTTTCCGTCTGGGCCTGGTGTGATCCAGTCATCGTAGTCTGGAGCACGGCCGTCGTGAATTGTTCCATCCGAAAGCTTGCCGCCGATGCCGATGATGAAGATTGCACCGTGTTCCTTACAGAATGCTGTTTCACGTTCCTTTGGAGATTTTCCAGGATACATTTTTACAAGATCATCTGCATGAACGAATGTAATGTCTGCAGGAAGGCATGGCTTGATGTTTTCATAGCGGTCGTAAACAAAGAACTCTGTCTGTTTGAGTACGCGGTAAATTTTCTTTACGATTTCCTTAAGATAATCGATGGTGCGATCCTTTTCATCGATGCGCATACACCAGTCCCACTGGTCAACATAAAGGGAGTGAAGGTTGTCCAGTTCTTCATCGGCGCGGATTGCATTCATGTCCGTATAGATTCCAAAACCGCTGTCGAGACCGAGCTCTGTCACCTTCATGCGCTTCCACTTTGCAAGTGAGTGAACGATTTCTACCTGTGTTTCATTCATATCCTTGACTGGAAATTTTACAGGGCGTTCAACACCGTTAAGATCATCATTGAGACCTGTTCCGCTCTTAACAAAAAGAGGAGCAGTAACACGAGTAAGGCTGAGTTCTGTAGAAAGTGCAAGCTGAAAAAAGTCCTTGAGAAGGACGATTGCTTTTTCTGTTTCCTTTACGCTGAGCAAAGGCTTGTAGTTCTTTGGAACATATAATTTTGACATAAGTAACCCCGGAAAATATTTGGATAAAAAAAAATATACCATAAATAGAAAGCTTTGTAAAAGAAGGGTTTATTTCATTTCCTATTTTTACAAAGGACAAAAAGAGAACCTACACCGGCAGTAACTTTAGTCCAACCATGATTTTCATATTTGTTTTATCACAATAAAAAAAACATTACTAAATCAATAACAAAACCAACTAACATAGCAAACATCTATTTTTAATTTAGTAAATCAATACCACCGGGGACAGACCTCATGGTTTATGATTCTTAAACTGCTGTTGTCCCATCAATTTCAATTGATGGGACTAAGGCATTAGCCTCAAAATACATGATTTTGTATGGAAATAAAAGTAATCGAATTAACTAAATATGGACGGTAACAATTGTACCACTCCCAATCTTCTTTAGGCCTTCGAAAATTTCAAATTTATTTCCTATTCTCAAATATTCAGAAGCTTCAACTTTGTTTAAGACTACAATTTTTATATTCCGAATAATTTCATCGAATTGATAATCAGAAATGTATGAACCAATTATTAACCCACAACAGAAACAATATTTATTATTTATAAATTTAATTGTGGGTCTATATGTATATTCTTTATCCTTTATAGGAGGCAAATTCTTCCTACCACCATTCTGTTCTGAATACAAGATTATATCAGCTGTTAAATCGCACTCTATCATATTAATCCTCCAATGGCAAAATTACAGCCGGTGTTAATAGTGGCAGCTTTTCAGCAGGAACAATCACCGCTGATGGTGCATCTATTATTGTATCAATTGGGATTCCTGATTTAAAAGGATCAGATGTTGCAACAACTGCAACAAAAACAAGGGGACAGCCCCCATGGTTTATGAAGCAAAAGGCATCGTCAAATACCATGCATTAATGGATACTTGGGTATTTTGAAAGATCATGCCTCTTGTACCTGTTGGCAGGAACAACAATCGACTTCCCCGTGCATAAGTCATAATCCACATAATACTGGAGTCCTTCTGAATCTTCAAAGAGAAGTTCACACTTTGGGTAATTAAATGAAATGAAATCAAAATCTACAAAGTTTTTATGTTTTCTTATGATGGATTTTATGGAAACAACATTGTCCTTGCATTTTTCCACATCAACATAATGAAGCTTTTTATAAAGCTTTAATTCTTTTCCTTTGTAAAGAAGGTTTGAAATCTGTTCATCACAGATTACTCTTTCAGTACCTTCAACAGATTGTTGGATTTCGTTTTTTCCCAAGTTAATTATTTCAATGTTTTTAACATTATTTTTTTCAGATTTAATCATCAAAAGTTTTTCCCTTGATTTACTTAGGGAATAACCTACGACATTTTCCTCTGAAAACTTTTCACTGCCGGTAGACATGTCTTCAACTATGAGTTTGTCTCCATGCATTGAGAGCATCATTTGATCACTAATTTTTCGTGTCGGAAACAGTTTGTAGCGTTTTGGTTCACAGAACTTTGCTTCAGTTGGAATGTACCAGAAATCCTTTGAATAATTGCATTCACTGGCCTTCCAGAGTCCAGATGATTTTTCAAAAGTAAAGCAGGCAAAGATTTCATTCCACGCATCATAAAATCGAATTTCAGGCACTCCATCTTGAATTCTTGCTTCGGAATGAATTTCATAAGGCGGAAATGATTTTATTTTGTGGAACAGGTTTTCTTCAGACATGACAAAATAATTTGATGCAGACAGAACATTTACGTTGAAATAATTTTCAATTGCGTTTCCCTTTTTATTGATGACAATGATTTTTTCATCCGCAATAAATGATTCCACATCTTCTTCAAAAGCCCAGATTTTCCCTGAAGTTGATTCAACACACAACAGTTTTGTCGGCCATACAGTCACATTCTCCGCAAGCTTTAAATACGATACATATATTCTGTTTCCTATCTGAACTATTTTTTCAGCATGCCTGATTCTCTTTACTTCATTCTGACCCAAAAACAAAATCACTGCATTGTCATCCATTTTATTCAGACTGTAAGTCAGAGGTGATTCTTCTGAAACATTGGCGATTGTTTGAATTAAACATGGACTGCTGACAGCAGACTTTTCAGGTTGATTTTTTATGCTGCAGGAACAGAATGCCATCCCAGACAACATTAACAAGATGCGTTTTAATAATCTATTCATTTTATTTTTTCTCATTCCATGTGTAAATTTTATCAATCATCTTTGAGCGTATCTTCATTTATTTACCCTATATTCTTCACTTTTTATAAACACATTATATCCATCAGAATATTCAATTGCATAGTCATCACCTATCTCCGATTTTACAACAGAAAACACGGGGTCAGCCCCATAGGTTAAGAGCAAAGTATTTTCTAAAAAAAAATCATTTGAAATTAATTATACGGATTTGAAAGAAGATTTTAAACAGAAACTCAACCATAGCAGAGGCCTTTTCAAGCTAAGAATCAGAATGGCAATCAACCGCTAGAGATATAATCTCATATTCCGTCCATTTTAACATGTTACTAGTCTTAAGAAATGAGAAGTGATACACTTTTTTTATGAAAAAAATCGTATCATTTCTTTTTTTATTTATTAGCTGTATTTGTCTTTCATTTGCGCAGAATGAAAAATCTACCAGTCAAATTCCTTTAACAAGAAAACTTGATGCTGTACTTGGAATAGAAAAAAATATGGCACCAGCAAACGAATACTTTGGCCGTGACTATGCTAAAGAAATTCCCGTAGCAGAATATGGTTCGATCTCTGAAGCCGAAGCGCTTAAAATGTATATTGAAATTGCAGAAACTCAGAAAAGTCCAGATGCAGCCTATGCAGTCTGCTGCTACATAAGATCCTGTTACAACATCAACCATCACTACAAAATTGCCTTTGAAGGTTTTATAAAGCTTCACAAAGAAGGATATATTCCTGCAACTCATTCTCTTGCCTACCTTTATGCTAAAGGATATGGAACGGAAAAAAATATTGAAGAAGCAATCCGTCTTTATAAAATCGCAGGAGAGGCAGGCTTTGCAAATTCCTATAAAAATCTCGGTATTTTATTTTTAGAAGGTGAAGAAGTATCAAAAGATTTAGGGGCTGGAATTTCATATATAGAAAAAGTCAGTTCACTCTCAAACTCCCCAGAATCAAAATCGTTTCTTGGAGATACTTACATAGATTATTTTGACTCCCAGGATTATATAAAAAAAGGCGAACAGCTCCTCCTTGAAGCAGAACATCTTGGCGACAACGATGCCGTTTATTCCCTTGCAGCTTTATATGACAAAACCGGAAAGCTCCCAAATGACAGAAAAGAAACATATTATTTTAAAAAAATGATGGAACTTAAAGCACAAGAGAAAATTAAATACAGGGAAACAAAGTGCAAACTTTTGCCATACCTTCTTGAGCAGGAAAAACGCGGAGACACAAGTTGTTTAGATCATATTGCAAACATCTACAATCCATACAGCGCTATCTGTCCTGATTATGAACAATTTTACGAATATAAATTAAAAGCGGCAGAAAATGGACATTATACGGCAATGGGTTGTGTTGCAGCTGCTTATGCCCAGGGCAATCACTTTGAAATGAATAAAGAAAAAGCACTATACTGGTATAAAAAACTTTATAAAGAATATACCGAAGACAGAATGATTACTTATCATCTGGTAAATTTCTATGCTGCAGCAATTCCTGGTGCTGGGAATTATATGTCTGAAAAAATCTCAGGTCTTTATCTTGGGGCAGGCCATTGGGAAGATTATTCAAAAATTGATAAAGAAGAAGCTGTTGCCTTTTTTAAGGAAATCGCTGATAAAAAAGATCTTCCAAAATGGAACAAAAAAGAACAAGAAAAAGCAAGGCTGCTTCTTGGATTCTGCTATGCGAAAGGAATCGGTACAGAGAAGAACCTGGAACTTGCCTATCAGTACGATTACACAGAAATAGATAAACATATCGAAACCGCGGAAGAAGTTGAAGAAAACAGGAGAACATATCGCGAAGAACGATCTGCAAAAGAAAAAGAACTTCGTTCAAACATCCGTCGAAAACCTATTGATGGTGAAGTATATTTTAACCTTGCACATTTCTATATGGAATTTTCTAATAAGGAAAACTGCAAAAAGGCATTACCTTACTTAATCCAGGCCAAAGAACTTAATTATATTCCGGCACTTGCATATCTTGCTTCTATTTACAAAGAAGGACGATATGTAAAATATGATTTTGAAAAGGCCGCACAATATTATCTTCTTGCAGCAGCAAAAGGAAACACCAATGCAATTTCTCAAGTACGACGTCTTTACCAGAACGGAATCGGTGTTGCACCAGACATGAATGCCGATCTTGCATGGGCATTAAAACAGGATCCAAAATATGTTTTTGACAGAGATATTGAAAGATATCTTCTTGACTCTGAAATTCCTGCAGAATTTAGAAAATCTGCGCCATCATCTGACTGGTGGAATGCTGACACTGAGGAAGAAGAAGATTTTGATTACACAATTGATTTTGAGTCAGAGTCTTACGCTTCAGAAGAATTTGATGACCCGACAGAAGTTCTTTATTCCTTCTGGACTCTTTTTATAAACGATGATGACAGATGGCACAATTACATTTATCTTGATCCTGATGACGATGAAGACGAACAGACAGAGAGAATTGAAAAATTCAACGGATTTCACGAAAAACTGATTGAAAGCTGCACATATTTTTCAGTGTCCTTCAATAAAATAAAAATTAAAGACAAGTTAGATTCAGACAAATATTTTGAAGTAAAAGTTTATTTCGTACTTGAAGTTGAGGAAGGTATAGAAAAAGATACTGATGAACTTTCCATGTTCTACAGCAAGGACAAAAACCGCTGGTATGTAGACGAACTTCCTAACTAACGAATTATGGGAATGAATTCTATCTTTCCAAACAGAAAAGTCTACAGATGATAAATATTCCTACAACGACTTCATGAATTTTTCAAAAGCCTTTTTGCCTTCCTCATTGCGCTTGTAGACACCTGCATCCTCAAGTACCCGTGAGAAAACAAGGCCAACTTCATCACGGATTATTTTTTCGATGTTAGAAGCATTTACATCCTTGTACTTAGGAAGGAATTCCTTTACCCAGTCAGCGTGCTTTGAAAGTATTTCGTCAGTTGAAATATTTCTTCCTTCGACAATTGCTTTTCCAAGATCTGCAAGTTCCGTCTTAAGGCGGCCTGGAAGAATGGCAAGTCCCATGACTTCAATGAGACCTATGTTTTCTTTCTTAATGTGATGGAGTTCAGCATGGGGATGATACACACCAAGAGGATGCTCTTCAGTTGTAATGTTGTTGCGGAGAACAAGATCAAGCTCAAAAAGCTCTCCACGACGACGAGCAATTGGATTCAAAGTGTTGTGCTTTACACCATCTGTTTCGGCAAAAATAAAGGCATCTTCATCTGTGTAGCCGCGCCATTTTTCATGGATTCTGTCGGCAAGCAAGGCGATGCGTTCGGGGTCTATCCCCTTTAACCGAAGTACGCTCATAGGCCACTTAACGATACCACACTTTACATCTTCAAATCCTGCAATGATAAATTCCTTTTCAACTGGAGCCCTTGTCATGGCAAACTCATAGTTTCCACCCTGAAAGTGGTTGTGGGTCAAAATGGATCCGCCAACAATAGGAAGATCTGCGTTGGAACCGATGGTGTAATGAGGGAAAATCTTTACAAAATCAAGGAGGTATCTCCAGGTTCTATTGGTAATTGCCATTGGTACATGATCCATGGCAAAAACGATGCAGTGCTCGTTGTAGTAAACATAAGGTGAATATTGAAGACCAAATTTTTCTCCGCAAAGCTCAAAGGGAATTATGCGGTGTGTCTGGCGGGCAGGATGATTTACACGGCCTGAGTACCCTTCATTTTCCTTACACAGAAGGCATGCTGGATATCCTGATTTTTTTGCATTCAAAGCAGCGGCAATTGCCTTGGGATCTTTTTCTGGCTTTGAAAGGTTGATGGTAATATCCATGTCACCGTATTCAGTTTTACTCTGCCACTTTACATCCTTGCAGACCCGATAACGGCGGATGTAATCAGTGTCCTGACTGAATTTATAATACCAGTCAGTAGCTTCCTTTGGAGACTTTTCATAAAGGGTTGTATATTTTGCACGGATAGATGAGGGACGGTCTACAAGGCACCCCATCAATTTTGTATCGAAGAGATCACGATAAACTACGGAATTTTCACATAGTCCTTTTTCGCAAGCCCAATCAAGAATTGACTTAAGGATTGATTCAAGATCATCAACCTTCACTTCTGGAATGAAAGAAAAATCAAAGCCGTCTTCAAATCCTTCAAGCTCAAGAACTTCAAGAAGCCTGTTCTGTGTATATGAAACATCATCTTCAGAAATGAGACCTGTAACAAGGCCGTAGCCGACAAGGGAATTAATGCTTTCGTAGATTGTCATAATTCAAATCTATCACTCGGCATTCAGATTTTCAAATCAAGAGTTAGGATACTGAGCAACTGTTTGCGCAATAATGAAGACGTATAATCATCAGCAATACCAGATACTATTCTCTTGCCATCTTTTTTCGCTTTTTTTCTTTGTATTGTTCAGCATCAGCCTGCTTTAAAAGTTTTGCAAGGTTGTAATTTTCAGAGTCAAAGCATGCAGCTCCAAGGCTTATGGAAATATTGAATTCCTCATTGGAAGTTCTGTTCCATTCTTCGCAAAGCTCATCAAGTCTTTTCTTTAATTTTTCAAATACTCCAAGATCAAGGGAAATGGAAAGTATTGCAAATTCATCGCCACCAAGACGAGCCATGGTATCTGCAGCACGGAAAGTTTTCTTTAAAAGCTCTACCTCGGCAATGATGGCCCTGTCTCCAGCATCGTGGCCATAGGTGTCATTGATTTTTTTTAATCCATCCATGTCACCATAGATTACAAGACCTTTCTTTCCAAGGGATGCAGCAATGTTAAGTTCCTGCTGAGCTGCTAAAAGGAATCCACGGCGGTTCAATATGCCAGTAAGTTCATCTGTCTTTGAAAGCTTTGCAAGACTGATGTTTTTCTCTTCGTACTTGCTGACCTCAAATGCACTTGCAATAAATTTACAGATGAGGGAATAAATCATGATGTATTCCGCACAATCGTAAGAGCCCATGGAAAGTATCATATAGCCGTACTGAAATTTACCGTGATAGATTGCCTTTACTATCTGGACGCCTTTGAAATCATCAAGCATATTATCAGGCAGAAGTTTTTTTTCACAGTCAAAGTAATCCTTGCTGTCAATGATCTTGGTACCGGACATTCTATCCGACATATAATAGATTCTTGCCATGGAAGGAGCATTAAAGCTTTCACCTGGCAGAACCTCTACAGGATTTTCATACAGACATAGCGCCGACTGATTAATGTCAAAGCTGTAAAGATAATTTTCAAGTCTTGAACAGAGCATTTCAAGTGAAAGGCTGCTCTGAAGCTCCTCTACAAAATGCAGCACCCATATATTCTGGTCATTACGCACAAAGAACGATGTAAAGGCTCTGGAAAAGAAATCTTCATTTCTGCTGATATAGGTTCCATTTTCAGTTTTATTCACAAAGTTTGAGTTTTTAGGGAGACATCCGCAGCTTGCCCTATACGAACATTCCGACTGCATCACATTCAGCATGTTGATTTTCTTACCAGTGACAGACCTTTCAAGAATATTGAATCCCTTGTAGCATTGTCCAGGAACATCCTGGTTCACAGTAGTAAGGCTTGGATACGAATAAAGTGACCGGACTGTATTGTCAAAACCTGTAACGCATATATCTTCAGGAATGGAAAAGCCAAGGGATGTAAGATAGGTCATGGTACCCAAGGCAAGCTCATCCGTTACGCAGACTACGGCATCAAAATCAACGGATTCCCTTGTGGGAAAATTCTTCTTCATTGCGGCAACGGCACTGTCAAAAATGTAATCACCGTATATTATGTGATGCTCGGGAATTTCAATATTTTTTTCTTTCATGACTTCCTTAAAAAAAGTAAGTCTGTCCCTGATATCCTGGCTCTCGCAATCTATTCCCATAAAGAGAATTTCTTTTTTTCTGTGAGCGTCAATAAGATGTCTTACAAGATTTTTAAATGCAGATTCAGAATTAACTATAAGTGAAGGAATTTCACTTATCTCTGAAACGATGGAAACTACAGGAAGATATACATTTACTTCCCGAACTATGTCTTTTACTTTTTCCAAACCACAGTAACGACAAAGGGCAGCCGTAGGAAAAACAGCACCGTCCAGGTTTGCATTGTTTATGAATTTCGAGATGAACCATTCCTGATAAGCATATTCGTTTTCTTCAGCGTCTGGTTCCTTTGAAGAAAACACAAGCACGTCATTGCCTGAATCCTTTGCATACCGTCTTACGCCTTCAAGCAATTTTTGAGAATATTCATATTCAAGATGTGGGATTGGAATTCCAAATCGCATATTGTAATTTTACTATAGAATTCAGAGAAAAACACATTTTTAACAGCTATTTAATTCTGTCGAATCGTTTTCTTTGCATGCTTCACCTTGTACTGCTCATCATCAGCCTTGCTCAAAAGACTTTCAAGATTGAATTTTTCAGAATCAAAGACTGCAGCCCCAAGACTTATGGATAACTTGAAAGGCTCATTTGAAGTTCTGTTCCATTCTTCGCAAAGCTCATCAAGTCTGTGCCGTAATTTTTCAAACATTTCCATTGTAAGGGAAATTGAAACAATGGCAAATTCATCACCACCAAGGCGACCAATGGTATCTGCCGCACGGAAAGTTTTCTTCAATAGTTCAACCTCTGCAATGATAGCACGATCCCCGGCTTCATGACCGTAAGTGTCATTGATATACTTAAGTCCATCCATGTCGCCGTAGATTACAAGACCGCTTTTGCCGACATCAGAAGCAAGTGAAATATTCTGCTGTCCCACAAGCATGAATCCACGGCGGTTGAGGATACCTGTCATCTCATCGGTCTTTGAAAGAATTGAAAGTTTCTTGTTCCTATCAGAAAGATTGCTTACCTCATAGGCAATTGCAATGAACTTTGCCATAAGGGTATAAATCATCATGTATTCAGTTCCACCATAATCACCTATGGAAAGAATCATATATCCATACTGAAGATTTCCATGGTAAAGAATTCTTACAGCATTGAGTCCAGTTATGTCATCCATCATGAAGTCAGGTAGAAGACTCTTTGAACAGTCAAAATATTCTTCGCTGTTGACAGTCTTCTGTCCAGGAACATCAACATTACAGGCATAGAAAATTCTAGCCCTTTCAGGAAGGATGAATTTTTCATGTCTATTGATTTCAACAGGTTTTTCATATAGACAGATTGCAGATCTTTTTATGTTGAACATCTTCATGTAACGATCAAGACGTCGGCTGAGAGCATCAAGGGAAAGCCCTGAATTAAGGTCTTCAATGAAGTCCATGATATTTACATTCTGGTTGTTGCGAACAAAAAAAGACTTGAAGGCTGTGGAATAGAAGTCCCTGTCCTTAAGGATTTTTTCACCTTTATCGGTAATGCTCACATACGGATCACCCTGACTAAGACAACCGCAGCTTACTCGATAGCACGCACTGGAATGAAGTCTTTTAACTAAATCTATTTTCTTACCATTTATCCTGTCCGAAAGTAATTTTGCACCAAGATAGCTTTGATTAGAAATACTCTGATCAATAGTTGAAAGGCTTGGATAGCAGTAAACAGAACGCACAGTGTTGTCAAATCCAGAGATGGTGACCTGTTCAGGAACATCAACTCCAAGCTTGAACATGTGGGATATGGCGCCCATGGCAATCTCATCTATGACACAGACTATGCCGTCAAAATCAATGGATTCCTTTGTAGGATATTTTTTTTCGAGAACTTCCTCTGCGCTTTCAATGGTATAACCGGCATAAAGAATATGATCTTCATCAAAATCAATATTTTTTTCTTTCATGACTTCACGGAAGAATCTGATGCGCTGCATTATGTCATCACTTTCTGATTTAATTCCAATCAGAAGGAGTTTTTTTCGTCCGTGGTCATCAATCAGGTGCCGTAAAAGATTCTTAAAGGCTTCCTCGGAATCAACTACTAGCGACGGAACATTTGGAACTGGAGTAACTATGGAAACAACAGGAAGTTTCTTATCTAGATTGCTGACGAACTCAACGGCATTTTCTTCCTTGATGAAACGACTTAAGGTAGCTGTCTGGATGACAATCCCATCAAGATTCTTTTTATTGAAGAATTTAGAGATGGCCCATTCCTGATAGGCAAACTCACTCTCAGTAGACTCAGGTTCTTCAGTTGAAAAAACAAGAAAACCATTTCCCGTATCTTCAACATACTGCCTGCAGCCTTGCAAAAGCCGCTGAGAATATTCATATTCCATGTGGGATAAAGTCATTCCGATACGCATTAATGACATTATAATTCAAAAAAATTGCAAAAAAAACTTAATAACACTACAATATGGAACATGAAAAAAACAAATGACAGCTTCACCCTTGAATTTGCCAAGGATTCAGGTTTTGACAGAACAGAAATTTATTTTTACAGCGGAACTCCAGACCTTATGGGAGTTTATTTTTCAGAAGACACCAAGCAGAACAGACTTTTTGTCACTGACAATACGATTGCCGCCCTTGAATGCAACAGGGATTTCGTAAGGCATTTTAATGTTGATCTTGGCGACATTTCAGACATCAAGATTAATGAATCAAAGGTTTACCGCAACGGTGGTGATACACTCTGCATCATTGGTTCTGGTGAAAAATATAAAACCATTGAAAGCGTCCTTGAGATGGTTAAGGCTGCCTTGGACAGCAATTTCAACCGCAACTGTCTTTTTATTGCAATAGGTGGCGGCGTTATCACCGACATGACTGCTTTTGCGGCATCAATGTTCAAGCGTGGTGTAGATGTTGAGTTCGTTTCCACAACAATGCTCGCAGATGTGGATGCTGCCGTAGGCGGTAAAACTGGCTGCGATTTTGGAAACTACAAGAACATGATAGGAGCCTTTTACCCTGCTAAAAAACTGCATGTCTTCAGCGACTTTGTTAAATCACTTTCACAAAAGGAATACATTTCAGGTCTTGCAGAAGCCATAAAGACAGCATTCCTCTTTGACAAAGAAATGCTTGAACTATTCAAAAATGAAAGGGATAAGGTTCTTGCCCGTGACAGCGAAATTCTAAACAGACTTATTTCAGGATGCACAAAGGCAAAGGCTAAGATCGTCCATGAAGATCTGAGGGAAAAAGGAAGCAGAGCATTCCTTAACCTTGGCCATACATTTGGACATGCCCTTGAAGCAGTAAGCGGTCTTGGTGAAATTACCCACGGAGAAGGTGTTGCCTGGGGAATGGCACGAGCCTTTGAGTATGGAAGAAAGAACGGGCTTTGCTCGGATGAATACGCCCAGAACGGAATAAACATTCTTGCCTCGTATGGCTACAATGTAGGCAAGGCAAATGTTCCTGCTGAAAAAATCCTTGATGCCATGAGGAAGGACAAGAAGAACATGTCCAGCGTAATCAAGCTTATCGTTCAGGATGGACCTCAGAGCACAAAAATCATCGAAGCAACCGATGAAAAGATTCTTGAAGTATTGAGATAACGCGGAAAATAAAATGATTTCTAAAGAACACTATTTTGACTATGCGGCAACATCTCCTATTGATGAAGAAATTGTTAAGAATGCACTGGAGCTTTCCCTGGAACATTGGGGGAATCCATCAAGCATTCATGAAGCTGGAACCGATGCACGCAAAGTTTTTGAAGATGCAAGAAAAAGAGCAGCCGATGCCCTTGGAGTAAAAACAGAATCAATTTTCTTTACTTCAGGCGGAACTGAAAGCGATCACCTTGCCCTAACAAGTGTTCTTTCAAAACCTCAGAAAGGCAGCATCGTCATCAGTGCCATCGAGCACCCTGCCCTTCGTGAAATGGCAAAGATGATTTCTGGATGTGGCTGGAAGGCAATTACCGTAAATCCAAACAAGGACGGAATAGTTACAGCCGAAGCAATATCAGCAGCTGTGGAACCTGACACTGCATTTGTAACTGTAATGGCAGTCAACAACGAAACTGGTGCAGTTCAGCCTGTAAATGAAATCGCAGATGCCCTTGTAGAAAAGGCAAATGGAAAGAGAAAACCCTTCTTCCATGTGGACTGCGTACAGGCAGCAGGAAAGATTCCATTGGATTTCCTAAAAAATCCTGCTGTTGACAGTGCTGCCTTCAGTGCCCATAAAATCGGTGGACCTAGAGGAATAGGAATCCTTTACCTTGCAAAGGACATGAACTCCTTCCTTAAAGGCGGCGGCCAGGAAAAGAATGTCCGCAGCGGAACGGAAAACCTTTTTGGAGCAGAAGCCATTTCCCAGTGCCTTGCAAAATACTGCATCTGCGAAAAAAATTCCACATCCATCGAACGCTTTGAAAATCAGAAAAAGTGGACGGAGGACTTCATCAGACAGCTTATGGAAATCAAGGGCACTGTAATGATTCCTCATTGCCGTGGAAAAGAAGCAGCCGCAGAATTTTCACCTTGGGTCGTTCAGGCAGCCTTCCCTGGGATTCCAGGACAGGTCATGGAACGTGCCTTGAGTACAAAGGGCTTTTACATTTCAACAGGAAGTGCATGCAGTGCAGGACACCATTCAAGGCCAATTCTTGACACCATGCAGATTCCACCAAAGGAAAAGGAAAGTGCCGTAAGGTTCAGCTTTGGTCATGAAACCACAAAGCAAGCAATGGACGATCTTGTTGAAGCCGTAAAGGAAGTGTGTCAGGCATTTTTCCATTGATATTCAATGCGACTTGCTGCCCATACAAAGCCTGAGGGGTTCACCCGAAGCTTTTTTCATCATGTCGGCAGCATCGGAGCAGGCTTGGCAGGGTTCCATACGAAAGCAAATCTGTTTCTTTTCCAGATATAAAAGCGAATGGAAAACATATCTCATTTAAATTCAAGTGGCGCTCATTCTTTTTCATAATAAAAACTGCGTAGTATGGGTTCCTGACAAAATGCGACTTGCTGCCCATATAAAACCTGAGGGTTTCACCCGAAGCTTTTTTTCATCATGTCGGCAGCATCGGAGCAGGCTTGACAGGGTTCCATACGAAAGCAGTTTTTATTATATTTAATAAACCCGCCACTTGAATTTTATCTTCGATAGTGATATTTTCTATTCATTCGGGACCGCAATTACGGTCATCTTATTTTTTTATACAATCCAGACATTATCAAGGAAGGAAGCTTATGGCAATTCGTGGGGAACTCTTTACAACACAGGTTACTTTGGACAAGAGAAACTATTTTTTCAATGTAAAGGAAAACCGCAACGGCGACGTATTTTTGCAGATTGTTGAAAGCAAAATCAAGGACGGAGAAGATGACCGCCGCGCTATCGTAGTATTCGCAGAAGACATGAAGAAGTTCTTTGGCGGAATGGATGAATCCCTCAAGTTTATCGAAAAGGAAGAAAAGGAAAGGGCAAAAATCCGTGCAGAAAAGAAGGCTGCAAAGGAAGCAAAGTTTGCAGCCCAGGGCGAAGAAGCCGAACCTGCAAAGAAGATCTATCGCCGCAAGGGTGAAAGCCGCCTCGTAGCAGAAAAGCGCGCTACAAAGAAGGATACAAGAATCCATGTAGTATCAAAGCGCAAGCCATCTGATTCAAGCGAATACTAAGATAAGCTATAAGAAATATCAAAATAAAACGGGATGTCCCAAAATATTTTCAGGGCATCCCGTTTTTTTTATTTTTTGCTATGTACGGGAATAGTGTTGCTGCGCCGATTGGACATGGCAACGTGGTCTCGAGAGCCTCAACCACCACATATCATATAGCAACACTTTCTACAGACATAGCCTTATTTTTTATCCTTGCCGAAACTCATTCTTTGGATTGGAGACGGACCGATGCGTCTAATGACCTCTAGATGAGCCGCAGTAGGATACCCCTTGTGCCTTGCATAACCGTACTCAGGATATTTTTTATCATACTCCATCATCAGATGGTCACGTTCAACCTTGGCAATTATGCTTGCTGCCATTACGGCAGGATAGTTTCCATCTGCCTTTGGTTCACATTTCACCTTGCAGTCAATGTCAGGTGCAAAGGTTCCATCAGCCATTGCATCGATGTCTTTGACATCTTCGATCATTTCGATGCCGTTGGTGCTGCACCATTCAGAAAGCTTACCAAGCATATCCTCATAAGCAAGCTTCATTGCCTTAAGGGAAGCTTGAAGAATGTTTATCCTGTCGATTTCATCATGCTGCACATAGGCATGACCCCAGCAGCATTTTTCCTTTATCAGAGGAAACAGTTTTTCCCGTTTTTTTTCACTAAGCTTCTTGCTGTCGTTTAGCAACTCAACTGGAAAATCTGGTGAAAGAATAACACAGGCGGCGCTGACAGGACCTGCCATAGGACCTCTACCCGCCTCATCAAGCCCTGCAAAAAATTTGAATTTCATTTTTAGAATCCCTTTGACGATGTAGATGAAAGACCTGTAACCTTGCAGCCACCGTTTCGTGTAATCGCACCAGAGTTCTTGTACTTACCGTCAGACTGAGCATCGAATCTATCACCCATAAAGGAAACAGTTCCACCTGTAATTTCTATTCCTTTACAAATGCCACCGATCAAAGTAAAGAGATTAAGCTCAAGGACACATTGAGAGTTTCTGATCTTCATAGCTGATGCAGTCTGTCCTATGGCAGTAAAGCGACAACCGAACACAGAAATTGTTCCGCCGTAAATTTCAGAACACATTGAAATTCTTGGTGCCTGGATTGTAAAACCACAGTCCTTGAATGAAACTTCGGAATCCTTAATGTCAAAAAGCTTTCCATCCTCACTATAGAAACCTGCGACCTCACAGTCATTGAGGAAGAATTTTCCATTGCAAATTTTGGCGATATGAGAAGAAGAATCTTCAGACTGCTTTTCAACAGTACACCTATCTATGGAAACAGATGCCCCATCGATAATCAGTGAAGCATTCCCCTTGAGGATGATTTTTCCTCCGTTACCGTGAATGTGACAATCCTTGGTAATAAGATATTCGCCGCCTTCAACAACAACATCACCATTAAGGTGAAGCTTTATGCCACTCTCAGAAGAATTCAGCGCATCCACTACCTGCAAAAAGGAAACAAAAGGATTCATATAAGAACCGTCCTCATTGCCTGTATATTCTCCTGACGCAAGATAGAAGTTAAGCTCATCGATGACATATCGCTGTTCAATGATCTTGCTCATGTTCCCAGCATTGTCAACTGAATATGCAAAGACTTTGTACGCACAAGACTTATCCTCAAGGCTTTTTATGACGATGTCATCGCCAGAATATCTAGAAAATTCCTCAGGCATCTTTATTTCTATATCTGCAGAACTGTCTTCACCATAGTAGACTGGCTCACTTACAGCATAAAAAACATCAGCGTTCTCAGCAGTTATAATTCTAAGAGCCAATGTATTTCTAGAAAAAGAAGAATTTCCCGAAGCAACAAATTCAGGTTCCTTTGGTGGAAGCCTGTCCATTTCATATTCAACACCTAAGCAACCTTGGAAAACTCCGCCAAGAAAAATCTTTGCCTCATAGACGCCTTCAATTTCTTCTCCGTAAAAAGCCTGGGCAACAACGGTTTTTTCACCATTTTCAAAGGTATATCCATCTTCATCAGAAAGAGCAAAAACAACCGTACCAGAACCAGCACTTCTTGCAATGACTGTCGGCATTGAAGGAATGACGAATTCATTGACCTTGTTGTTCTCCGTAAAATCAACCGACTGCCAGTGAAGAGTATGGCTTACGCTTCTATCGATCATTTTTTCCGTGTAATCAGAATTCCACATCTCATCATCAATCTGATAGATGAATTTTTTATCGGTAAAGATAATGCTGTTCCAGTTGCTGATCACAAAAGGAAGACTGGCATTGTCAGAAACTTTTGTTTTTTCAGCAGGGATGACACGGATGACTGAATGATAATTATTGATTCCATCTGTTACAAAGAATGAGACAAAACGTTCAATCCAGTTGTTTTCAGTCAAGTTCAGTTTCTGTCTAAAGGCAGGCTGAGCATTTCTTTCAAAGGAATATCTTAATCCTGATGGAAGAGACAAATCACTTCCACTGCGGTAGTTTATCAACGGTGATTTTACGAAATTTTTCTCAACATAATCCTTTGTATCAGCATCCATATTTGTAAGCATCGGAGGCATCACATTGTAGTCAATACGAAATTCCTTCTTTACTCCATCTGATTCAACAACGCCGATACGAACACAGACACTACCTTTTCTTTCAATGAGGACTGGACCATCGTAGGCAAAGCCTGATACAAAAGGATCGCTCCCAGTCAGCGAATAATATATCTCAGTGGCATTAAAGGAATTGAGGACAAGAGCCTGCTGGTTGCACCAGGTTCCAGTGGCAGGACTGATTATATCCTTTTCTGAGAAAGCAAACGCCCCAAGGGAAATTAAGCTGATAAAAACTGCAGTTAGGGAAAATCTTTTCATTGGTTTTCTTGAATCCTTTAGTCCTTGAAAATGGCTTCCATTATTTCACGAAGCTCTGGGTAAGGCTTATAGAAATGCTCTTCCCTTTCTTCTTTTGTAAGGCCAACCATTTCATGGCTATTGTAGTTGATCCAGTTATTGTCATCTGGATTGTTTATTTCAAACTTCCTGCACCAGTAGTCAGGCTTTACGTTTGGCTGTTCTTTATAGCCGTAAATCTTGTAGTCGTGCACTGCGATCTTGATGTTTTCGCGAGGAACACCTTTTTCAAGAAATACATTTACAAGATAATTCAAGGTATGACCAGAATCATAGATGTCGTCTACAAGGAGAATTTTATCTCCAGGTCTAAGGTACTCAGGAGAATATGTCCATCCATCAATGTGGATCTGAGAATGCTGGGCAACATCAGAATAGCTTCTTGCGACAACAGCCGCATACATTACAGGCTTTTCATTTTTTAGAGCAATCTTGTAATATTCGCTGATTACATTTGCCATGTAGGCACCGCCACGAAGTGATGTATAGAGAACATCAGGAACAAAGTGATCTTCCTGATAGATTTTATGGGCCAGTTTAAGGGCATCGATTCTTACAGTGTCAAAAGGAAGGAATTCTTTCATATCTATCTCCAAAAAAAACGGGACTTGCAGTAAGCAAAGCCTACAACAAATCCCATTATACTATATTTAGTGTTTTATTTCCATTTACGGAAAGATCACTTAAGGTTGGTTCCTTTCAACTGCTGATATACAGCACGGCCTGAAAGTACAATGTCATTTCCACTGAGGGTAATTTTCCCAAGGAACCTTACAGGCTTAGTTTCATCAACAGAAGGTTCAGGAGCTCTGTCAAAGACAACATGGCAAAGTCCCACTTGGAAATTCTTGTTTTCACTTGGAATGTAATCTACCAGAAGATCACACTTCCATGAACCATCCTCATAGAAAACAGAATTGGTCACCATACCGTCCCAGATTGCATAGCAGTCCAGATAGTTGACAGGATTGGATGCCACCTGGGAATAGGAATAGTTATCCTTCAATGAATCAAATGTAGGCTCCTGAAGAAGATCCATTACAGATTGTGCCTTCTGCTTGATGTGTATGGAAGCATTGCTGTTGACGATGCGGTTAAGCTCAACCTGGCATGCATTGTCTCTTGACGCAACAAAGTATTTCTTTGCATCGCTGAATGCCATCTGGATTTCCTTGGTGGTCATCGTAACGTTGAATTCACCGTCTTCCACGTCCAGCTGAACAGCATTCAAAAGCTCATCCTCAGAAAGAGAGAATTTCTGTTCGATTGTATTCTTTGCGACAGGAACCTTTCTTGCCTTTGGCATTACAACGACAAATACAGAACAAAGAACCCCAAGCAGAAGCCCCGTGACGATTACATTTCTTATGACGTTGGGATTAAAACCCAGAGGAGGATAGAATTTCTTTATCTCCCCAGTTTCCTTCATTTTAACGACTGTCTCGTATTCACCGTCGATACGTATAAAATCCAGGGCTTTTTTTGCAATTGCATTATTAGGATCATGATCAAGAACTTCAAGGTAATATTGAACTGCACGGGTAATTTCTCCACGACCAAGGAAAACAACAGCCTGCCCAAGAAGGAGATTTATATTCGTAACAGAAATTTCCCTGGCTTTTCTGAACATTTCAGATGCCTTGCCAGCAACACCAGAGTAAAGATAAGCAATGCCATAGGTCACATAGTAATCAGCTACACCTTCATAATCTTCCTCACAGGTGTCAAGAAAGCGAAGCGCCATCTCAAACCTGCGTCTTTTTATGAGGTATTTTGCAGTATCCAGGGAAGATCGTGCCATTTTTTATCTATTGGCTCCAAGTTTATTGAGGATAGAATCGAGTTCTTCGTTAAGAGCATACAATTCAGTCTTATCCATGGTTTCATCTTCCTTTAAAGTCGCAATGCGGTCAAGGAGATCCTGTATATATTCAGGATCAAGCTGAGCTTCCGTTATTTCCTTTGTCTTTACGAAAGCTTCTTTTGAAGAAGATGGAATGTTGTTGAGGATATTAGGCGTAACGCTGTCGACTTCCTCCTGCGTAAGAGGAATTGGTTTTGCAGCACCATTAAGCTTGGCAACGGAATTCTTTGCAGCAACTCCAAGAGCAGTCTTGCCATTATCAAGATCACTGAGGAACTGTTTGCCTGCAGGATTATTTCCTCCAGTTGCAACTGAAATATAGAAGCCATAGTTTGCAGTTCTCAAGGTATCGAGATAGGTAGAAGGCCAGTTGATGCAAAGTGCCGAGTTATTGAAAGAAGTAACTGAATTGAAGCTTCTTGAAGACTGAATGGAAGGAATCCATGTAACTGAATCCATCTTATCGCGTGTCGCAAGCGTAACAGCTTCTGTCCTAGTAATTTCCTTTGATCCAAGAATGAACTGTATTGCAGCATCCTTGTTTGCGGAACGCACCCAAAGATCTTCTTCCATCGACTGGAACTGAGCTTCAGAGTTGATGAATTTTTTTGCAGCTGTTGAGAAATGAGCCTGAGTATTTTCTCCCAGTGTCGTATCGAACACACCCTTCACGGCATAAGACTGGATGCTTCTTCCAATATTTATCACAAACACCGAGACGCGGAGCATGTCGATTCTTGTGGAAGTTGCGATGGACGGCATAAAGCTGAAATCGACCACAACCTGAACTTCATCGGAAACAAGATATGCCATCTGCGCACCGAGAGGTGTGTTTCTTGCTTCACACTTGATACCCATCTTAGACTGAAGCTTATATTCCTTGCGCCCTACCTTCACGACAAAATAGGAGCTAGAATTTGCATCGTATGTTGAAAGAAGAGGAATACGGTTTCCCTTTTCTGCAACTCCATAGATTGCAAAAGTTCCTTCATTTCCGTTAAGGACAAGACGAATGTCATCCCTTTGGATTTCTATCACATTCTTTACACGAGGAACATAGGTTGATGCAGGAGCGGCATCTACTCTTGTGCCTACGCGTACTTTATTTCCATTTGAATCAACACAATAATTTCCACTGGCATCCTTTGCGTAGATTGCATGTCTATCTTCACTTTCGACCATCGAAGGTTCTGCTACAGAAGATTCAGATTCATCCTGTGCATATGCGAAAAAAGGCGACAGAAAGAAAAGAGGAACCAAGATAAGTTTTGCTGCATCCAATTTCTTCATTTATTTTCCCTCCCCGTTTCTTTCGTTAAGAAGTCTCTGTATAAGGGCTGCCTTTGCCTTAAGGGAAAGAATCTCCTCATCAGCCTGAGCCGCAGTCACGTTCTTTGCCTCCAATGTCTGATCAATGACATCGGAAGGCTCATATGCAGACGAAGGCACTGTAGATTCAACAACAGACGAAGGACTTTCTGGAACAACCGCAGGAATCACAGGAGAAGCAACAACAGCTCCATTGCTTTCAAGCTCAAGGATACGTGCATTGGCGGCACGCAGCTGCTTTCTGAGCTCTGTCATATCATCAGTCTGCATCATCCTGAGCTGTTTTTCATAGTTTTCACGGGAGTTCAGGTATTCTTCACCAGTCATCTTAAGCAAATACAGAAGCTTCTGTTCCCTGTCATGCTGAGTGATAAGGTAAAGCTTGAATTCTGCATCCTCTCTCTTGGAACTGTTTGGATATTCAGCAAGAATTCTTTCGTAGAGTGCCCTTGCCGTTTCAAAGTCATAATCGTCATAGAAGCATTCTGCAATCCAGAACAATGCCGATGAATACATGTCGCTGTCAGGATATTCATTGCAGAAACTGCTTAAAGCCATGACAGCATTGTCATTCAAACCTACGCTGTGGTAGGAACGACCACGCTGATATTCAACAAAGGAAAGCAGCTGGCTTTCTGAAAAGTTATCGATGAAATAATCACAATCGCTGATGGCCGCATCATAATCGCCAGAATAGACCTCGCTCATGATGATCATATACCAGTTAGAATCAGTGGCATATTCAGCGCTGTTTACGCTCTGTCTCAAATAAACACTGGCATCTGCCCACTCGCCCTTTTTGTATGAAACAAGTCCCTGAACAAAAGCTTCTGTTTCTAAAGACGAAACACTGAATGCATAGGAAGCTGCAAAAAACGGCAGGCAAAGCAGTGCAAGTTTACGAACAATATTTCGAAT
The DNA here is from genome assembly GCF_045641405.1 of Treponema sp. GTDB lineage: Bacteria > Spirochaetota > Spirochaetia > Treponematales > Treponemataceae > Treponema_D. The sequence goes on from NZ_JAZUGX010000017.1 coordinate 121,683, forward strand.
AAGAGAGCGGTTTAATTCCATTCCAAATTCCCCCTGAAAAATGACGAGCCGGAAACTACAATATCAGTTCCTGCTTCGACAACATCTTTCAGGGTATCCTGGTTGACACCGCCATCTACAGAAATGAGGAAATTATAGTCCTTCTCTTTCTGTATATCGGCAAGTTCCTTAACTTTTTTAAGTGTATATGGAATAAGTTTTTGACCACCCCATCCTGGATTGACTGTCATGACAAGCACAAGGTCAACAAAAGGAAGAATTTCCTTAATGGCAGAAACAGGAGTTGCAGGACATATTGCGATTCCTGCCTTTTTACCTTTTTCATGTATCATCTGGATACAGCGGTCTGCATGAATCGTCGCTTCAATATGGAATGTAACAAGGTCAGCACCAGCTTCAATATATGAATTAATTGAAGATTCTGGTTTCTCTACCATAAGATGAACATCAAATGGAAGCTTGCTGTATTTCCTGATGGATGAAATCACAGGCTGTCCATATGAAACCTGAGGAACAAAGTGACCGTCCATAACGTCGACATGAACATATGAACTTCCCTTTTCTTCTATTGATTTGAGTGCACCTTTGAGATCTCCAAAGTCTGCAGACAAAAGTGATGGTGAAAGATACTTCTGGTTTTTCATAGTGAGAACATTCTATTTGAAATCGGTTTTTCTTGCAATTAAGAAAGTTTTTCGTATAGCTGGAGAACACTGTCCCTTGATGCAAGTCCTTCAGAAAAGGCACTGGCACTTCCACAGGAAATTCCCATTCTGAGGGCATGGGCGTAATCCTTCTTTTCGTTCCACCCTGCGATGAATCCAGCCACCATGGAATCTCCAGCTCCGACGGAATTGACGACGATTCCTTTAGGTGCAGGGCATTCATATTCCTTTCCATCCTCCGCAAGCAGGACTGCACCTTTCGCCGCCATGGAAACAAGGACATTGCGGGCACCTTTTTCAGCAAGCTTCCTTGCATATTCCAATGCCTGTTCTCGACCTTCAATTTTTACGCCGAATAATTCCCCAAGTTCATGGTTGTTTGGCTTTATAAGGAACGGTCTATATCCAAGCGTTTCAAGCAGAAGATTTCCTGTGGCATCAACTGCAACATCGATTTTCCTGTCAGAAAGGAATTTCATTATGCGGTCATAGAAATCAGATCCCAAGCAAGAAGGAATGCTTCCTGCAAGGACCAGAACATCACCATCGTGAATCGAATTGAGCTTCATGAAAAGAAATTCCACATGGGCAGCATCGATAAAAGGTCCGTTGGCGTTAATTTCTGTCTCCGACTGTCCCTTGATTTTTACATTGATCCTTGAATCCCCCTGAGGAAGGTAGACAAAATCAGTATCAATTCCCTGCTCTGAAAGCATGGCTTCAATCTTTACGCCAGTCCATCCACCCGTAAACCCAAGCGCCGTGGAAGGGATTCCAAGGTTCTTGAGGACGATAGAAACATTTATGCCTTTTCCTCCCGCAGCAACACTTTCCTTCTGGCTGCGGTTTACAATTCCTTCCCTGAAGTTTTCTACCTGAATGTTATAATCCAACGAAGGATTTACGGTAAGTGTCCAGATCATTTTATTCTTCCTCTGCATATTTTTTGCGGTTTTCATTTTATGTAAAATAGCATCAAAAATCAAATTTTACCCTTGACTAAACCCCATAAACTTTATAAACTCAGACCTACGTTAGAGATAGCGTGTTGGGCTATTAGCTCAGGTGGTAGAGCACCGCCCTTTTAAGGCGGCTGTCTGCAGTTCGAGTCTGCAATAGCTCACATAAGGCACTGGTTGTAAAACTGGTGCCCTTTTTTTTGCTCCAAGCCCTATTTTAGGGGCTTTGCGGAGCTTATAATCTTTGCTTCCCCCTTTATTTGAGACGGGTGCATTGAAAATCTAACATAAATTTCATTGAATCATGCCATGGACCATGCCAAAAAGCGTGCCAAAAGACATAGAGAATTAAAACATTGCAGAACAAGAAAAAAAATTATCTTTTTGCTATACTATTCATCATGGCGATTAATTCCATAAAATCAACCAAGCCGAAGATGACATCTACAGATTTGATTTCTAAACTCAAGAATGAAAAAGGTGTTGAGTTTAATATTAAATCAGAAAAAGATGCTGTAGATTACATCAGCAATGTAAATAACTATTTAAGAACTGCTTCATATCGAAAGAATTACAGAAAAAATCAGCAGGGCAAATATATAAATCTTGACTTTGCTTATCTTGTTGAATTATCTATCATAGACATGTACATACGAAACATTTCAACACAAATGTGTATTGATGTTGAACATGACCTCAAGGTATCTCTCTTATCCGATATGGAAAACAACCCGGCGGAAGACGGTTATTCTATTGTAATTGATTTCTTAAGTTTACCTAAAAATACCTACATTGAAAAAAACATCACAAGAAATCTTTCTTCTCCATTTGTAGGAAATTTAATTGATAAATACTTTGTCATAACAAAAACAACAGATCCAGCAACCGGTAAAACAGATTTCATAATCAGTCAAAACAATTGCCCTGCCTGGGTATTGGTTGAAATACTTTCTTTCGGTGACTTTCTTAAATTCTATGAATTTTATTTTCAGCGAAAAAATGTAACACCGCCAATACAATCATCTGTATTGAATTTAGTAAGAAGTTTAAGAAATGGGTGTGCTCATAATAACTGTCTGATATGTGATTTGTCGTCAGAAAAGAAAACATACACCCCGACCATCCTAAGTAATTATTATGGGAAAATGAAGAAACTATCAGGATTGAATAAAAAATTGAAATGTCGTTTTATTCTGGAATTTACAAGTCTCCTATATGTTTATAAAAATGTTGTATCAGAAAACCTCAGAAACAAGCGATTGGAAGAGCTAAAGAAATTATTTTTCACCAGAATATCTAAGAGAAAGCAATATTTTATGAAGAATAATAAATTAATGACCAGTTTTTTCTTTTTGGCAAGGATTATAGAAAACATGTGAATTTTACTTGACTTGTAAAGTTTTTTTACTATAATTATATCAGTATTTAAAAACACTTCGGTGTTTTTGCAAGAGCGGCATTTTGTAATCCCGCTCTATTTTTTTTACCTTTTTATTAAGGTGTCAACAGTAAGTCTTGGAAAAGTGCCGTTGTCTAGGTAAGTGCTATGTGTTAGCACCACTCCCAAGCGATTGACATTTCTAATCCACCCATCGCGGTGGATTTTTTTTATTTCTTGAAACTATGGTTAAGACGTTTTTCCAGGGCGGTGATGTGTGATGCAAGGAGTATAGCAAAGAGTAAAGAAAAACTATAATTAACTTAAAACAGTGAAAAGTAATTATTTGACACCGAATTCGAAAGATACTAGAATGTAAGCATAGTTGTAAAACTATAATTAACTTATAAAAAATAATCGTGACGACAAGTCAATATTCCTTACCCTTTTAAGGCGGCTGTCTGCAGTTCGAGTCTGCAATAGCTCACATAAGGCACTGGTTGTAAAACTGGTGCCTTTTTTTTGTCCAAATGACTGTTTCTGAGTTTTTTTATCCCCTATCAAATTTTGATATACTGTTAAAAGTATACTGATTATAATATACTTACTTTCGGTATAGTTGATTTATGAATAGAACCTACATTGCCATCGACTTAAAATCTTTCTACGCCTCAGTTGAATGCGTTGAACGGGGAATGGACCCACTTAAGACAAATCTTCTTGTGGCAGATCCGACCCGCAGCGACAAGACCATATGCCTCGCAGTATCTCCATCCTTAAAGTCCTTTGGAGTACCAGGACGACCAAGGCTTTTTGAGGCAAAGCAAAAGATAGAACAGATAAACACAGAACGAAGGATGATGCTTCCATCGAAAAAGTTCTTTGCAAAGTCCTATCTTGCAGATGTGCTTAAGGAATGCATGGACTACGAGGTAGATTATGTAACAGCACCTCCACGCATGGCTTTATATATAGAATATTCAAGCAGAATATACAGGACCTACCTCAAATACATTGCGCCAGAAGACATCCACGTCTATTCAATAGATGAAGTGTTCATCGACGCAACTCCATACCTGAAGCTTTACGGAATTTCGGCACATGAACTTGCAGTCAAGATGATACACGAGGTATACGACACTACAGGAATAACAGCCACGGCAGGAATAGGCCCCAACCTTTTCATCGCAAAGGTTGCAATGGATGTTGTCGCAAAAAAACTTCCTGCAGATAGAAAAGGAGTCCGTATAGCAGAACTTGATGTCACTGAATTCCGAAAAAAGCTGTGGAATCACAAGCCCATAACCGACATCTGGAGGATAGGTCCTGGAACGGCAAATCGGCTTGCAAAATACGGACTTCATACCTTGGGTGACATAGCAAGATGCTCCATAGGCAAGCCGAATGATTTTCTCAATGAAAACATTCTTTACAAGGAATTCGGAATCAACGCAGAGCTTCTGATAGACCATTCCTGGGGCCATGAACCTTGCACCATAAAACAGATAAAGGCCTATAAGCCGAAGGACCATAGCCTTACCAACGGACAGGTTCTTCCACGCCCCTACGCCTTTGGCGAAGGAGTAACAATAGTCCGTGAAATGGCTGAACTCCTCTGTCTGGATCTTGTCAAGAAAGGACTTCTAGTACGACAGATCTGCATGTATGTCGGCTACGACAACGAAAACGCAGAAACCATGAGCAAGATGCCAAAAAAACAGGTGGAGGACCTGAAGATATGCATGGACCCATACGGAAGATTACAGCCAGGACCAGCCCAGGGCAGAATGAACCTAAAGTCCTTTACGCAGAATATGGACACAGTGTGCGATGGATTCGAAAAAATCTACAGAGCAACAGTCAATCCTGAATTCACCATACGAAGGCTTTTTCTGATAGCTTCCGAAATCACGACAGAAGAAATGCATGAACATAAAGACAGCTGGTTCACGCCAGACCTCTTTGAATCGGAATCAGACAGGAAGGAAAGAGTGAACGAAAGACTTGAGGAAAGGAAGAATAAAAACCTTCAGGACGCCATCCTCACAGTGAAAGGAAAATTCGGAAAGAATACATTGGTTCGCGGATTGAGCCTTCAGGAAGGTGCCATGACGATGACCCGCAACAAACAGATCGGAGGGCACCAGGCATGAAAGAAGAAAAGCTATACAGCGATATGCTGCTTATGGATCCTCCGACATCCACCATTCATCCCAGAATGACATCAGAAAAACGTGCCGCACAGTTCACTCCATTTTCTGCCCTTGCAGGCTATGAAGAAAGCCTTGAGAACACGGCTAAAATCTACGAAAAAGAAATGTTGGATCTAGAGAAAGGTTCAGTCCTGTACGACTAGGACACCATACATTTTCTTCAATAATAATTATATTTTATTTGATATTCCTACTACCTGGTTTATAATAGAAATGCTGTATTCTCAGCAAGGTGGAATTATGACTTATTACGTAGATATCAATGCAAAGAAGTGTGGAAGCGGAACTAAAGAAAATCCTTTCAAGCAGATCAATGAAGCAGCAAGAATTGCAAAGCCGGGCGATGAAATCATCGTTGCTCCTGGAGTTTACCGTGAGTATGTAAACCCTGTTAATGGTGGAACAGAAGACAATCGCATTGTTTACCGCTCAGCAGAATACAGGAAGGCAGTCATCACTGGTGCGGAAGAAATCAAGAACTGGACAAAGGTCAAGGGACAGGTTTGGCTTGCCCGCATTCCAAACGGGATCTTTGGATCATACAATCCATATACAGTTAAAGTTGCAGGTGACTGGTTCAATGTGAACTTCATAGCACACACAGGTGAAGTTTTCCTCAACAACAAGTCCCTCTACGAAGTTACGACGATGGAAGCCGTTGAAAAGCCTGTTGAAGACAACATCAAGTCATGGGACAAGGAATTCACAAAGCATGTCTGGTACACGGAACAGGACGAAAAGACTGACGAAACCTTGATCTACGCCAATTTCCAGGGCAAGGATCCAAACAAGGAAAATGTAGAAATCACTGTACGCGAAAACTGCTTCTACCCTAGCGAAGAAGGACGCGGCTACATTACATTGAGCGGTTTCACAGTATGCAAGGCCGCAACCCAGTGGGCACCTCCAACTGCATATCAGGAAGGAATGATCGGACCTCATTGGTCAAAAGGATGGATCATCGAGGACTGTGAAGTAAGCCATTCAAAGTGTTCGGGTATTTCCCTGGGAAAATACAAGCAGCCAAACAACGACAACAAGTGGTCAAAGCTCAAGTTCAAGGACGGAACTCAGACAGAACGCGACAACATCTGCCAGGCTCAGATCGAAGGCTGGACAAAGGAAAGAATCGGAAGCCACATCATCCGCCGCTGCGATATCCACGACTGTGGACAGACCGGTATCGTAGGACACCTTGGTGGTGTATTCTCGATTATCGAAGACAACCACATCCACAACATCAACAACAAGCAGAATCTTGCAGGTGCTGAAATCGGTGGCATCAAGATGCACGCCGCCATCGACGTAATCATCCGCCGCAACCATTTCCATCACTGTACTCGCGGACTCTGGCTTGACTGGCAGGCACAGGGAACCCGAGTAAGCCAGAACCTGTTCCACGACAACACTCTTGCACGCGATTACCTCCTTAGACCTGAAAATCTTGACCTCTCATGTGGGGAAGACATCTTCATCGAAGTTAGCCACGGCCCAACCCTTTTGGACAACAACATTTTCCTCTCAGATGCAAACCTCAAGCTTCCTACACAGGGACTTGCCATGGTACACAACTTCTTTGCAGGATCATGGACAGCAGTTGGACACGGTGTTCTCAACGGAGCCCTCACAGAAAAGAGACAGAACCAGGCAGTTCGCTATACTCCATACCATGTTCCACACAGAACAGAAATCATGGGCTTCATGAGCATCCTTCACGGTGATTGCCGCATCTACAACAACATCTTCATGCAGCAGCCAATGCGCCCTGGCCTTAAGAAATTGTCAGAGATGATGAGCGACAATGAATGGACAGACGGAAACTTCATCGCAGGCACACACACCTACGACATGTGTCCAACCTACGAAGAATGGGTAAAGCAGTTTGACGGATACTGCGGACTCGGAAGCGCACCAAGCGACCGCTATTACAACCCTCTTCCTGTTTGGGCAAAGGGCAACTGGTACTTCAACGGTGCAAAGCCTACGAAGAATGAAAAGAATCCTGTAGTAGACAAGACAAACACCGTTATTTATTCCCTTGAAGAAAAGAATGGAAAATGGACATTCAAGACAAACGCATATGACTTCATCAAGGAAAGCAACTGTGGAATTATTTCTACAGAAGTCCTTGGAGAAGCATTTGAAAGCGAGCAGAAATTTGAAAATCCAGATGGAAGCGAAATCATCTTCGACACCGACATGTTTGGAAACAAGCGCGAAGCAAATCCTCTTCCAGGACCATTCGCAGGCGTAAAGAAAAATTTCAAGGCTGAGTTCTAATTGAATCAGTAGAATAATTCCTTTTTACCCGCAAAATTTGCCATCTCGGTAAATTCTGCGGGTTATCGTTTTATAGTACATAGCATGAAAAGCAACATTAAAGGTAAGACCGCTCTTGTAACGGGAGCTTCTTCAGGCATCGGATTTGAAACCGCCATTCTTCTCAAGCAACTTGGAATGAATGTCTATGGAGCCGCAAGAAGACTGGAACGCATGGCGGACCTTGAAAAGCAGGGAATCTACATTCTTCCCCTGGATCTTACAGACAGGGATTCCATCAAGAACTGCGTCGACACAATCCTATCAAGGGAAGGATCAATAGATGTGCTCATCAACAACGCAGGTTACGGAAGCTATGGCGCCATCGAAAACGTTCCAACGGAAGAAGCAAAGAGACAGTTTGATGTGAATGTCTTTGGTCTTGCCGAGCTTTCAAAGATGGTTATTCCTTCAATGAGAAAAAATCACTTTGGAAAAATCGTAAACATTTCATCAATGGCAGGAAGATTCACGGCACCTTTTGGCGGATGGTACCATGCTACAAAATATGCAGTTGAAGCATTAAGTGATGCAATGCGTCTTGAAGTAAAACCTTTCGGCGTGGACGTAATATTGATTGAACCAGGAATGATTCAGACTGACTGGGGCTTCATTGCGACAGACAACTTAAGAAAGCAGTCCGAAAATACGGAATATAAAGATAATGCCATAAACGCTGCAACCTATCTTGAAAAACACTACAAATCAGGAAAAATGACACCGCCATTGAAGATTGCAGAGGTAATTGTAAAGGCAGTCCTTGCAAAACATCCAAAACAAAGGTATGCAAAGGGCTACATGGCAAAGCCTTACATATTGATAAAGAAAGTTCTTCCAGACCCATTGATGGATTTGGCCATGAGAACCGTGCTCAAAATTAAATGACAGACAGAAGGATGTCCAAAAACATATATGTTCATTGGACATCCTTTTTTTAATTAGCCCGCATAAGTCTCAGACTGTTTTTCTTCCGCAATGTTACTAACTGCAAAGCTATAGATTATTTTTGCAACATCAAATATCGGTTTCTTAACATTAAGCCCCATATTTCTGGCAAAATCAACGGATGCCTTTGTTGCCTTAGGATTCCACAGTGTTGCATAGGCAAGGTCTACATATACGGCCTGCTCTGATGATGCAATTGCCTTAATGTGATTGTTCATGGAATCTACTGAAGCTTCCTTGTTTGAATTGTTCATAGAAACAAGGGCAATGCGGCTCCTGCTGTTGAACATTTTAATTGTTGAAAGCAGCTTAAGATAGAGGCTGTCAAATTCAGAAGGATTGCTTTTGAAAAGATCCATATCCTCTGCCCCAAGGCGAATGATGATTCCGTCGGATTTAAGTTTTTCCACTTCCTTAAGATAGAACTCAACAGCATTTTTAACTGAAAGTCCAGAAGCACTTTTATTGATCAACTCAAAATCAAGACTGAACTCATCTTCCAGCTGCTTAAGGGGAATTGAACTGTCATAGTTTCCCCCAAGCAATACAACATTGTATTTCTTTTCCTGAACCTCACGCATTCTTTCTGGAATGTAATCGTAGTCTTCCGCATTTGAGAAAGAAAAGTTTTCCTTCTGTGGAACAAACTTCTTAAAATCCACATCATTAAGATGCAATTCGTCTCTCTTTCTGTCCAGAGCCTTATTTCTGAAGAAAACAACAACATTTGCAAATACAATTGCAAGATTAAGGAAATATACGGCAAGAACATAATTGAACTGTCCGTTTATAATTTTTGCTGTAATGCCTGCAACATAACCCGTAATGATAAGACAGATAAACGCAAGGCTTGTGCTCTTTGCCGTCTGAGCCCTATAGGCTTTTACGACATTGATTGGCCAGGAAAATCCAAAACATACAAGCATGCCTGCTTCAAAAAGATGTGCTAAATTCATTCTTAATACCTCATTGATTTTTGATCTTCCGTAGAAGTTGTTTGTATAATACCCCCACAGAAAAAATATTCAATTTTTTGAAAGTATTAATAACACATAATTTTTTCACGCGATTTTTTTTACTTTCAAAAGCCTTTTAGAAAGTTTTTTATGTGTTAAACTACAACCATGAAGAAAAGAAAAAAATCTTCCGAACAAACAAAAGGGAATCTTACTAGCCTACGGAAAATAATTACAAGGACTCAGGTTGCATTGATTGTTTCAGTAACAATTTTATTGAGTTCCGGTGGTCTTATAATAAACATAAAATCCAACAACAAAGCCTTCAATCAGAACCTGCAGAACACCACAGCACTGGTTTCAAGAATCTATGGCTTTACAAAGAATTTGAGCCAGCCTAAGCTCTGTGAATATTTTGACGGAGTTGCAGCTGACCTTCCGGAAGTAGATATTTTTTCAATCGTAGACAAGAACAGCATACGTCTCTACCACACCCACCATCATCTTATAAACACGAAATACGACGGAACCCATCCTGATTTTTCAAGCTACTCTTCAAGTTACTTTACGGAAGATTCCAACGGTCCATCAGGTCCACAACGACGCACCTATTCTGCCTTTTACGATGCAAATGGGAACTACGAAGGTTTCATAATGACCATAAGATTAAAGACTTCCATGAGGATTGTTACAAGAAATACAGTTCTACTTTTTGTTCTTGTAACCATTGCAGCTATTTCAATTGAACTTGTAATCTGCGCAAAACTTTCCCATGAAATAAAAAAATCCTTTCTGGATTTTACTGAAGATTTTGAAGGGACTAAGTTCCTCGTGGATTCCATGAGGGCAAACAACCACGACTTTACAAACAAACTTCATGTAATTCTAGGACTGATCCAGATAGGACAGTACGAGCAGGCCATGAACTATATTCAGAGTATTTCGATAATACAAAGGGAAACCGTTACCTTTGTAATGCACAACATACAGAATTCTTCCCTTGCTGCACTTCTCATAGGAAAAATTGCAAGGGCAAGTGAATGCAACGTAAAGATTTCCTTTCAAGAAAACAGCCATTTCAAAAATGAGGACATAGACATACCATCAGAAGCACTGGTTACAATCACAGGAAACTTAATAGACAATGCCCTCGATTCAATGAACACTGGAACAAGCAGCTCAAAGAAACTTTCCATCGGAATTTTTACAGACACAGGCAAAATGCTTTTGATTGTTCAGGACTCAGGAACAGGAATAGCAGAAGGCTTCATCGAAAAAATTTTTGAAAACGGATTTTCTACAAAAGGAACTGGTCGTGGGGTTGGCCTTTTCCACACCAAACAGCTGATTGAAAGCCTAGGCGGTGAAATTTATGTTGAATCTCAGGTTGGGAAAGGATCCTGTTTTACAGTAAAATTAAGCAAGTAATTGATGGGGAAAGCATACATGGTATATAGAGTTCTTATTGTAGAAGACGATCCAATGGTTGCAATGATTAACGAGCAGTATGTAAGGCAAAACAAAAACTTCACTGTAAGTTCAATTTGCAGAAACGGAGAAGAAGCCCTCAATTTTCTTGAAGAAAATGAAATCGACCTGATTGTTCTTGATGTCTATATGCCTGTCATGGATGGCGTGGAAACTCTTAAGCGCATAAGGGATAAAAAAATATCCTCAGAAGTTGTCATGGTAACGGCTGCCAACGATACAAACACTCTTGAACAGACCATGCATCTTGGAGTATTAGACTATCTAATAAAACCTTTCACAATGGAAAGATTCTTAATTGCACTTGAAAAATTCCTTTCTCATACAGAAACCCTAAAGCAGAATTCCATAATCGACCAAAACAGCATAGACAGACTGATGACACAAAACAACAATCAGGATAAAAAAATCAAATCAACAGAATATCCTAAAGGCATCAACAAAAAGACTCTTTCTTCGATGATTGAATATTTTGATGAAAACTCAGGATGGCAAAGCGTAGACATGATTGCTGAAAAACTTAAAATCTCCGTAGTCACAATCAGGCACTACATGAACTATCTTGTCCAGCAGAAAAGCATTGTCGAAGACATAAACTACGAAACAGGAGGACGTCCCTGCATGCTTTATAAAAAAGCAGATTGAATGTAAAATGAATTCCGTATGAAAAATTACAAGAAGACTTTGACCGCCTGCTATCTTGGATTCATCACGCAGGCAATTTCCGCAAATTTTGTTCCGCTTTTATTTTTGACGTTCCATAGATCCTACAGCATACCATTGAGCAAAATAGCCCTCATATCAACCTGCTTTTTCTTTACACAGCTTGTAGTTGACCTCTTCTGCGCAAAGTTCGTTGACAGAATCGGATACAGGGTAAGCATCATCATTTCAGAAATCACATCAGGACTTGGTCTTGCAGGCCTTGCACTTCTTCCGGATTTATTTGTAAATCCATATGCAGGAATCATTACCTGTACGATAATTTACGCCGTCGGAAGCGGATTGATAGAAGTTCTAGTAAGTCCCATTGTCGAGGCCTGTCCTTTTGAAAACAAGGCAGGCACCATGAGTCTTCTTCATTCATTCTATTGCTGGGGTTCTGTAGGCGTAATTTTACTTTCAACAGTTTTCTTTCATTTTGCAGGCCTTGACCGGTGGAGAATTCTTGCGTGCCTCTGGGCTTTGGTGCCGCTGTACAACATACTGAATTTTGCAACATGCCCTATTGAACATCTGGTTGAAGACGGAAAAGGAATGACCATTAATCAGTTATTTAAAAACAAACTTTTCTGGCTTTTCTGCTTGCTTATGGTCTGTGCAGGTTCTTCGGAAATTGCCATGGCCCAATGGGCATCTGCTTTCGTGGAATCTGCACTCCATGTTTCAAAAACTGTGGGAGACCTTGCAGGCCCATGCTGTTTTGCAATCCTCATGGGAATAAGCCGTGTATTCTACGGAAAATACGGCGAAAAATATGACCTGAAAAAATTCATGGTTATATCCGGAATGCTTTGTTTAGCCTGCTATCTCATTGCGGCCTTTGCAAAAATTCCGCTCATGGGACTTTTGGGATGCGCACTTTGCGGTTTTTCAGTCGGAATAATGTGGCCTGGAACAATAAGCATTGCATCAAAGTCTCTGCCACTGGGCGGAACTGCAATATTTGCCTTCTTTGCCCTTGCCGGAGATCTGGGAGGCTCACTTGGTCCGGCCATCATCGGCTTTGTTTCCCAGCGCAACGGTGAAAACCTTCAATCCGGAATTTTTGCAGGTATAGGATTTCCACTGATTCTTGTTCTGTGCGTGACTTTCCTTTTGCTAAAGGAAAAAACAGAAACAAAAAATAAAAAACCGGAATGAAAATCATTCCGGCTACAGACCTTAATATGTCACGACTTTGTCAGTCTTCTTTTCCCAAAAAGTCCATTACTTCCTGCGCAGTTTTTTCGTCACCAAGGCAACGGGCGGCAGTGTTTACCTTTGCACGGATCATAAGGTTCTGGGCAGTCTTTTCATCTACACCGCGGCTCTGCATGTAGAAAAGGATTTCCTTTCCAAGGCGGCCGATGGAAGCACCGTGTCGGCCTTCTACAGCTTCCTCATCGCAGAGGATTACAGGAAGGCTTTTGTTGACAACCTTTGGATCAAGCAGAAGAACGTTTTCCTGCTCGTCTCCCTTGCTTTCCGCACAACCGTTCTTGAAGTCGATGGTTCCGCGCCAGGTCTTTTTTCCAGTTCCATCCACTACACCGTCAACAGCCATTGTACTTTCAGTTTCACGTCCCGTATGCAATGAAACATAGTTTACATCAAGGCTTTCACTGTCGTTGACAAGATATGCATTGTGGCCGTTAAAGTGAGACTTGTATCCTTCAAGGGCATTGTGGTTGCCCCAGATGTTTTCCTTACCGCCAAGAATGATTTCAGTTGTCTCAACAACAGCATTGTCACCGGCCTTGCTTCCGAATGAAACGAAAGTCTTTGCATCAGGACCGCAAAGGTTAACGAGACCGATGCGGACAACAGCATTTTCTTTCGCAGAAACACGGATTCTTGCGCCAACAGATCCGCTGAAATTTTCAGAAGACTTGAATGTAAAAATGAAATTGCTTTCACTGCCTTCACCTGCGGCAATCTGGATTTCATCAACACAGCTGTCTTTCTCTGCGGAATAAACAACGCGCACAACATCCGTCTTTTTACCTGCGGCAACTGAAAAATTTCTTGCATTGAGCTTAAGACCGTCAAAGGCAGAATCAAATTCCGCGCCCATACCGGTTGCAATCGACGCAAAAGAATCGCCTGCTCCAGAAACGGCAACACCGTCAACCAGAGAAACAGAAGGTTCAGACTGAATGCCTTCAAGACCGCCAAGTTCCGTATTGTTTATCTTTAAGAAGTTCCATGTCAAAGATGGAAAATTATTTACTTTCATTTTTACTCCTCCACCTTAGCCCTGGCCCTTCATCTCAAGTTGGATCAAGTTGTTCATTTCAACGGCGTATTCAAGAGGAAGTTCCTTGCTTACAGGATTTGCAAAACCGCTTACGATCATTGCACGGGCATCTTCCTCGCTGATTCCGCGGCTCATCAAATAGAAGATGGCCTTGTTTGAAATGCGACCGATCTTTGCTTCATGTCCAACATCGCAGTCGTCCGTCATGATGTTCATAGCAGGAACGGTGTCACTGCGGCTTTCGTTGTCCAGCATCAGGCTTGAGCAGTCAACGCTTGCCTTTGAATGCTTTGCACTTTCGTTTACAACGATGGCGCTTCTGTAGGTACATGCACCGCCGCTTTTTGAAATGGACTTTGTGTTAATTACAGTGCTTGTATTCTTTCCGATGTGGACCATCTTTGCACCGGTATCAAGGTTCTGACCAGCACCCGCAAAAGTGATTCCAGTGAATTCACAGGTAGCATTATCGCCCTTGAGGATCGTCATCGGATAAAGATATGAAATATGGCTACCAAAAGAACCGCTGACCCATTCCATGCGGCCGTTTTCTTCAACGATGGCGCGCTTGGTGTTGAGGTTGTACATGTTCTTTGACCAGTTTTCGATTGTAGAATATCTAAGACGTGCGTTCTTCTTTACATAAAGTTCTACGCAGCCTGCGTGAAGGTTTGCAACATTGTATTTAGGAGCGGAACATCCTTCGATAAAGTGAAGGTCAGCACCCTCGTCAACGATGATCAAAGTATGTTCAAACTGACCAGCTCCTGCCGCATTCAAGCGGAAGTAAGACTGGAGCGGAATCTTGACCTTTACGTTCTTAGGAACATAGACAAAGGAACCGCCAGACCATACCGCACCGTGAAGGGCCGCAAACTTGTGGTCCGTAGGTGGAACAAGGTGCATGAAGTATTCCTTTACCATTGGTCCCCATTCAGGGCTCTTTAGTGCGCTTTCAAAGTCAGTGTAGATAACACCCTGGGCTGCAACGTCTTCCTGAACATTGTGGTATACAACCTCACTGTCGTACTGAGCGCCAACACCTGCAAGACTCTTGCGTTCAGCTTCCGGAATGCCAAGCTTTTCAAAGGTATTCTTGATATCCTCGGGAACATCTTCCCAGGTTGTAGCCATGTCAGTCTTGGCTTTAACATAAGTAACGATTTTCTGAATGTCCAGGTCGCGGATGTCCGGTCCCCATTCAGGCTCGTTGATGCTGTTGAAAAGATGGAGGGACTTTAAGCGGAATTCCTTCATCCACTCAGGGTCTTCCTTATCCTGGCTGAGCTTTTCCACGATTGAATCATCAAGGCCCGCACGAATCTTGTAGAATTCTTCATCCTTTTCTTCATAGCGGAAATCGTAGAGGCTTCTGTCTATTTCATTAACTTTTGTCTTTTCGTTTGACATTACTTGCTTTCCTTAAGCTGGTCCTGCAGATCTTCTTTGCTTACAGAATTCTTGATGGCATCCATTGCGGCCTTTGCAGCGGCGGCAAGAGCAGCCTTTCTCTCCTCGTCCTTTACTTCCTGAGGAATGAACTTGTCAAATCCGTTTTCGTTGATTTCCTGAACAAGGGAACCGTCACCAGTGTGGACAAGTTTTCCCTTGACCATGATGTGTGTCTTGTCAACCTTGAGGCTTTCAAGGATTCGTGTAGAGTGAGTGATAATCAAAAGAGATCCGCCTACACTCTTCATGTATTCTTCAATACCCTTGCTTACGGTGCGGCATGCGTCAACATCAAGGCCGCTGTCTGTTTCATCAAGGATTGCAAATTTTGGCTTGAGCATCAAAAGCTGGAGTATTTCGCTCTTCTTCTTTTCACCGCCGGAAAAACCAACATTAAGGTCGCGTTCAGCATAAGAATGGTTCATCTTGAGGATGTCCATGTTCTTTTCAAGTTCCTTGGAAAACTGCATCAGCTTGATCTTCTGACCGGTAACCTGCTGCATGCTTGAGCGGATGAAAGATTCAAGAGAAACGCCAGGCACTTCAAGTGGTTCCTGAAAACTAAGGAAAATACCTTCCTTTGCGCGAAGGTCTGCTGTAAATTCAGTAATGTCCTTTCCATTAAAAAGAATTTTTCCGCCAGTGATTGTATATTCAGGGCTTCCCATAAGTGTATAGCCCAAAGTCGATTTACCGGCACCATTAGGTCCCATAAGAACATGGGTTTCACCAGGATTGATTGTAAGATTGATGTCCTTGAGAATGGACTTTGTTCCGATATCAGCACACAGATTCTGAATTGTCAAAAGTTCTGCCATAATAAATTCCTAACCTTAAATAATGCAATTAATATACTAAATATATGGAAAAAAATCAAAGTAAGTTAATTTTCTTTATTTTAAGACAAGGGGTCTGTCCCCTCTGTCAGAAGCAATAAGGGGTCTGTCCCCTCTGTCATATGAAACATGAAACAAAAAAGTGCAATTTTCAATTTTACTCTTGAAAAAAAAACTTATATCCTGTATATTAACTTCACCTGGCGCTTTAGCTCAGCTGGATTAGAGCATCTGCCTTCTAAGCAGAGGGTCGGCAGTTCGAGTCCGCCAAGCGTCACTTGCTTCCTCTTTGAGGGAGCTTTTTTTTTGCCATTTTGAAATACACAGCTACAGAGGTTTCATGAAAAAGTTTTTCCTTCTATTAATTGCAATCTTTATCCTTATTGCTATGGTTTGGGCTATAACAAATAAAGACAAAATTACAGACAGAGGGGACACAGACAGAGGGGACAGACCCCTAAAACATGACGAAAACACTTGCGAACAGAGGGGACAGACCCCTATGGATTCGAAAGAAATTCCTTCAGATTTCTATGCTGAACTCAATGCAATTCCAGTCTGCAATGGAAATGACAATGATCCTGACAATGACAGCGACCACGAGATCCACACATACAGCGGTTTTACCCTCTGCTACAGGGAAAGCTACGAAGATGCCGAATGGGCTGCCTACATTTTGACCCGCGAGGAACTTAAAGCAGTCACCGGAAGAAGCAACGACTTTAGACCCGATCCTTCAATAACAACTGGTTCTTCAGATTTAAGCGACTACAAAAAATCAGGTTACGACAGAGGACACCTTGCCCCAGCGGCGGACATGGAATGGAGCAAGGAAAGCTGCAGTGAAAGTTTTTTCATGAGCAACATGACTCCCCAGGCCCCTGCATTCAACCGCGGAATGTGGCAGCAGCTGGAAAGCCAGGTACGCAGATGGGCTGACCGATTTGGGAAAATAATTGTCGTTACAGGTCCAATTCTTGAAAAGGATGCAGACGGCTATGCAAAAATAGGCGGCAATCAGGTAGCGGTTCCGGAATATTTCTTCAAATCCATCCTTGCACAGTCAGAAGACGGAACGGCAACAGCCATAAGTTTCATCATGCCAAATTCAAAATGCGAAGGAACCCTTTGGGACTATTGCGTGACGGCAGACGAAATCGAAAGCAGAACCGGTTTTGACATTTTCTCTTTCCTTCCCGATTCAGAAGAAGAAAAGATTGAAAGTTCAGTGAATATTGAAATGTGGAAATAAAAAAAAGCCCTATGGATTTCTGATTTATGGAGGTCACAGTAAATCAAATTTCCATAGGGCAGAATGATAATCAGATCAAGTTTTTACAGAGCATCATCTCCACGTTCAGCTGTGCGAATTTTTACAGCATCATCAATATTTTTTATGAAGATCTTTCCATCTCCAAAACTGCTTGTATTAAGTTCATCAAGAACCCTTTTGATGATTTTTTCAACAATATCATCCTTTACAACAGTCCTTACGCTCAATTTAGGAAGAAGGTTTATTCCTGGGGTTTCTTCCCTTGTATAAACCTGTCCAGAACCACGCTGATGTCCATAACCAAAAATCTGAGATATCATGACACCCCTTGCACCTTCGTAATCAAGGATCCTTTTCAGATTTTCAAGTTTCTCCGGCTTAATGATTATTTCAAGTTCCTTCATATGTAAACCCCTTTAATGTTTTTTATTAGTATTCAACATCACCATCAGGAGTCTTCATCCATACATTTTCATGCTTCCACTTGTAAGCAATCATGTAGATCCAGAGTACAAATCCAACACCCATGTATCCTGCAAATCCAGCCCAAGTTCTAGGACCGATTCCGATTGTTGTAAAGAATGAACATCCAAGCATGATTATAACAGAAAGAATCTTGATGATCTTAGGACACTTGTAAGGTCTTTCCCATTCAGGATGCTTCTTGTCGATTACCATTGAAGAAATCGATGTAAGTGCATAACACAATGCACAGGCAAAAGCCATAAGGTCAAAGAATGCTGTAATTGACTGCATTGCAATGAATCCAACAGAAACCAAAAGGATAAGAATGTTTGGCAAAATTGGCTGTCCATATCTGTTTGTTGTAGCAAACTGCTTTGGAAGGAAGTTGTTTCTACCCATTGCATAAATCATGCGTACTGCAGAGTACCAGAATCCAAGTACTGATGTACCGATTGGGAATACGATTCCTACAATACCCATAATGATTACAAACCATGTAATCTTTGGACCAAAGCAAGCTTCAAGAGCTTCGAAAGTTATGAATGGATGACAATCACCCTTGTTTGTAAGTTCTTCCCATGGAAGTGCACCAGCCATTGCAAAGTAGAAGATTACATAGATGACACCACATGTTACAACAGAACCAAGGATAGCCTTCTTCTGGTCCTTGATTGGGAATGTACCTTCTTCAACCATTGCAGGTACAGTTTCAAACCCGAAGAATGGAGTAATCATGAACGAACAACCGACAGCCCATGCAATTCCGACTGATGCAAAGGAACCACCCCATTCCTTCATGTTGCTGCTTGTAAAGAAGTTCTGGAAGTTTTCAATTGACCAGTGACCGCTGAACATGAACATTGCAGAACAGATGAGGATTCCGATGATACCTGCCATGAGCATAAATGACTGAACCTTTCCTGCCACAACATTCTTGTACATGCTTAATGCACACCAGAAACACAGGATAACAGATCCAACGATTGTTGCAGTTGTACCGTCAAGGTTAAGTCCAAACTGATGGTTCAACCAGGCAAGGATTCCAAGAACACCAGCTGCAGGAACTGCAACCCATGCACACATGATGAGCCATGCAGACCAGAAGCCTGCATGCTTGTTCAGACCAACCGTATTAAATACAAGACATGATCCTGCTGCAGGAAGCATAGTCGAGTATTCCGCATAAACGAAAGCTGTTGGCAAAATTGCCAATGTCATCAATGCAAAGGCAAGGAATGTTGCAGGTCCTGTATAGGACATGAAGATTCCATCCCAATAGCACATGAAAGTAAAGATTGCGCCAGTAGCCATTGCATAAACATAAAGCAACTTCATTGACTTAGACAAAGCACTTCTTGATTCTTCCATAATAATTCCTCCGTAGTTTAATAAGTTTTTATGATTATCCGAAAAGTCTCTTGAACCTTTCAGCCAAATCCATTGTTCCTTCCATCCATCCAACGCTCAACTCTGCAACCGGACCGGACTGCTGATGAGAGCCGAGCCAAGCCGTAAGCTGAAGTCGTCTCATCATGATGAAAGTATCAATTTCCTCAAAATCGGTATCTGTAAAAGGCAGAACTTTCTTATATCCAGAAAGCCAGGCATTAACCAGTTTTGGAACGATTGGTTTTGATTCGATAAAGCTCAAAGCCGAAGCCAAGTCCTGAAGATGCCAACCGAATCCACAGTCATCGAAGTCGATTACCTTTATCTGCTCTCCTTCAATAAGCAAGTTTGCAAGTCTTAAGTCAGCATGAATCAAACCGAAGTTGTTTCCAGTCTTACCGTATCTCTTAAGCCTTTTTTCAATAATCTGAACAACATCTTCAAGGAAGGTCTGTGCTTCCGGAGTCATATCCGGGAATGCACGCCAGTCACCCCATTTAGGTGTCTTACCGATTACATTGTCGAAGCTCCATTCAAAGCGATCGATTTTTGAGGTTCCGTTCCAGATTTCTGTCTGGCGATGAAGGTAAGCTGTTGTTTCACCAAGATACTTGAACTGCTTTACCATCTGTTCTTCATCGTTTTCGTCAGGAGAAGATCCCTTAAGGAACTCGGTGATCACACAGTTGTAAACCTCTCCATCCGGACCTTTCACGTTCTGAATATATTCACCGTTAAGACCTTTCATCGGATTGGCAACAATCAAAGGTGTGTATTCATTGATCTGTTTAAGCCACTTCATTTCCGAATTAAGTTCACTCAATGTGTGATATCCTGGACGACCAATTCTAAGAACACCATCGTTGTTTCCAGTTTCTTTATTCTTGACCATGTATGTAGCATTTTCAGAAAGGACGATTAATTTTGCTTCATCCTTGTCCTGCCACCCGTAGTATTCCAAGGCCGATTTTGCAACCTGGTTAAACAAATCCATATCAAAATTCATATGTACTCCTATCTATTCAATTCAGTTAAACTTTCATCCAGAGCCGAAACAAACCAATCGATGTCTTCGGACTTAAATGCAAGCGGTGGTCTTACTTTCAAAACATTTCCATAAGGCCCACAGTTTGATGTAAGAATCTTTTTTTCATACATCTTGTTTATTACAAGCTGAGCCAATTCTGGATCAGGAGTTTTGCTCTCAGGATCTTTGACAAACTCAATTCCTATGAAAAGTCCGGCACCCCTTGCATCACCAACCGACTCCCCATGTTTTGCCTGAACTTCCTTCAATGCCTTTAGGAAATCTGCTCCAACTGTTTTTGTATGTTCAAGAACATTTTCTTTCTCAATAACATCAAGCACAGCAATTGCAGCAGCCATTGAAACTGGATTTCCGGCAAATGTATTGAAGTAAGGAAACTTCTCGCTGAAAGCTTCAAGAATTTCATGTTTCCCGCAAAGCCCTGAACAAGGAATTCCATTTGCCATAGGTTTACCCATGGTAACAAGGTCAGGAGTGATTCCATGTCTTAAGAAGCCCCAGAAAGAATCTCCTGATCTACAGAAGCCAGGTTGAACTTCATCGCCTATGAACAAGCCACCGTTCTTATGGACAACATCAACAGCAGCCTTGAGGAATCCCTTAGGATAAGGCAGGACTCCATCAGAACTGAAAATAGAGTCAGCAATGAAACATGCAAGCTTGATTCCATGGGCTTTCATGTCGTCTATCTGCTTTTGGATCTCATCGCAATACCACTTTGTAAACCCTTCCGCATCATCTCCAAACCTGTAGAAGTCCGGAGTAGGAACAAGACGAACACTATCAAGAAGTTTCTGACCACCTCCGATAGATGGTGAAATTGCACTCACAAGTTGTGTATTACCATGATAGGCTTCCTGAGAAATAAGGATTCCTGTTCCCCCTGTGTATGCCATACAGATTCTCAAAGCCAGGTCATTTGCTTCTGATCCTGAACACATATACATGGCACGGTCAATTTCTTTTGGCATGAGCGAAAGCAATCTTTCACTGTAGTTGATGATGTTTTCATG
The DNA here is from genome assembly GCF_045641405.1 of Treponema sp. Taxonomy (GTDB): domain Bacteria; phylum Spirochaetota; class Spirochaetia; order Treponematales; family Treponemataceae; genus Treponema_D. The sequence continues at coordinate 143,041 of NZ_JAZUGX010000017.1, forward strand.
AAGATAACGTGTATGGGTGTTGATTTTTTTCATCTGTTCATGAACAGCTTCAACAATCTTTGGATGTGAATGTCCCATACTTGGAATATTGTTGTATGCATCAAGATACTTATTTCCCTCAGCATCCCAAAGATATTCACCTTCCCCTTTTACAAGGTTCAATGGTCGTTTGTAAAAGAGTCTGTATGAGCTTCCCATACAGGATTCACGACGCTTAACAAGTTCCCTTGTTGTTGGGTCAAGGGAATCGGCATCCATGCTATTAAATCTGTTGCAATCCAAGATGCTGGACTTTGCAAGTCCCGGTACATAAGACATTTCACAACCTCCAAAAAAATAAATAAAAAAGGCGTACAAAACTCAAGCTTTTCCAGCTGAATCTTGTACGCCCTTGTACTCAGTATGCTAACCGGTTTGTTTACCGGCATTCATCATTCGTTGTCTAAGTTATACAAAATAAAAATCTATATTTCTTTGAAATAAATTTAGTTCATATTGTATTTTTTTTAGGTTCTCATGATTCTTCTATCACATATTTTTCCATAAGAAACTGTTTGTACATGATTGGTGTTACTCCCATTTTCTTTTTAAATATTTTTGTAAAATATTCCTGATTTGCAAATCCCAACGTGTAGGCAATTTCTTTTATGCTCATTTCATTATCCCTTAAAAGAACTTTTGCACGGTCAATCTTAACCTCCGTCATAAAATTGACAAAACTCATATTTGTTATCTTCTTGAAAACATGGCTTATGTAGCTTGGGTTCAAGAAAACGCCTTTGGAAACATCATCAAGAGATAATTTTTCATCCACATGAACTACAGCATATTTCCCAATTTTGTAGACCAATTTATCATCAATCATCTGATATTTAGTTACCATGGTACTAGCTTCTTTAAAGTTCATAATCCAGATTCGGATAAGTTCACCTTTGCTTTTAAGTGAAAAACCAAAACGATATGTAAAATCATCCTTGTATAGAAATTTTTCAAGCCATGGTTTTCTTTCAATCAATGTCTCGTAGATATACAGTTTTGCCTTGTCTGAAATTATCTGACAGTTAACCGGATCATTATTCCAATCCTTGAAAATCTGTTCAAAGATTTCACTGATAATAAAATCCTCGCTTCCACCGCCAAGAAAAATATTTGCAATCAGGGCATCAACCTTGAACTTTAATTCATTTTCCACATAATCAACACCATAGTCACAGCACATTCTTGCAACGGACTCCTCCAATGTTGATTCGTCAAAAGGATCTGTAAGATAATCATATACTCCGCTCAGGAAATAGCATCTGGTGGTCTTATATGATGAATCTCTTCCGATTACAATCAGTTGAAGCTTTGCAAATTTTCTTACAAAATCATGAATCCTTTCCGGAGAAATTAAGTCAGTACCATCAGAGAAGGCTATCAGAATATCCGATTTTCTCTGGTGAATTCTTTCAGATAGCAATTCAGTACTCCTGATGATTTCTGTATCAAGATCGAAATTCCGGAATTTTTCCCAGAAAGAGAATTTCATGATTTTTTCAGCATTTACGCCTTTTCTGTCAAAAAAAGACACACGATGCATTTTATTGACCCATTGAAGAAGTTTCTGGCAAGGTACTTCCACCATCAATTACAATCTGAGTTCCTGTTATGTAGCTGGATTCCTTGCACCCCAGGAAGGCTGCCAATTCACCAACTTCTTCAGGATCTGCAAGTCTTTTAAGTGGAACTGCATCGGCAATAGCCTTAATGGCGCGTTCCGGATGCTCTGGATCAGACTGCTGTGCCATACCTTCAACAAGTGGTGTAAGTACATATCCCGGACAAATAGCATTCACACGGATATTCTTATCTGCAACTTCACGAGCCATTGATTTAGTAAATCCAACCAACGCAGCCTTTGAAGTTGCGTATGCAACCTCACCAGGATCAGCAACCATGTCACCAGTTACAGAACTCATGATCACAACTGCCCCACCACCGTTTGAGACGATGCTTGGTAGAATTGCTTTTGTTGCATTCCACACACCCTTAATGTTTATATCGATATGCATGTCACGGTTTTTGAAATCGTCGTCACCCAGGAAATCCTCAAGAACGCAGATACCTGCATTACAGACCAATGTATCTACTTTTCCATATGTTTTTTCGGTTATTTCAGCAAGCTTCTTACAGCTTTCAAAATCAGAAACATCAACCTGAACTCCAGTTGCCTCAAATCCCTGTGATTTCAATTCAGAAGCAAGTTCAAGTACCTTAGGTCCCCTTGCAGCAAGAACAAGCTTGGCGCCGTATTTTGCATACACTTTGGCAATGCCTTCACCAATTCCCTTAGATGCACCTGTGATTACACATACCTTTCCTTCAAGTTTCTTCATATTTCACCTCTTGAGCAATAAAAAAAGGCACGGAACAGGAAGATTACTTCACATTCCGTGCCTCTTTGCACTATTGAAATTCAATCATAAAACAACATTTATGATAAGGTATTTTTTTTATGTCATTTAGTTATTTTTTTAGGTTTCCCATCGAAAGCCATCAAAAATTCCCTTGATATCAGCCCAGTTTTTTCCGTAGAAATCACTATATTCTACAATTTTATTTTTATCTTTGCTACACCATTCATCCTCAATTCCACATGTTTTAAGGCCAATTTTTCTTGCAGACCTAATGGCATAAAGTGCATCCTCAAAGACAATGGTCTCTTCTTTTCTTGAGCCAAGAAGATTCATTGTAAATAAAAAAATATCCCCTTCATGTTTTGAAGTATTGTATTCCGAGCAAAAAACAAATTCATAGAAATATTCCAAGAGCCCGTTTCGTTTTAAACAGGGAAACACAACTTTCCTATCTGAAGCTGTAAGAAGTGCCATCTTTACATTTTTTGATTTGAGCAGTTCGAGGAATTCAAGGATGCCTTCCTTTTTTTTAATTTTATTGGCATAGAAATCAAATAAAACATCGTTAATTCCATCTACTATTTCCGATTCTGTTTTATTGATGCCGTATTTTTCCCTGAAAACATGAGACAACTCTATTGTTGTTTTTGTAAAAAAGAGTTTCTTCAGTTCTGAATTCTCATTTAAACCTAACCATTCAAGACATGCACAACCTACTTCGTCGTAAATACCCATGGAATCAATCAATGTTCCGTCAAGATCAAATATGGCACCAGAAATAGTCATAGTTCTGCAATTATCTAAAAAAATCAGACTAAACAAAATGGAATATTTATAGTTTCATTTATATTTTCTTTAGAATGATTCCTTATAGCGCTACAAAATCTTGCAGAGTTCTTCTACATCTTCCATTTTTGTGGCCCAGCTTGTGGCAATGCGGATCACCGTATGGCTGTCATCGTATTTTTCCCAGAAACTTACGGCAACTTTTTCTGTCAGTTTTTTATACTGGTCGTTTTCAAGAACTACAAAAATCTGGTTTGTAGGTGAATCTATGCAGAAAGTGTAGTTCTTCTTTTTTAGTTCAGCCTTGATTCTGTCTGCACATTCGATGGCGTTGGCGGCAATCTTTGTGTAAAGATCATCTGTAAAAAGAACATCAAACTGAATGCCGTTCAACCTTCCCTTTGCAACAAGAGCCCCGTGCTGCTTTACCTGAGCAACATAATGGGCAGGCATGTTTTTTTTTGTGAATACAAGGGCCTCACCACAGAGGGCACCTACCTTTGTTCCGCCAATGTAGAAAATGTCGCAAAGGCGTGCAATGTCTTCCATCGTGGCATCGTTTTCCTTTGCAGCAAGGGCATATCCAAGGCGTGCTCCATCAAGGTAAAGAGGAATATTGAATTCATGGCAGACTGCAGAAATGTCTTCCAGTTCCTTTTTTGAATAGAGGGTTCCGTATTCTGTAGGCTGGCTTATGTAGCACATTCCAGGGAACACCATCTGCTCATGGTTTTCATCTGCAAAGAAATCTGAAAGAGTTTTTCTAAGTCCCGAAGCAACAACCTTTGCATCCTTTGTTTCTGTTGTAAGAACCTTGTGACCTGAAAATTCAATGGCACCCGCTTCATGGCAGGTTACATGGCCTGTAGTGGCAGAAACAACGCCTTCATAGTCATGGCAAATTGTATCGATGACAATCTGGTTTGTCTGGGTTCCGCCTGTAAGGAACATAATCTGTGCGTCAGGGCAACTGCAGGCTGCCGCAATTTTCTTCTTTGCGCTTTCAGTATAGACATCGGTTCCGTAGCCCGAAAGTTTTTCCATATTTGTTTCAACTAATTTTTCAAGGATCTTTGGGTGTGCCCCTTCTCCATAATCATTTACAAAAAACAGCATGACATTTTCCTCTGAATAAAAGTAAGAAAATAATAATGAATGAACCAGTGAATGTAAATTGAAAAAAGTGTTATTGATTTCGTCTAGGCAAAATCACTTCGCATAACTTGTTTGGAGGATTCCCTTCCGTAAGTTCTATCCTTACTATTTTGCCAGAGTCTGGAAGACTAATGAACTTCAGAAAATCCTGCAACCCCTTTCTTTGAAGATCATCCAGCCTTTTTACTAAAGCCACATGAGGGTAAAAACAACCAGGGGCATAAAGTTGATTGACTATCGTTCTATCCAGGGAAGTAAAAGAATCGAATAATTTTTTGTTTATTTTTAAAAGCCATTCATTTATATCTACAGAAACATAAAACACATGTGGAATTTTCGATTGGACAGCCTTAAATACAACCTCCTCAATACATTCAGAAGCAAAGGAATCTTCAAAAACTGAAACTATTGTACCAAAATCCAATCGGCTATGAACTTGAAGAAGTGTCAAATGAGGAGGAATATGATTGGTCATCATGAAATCATTCCCACTAACGGCTGACATTTCTGATATCAGCTGTTGAAAATAACTAGTAGTGTTTTCGTCAAACAATGCGGTAACGAGATACATCATATTTATTGATATTTTGACAATTAATTGAATTTTATTCCATCCAATTAAGCCATCAGTTAGTTTACCGACAATGGAAACTCCTAACAGGACAAAGGGGGACAGACCCCAATGTGCAAATGACAAATATCAATTAAGTATTATTTCATAACTCTTTAACAGAGGGGACAGACCCATCTATACCTACAAGAAATGCCCAAAACGAAAAAATGAATACTGTTAATGCGAACAATGCCCAAAAACATAAAATTGTACTATACTTTAGGCATGAAAGATTCCTTTATAAATGTTAGATGTGATGAAAACAATATAAAATGGGAGCAGGCAATTCAACGAGAAAATTCCCTCTATAACAGAAATGGAATCCGTTCAGAATTTGAACGCGACTACACACGCATACTTCACTGTGAGGCATACAGAAGGCTAAAACACAAAACCCAGGTATTTTACGCCCCCCAGAACGATCACATCTGCACTAGAATCGAACATGTAAATCATGTCGCAAGCGTTAGCTCTACAATTTCGAAGCATCTTGGACTCAATGTAGAACTGACGGAAGCAATTGCCATTGGTCACGACATAGGACACGCACCTTTCGGGCATACTGGAGAAGATATCTTAAACAAACTAATCACCAGTCAGAAGGAAGGTAAAAATGCTCCAAAGAAATTCTGGCATGAACGTAATAGCCTTTTCTTTGCAGATTTTATCGAAACACTACAGGATCCAGACGGATACGGAACAAATCTGGACTTGACCTATGCCGTACGAGACGGTCTTATATGCCATTGCGGAGAGGTTGATCAGCAGGGGCTTAAGCCTCGAGACGAAAACATCGAGCTTTATTCAATAAAGAGACCAGGCGTTGTTTCCCCATACACTTGGGAAGGCTGCATCGTAAAGGTTGCCGACAAGGTTTCTTTCCTTGGCCGTGACATTGAAGATGCAAGAAGCTACCACATTCTGGACATGGCAGCTTACCGTCAGCTTAGGGAAATCGTTGGCGCAACACTTGGCTTTGGTCCAAACAAGAAATATTCAAACCATACGACCAACGGTGTCTATCGTTCAGGTCGTGCAGTGAACACAACTGTACTCATAAACGACATGATAGTAGACCTTTGCGAACAGAGTTCCCCTGAAAAAGGTCTTTGTTTCAGTGAACCTTACTATAAATTCATAACTGAACTAAAAAGATTCAGCTATGCCAACATCTACAAAAACTGGCGACTTGAAGAATTTGCCCGCTATGCGGAAAACATCCTGAGCACAATTTTCAGGACTTTAATGAAGCTTCAGGTTTATGCACAAAACGGACGAATTGAACAGGTCTTAAGGTACATGCCAAGCCTTCAAAAAACTTTCGGCAACTGGCTGGTAAAATATTCCAACTACGATGCACAGAAAAAGAACATCCTCCATGTTAGGACCATGCAGGTTTTCGATATCAATGACAATGAAAGCTGGGAAAAATGCATCATTGAATTCATAAGCGGAATGAGCGACCAGTTTGCAATCCAGGCCTTCAATGAAATCGTAGGATTCTAATTTATTTAATTAAAATAACACGAGGAAAACAGTGGAAGAAGTTAAATTTTCCTGCAACGGTTGCTCCCTTTGCTGCAGGTTCAAGGGCGGCGTAGTGATGCTTTCTGAAAATGATTTGTCTCGACTTGCATCTTGGGCTGAACTTACGGAAGAACAGTTCATAAAGGTGTACTGCCAGTGGCTTGAAAATGCTGACGGAAAGGAATACCTTTGTTTGAAAACCATGCACAAATCAGAGAAAACAGACGATTGCATTTTCTGGGATCCTTCAATTCCAGGATGCCAGTGTTATTCCGCAAGGCCCGTTCAGTGCAGCACATACCCTTTCTGGACTAAGATTGTTGCATGTAAGGATTCCTGGGATGCAGAAAAAGAACACTGTCCTGGAATCAATACAGGAGATGTACATGATAAAGAGGAAATTGCTTCTGAACTTAAAAAATATGAACGCAGAGTACCTATTACTAGACAATGAATGAATAGGGGTCTGTCCCCATTAACATAACGGGGACAGACCCTTTTTTTTTATATTTCAATCACTTTTTTTTTCTAAAACTACCAATATTTATTTTTTTTCGTTTATATAAATATATATATGGCTAGAAAACCAAGAACTTTCGGCATCACAGGCTTATATCATATTATTTTAAGAGGAAACAATAAACAAAACCTATTCATCGACAGTGCCGATAAGATATTTTTTATAAAAAAGATGAAGAAATACACAATGGAACTGGGTATAGAAGTTCATGCCTATTGTCTGATGAACAACCATGTTCACATTTTAATAGGAAATGCCGACCAGAACATGAGTTTACTTGTTCAGAAAATAGCCAACAGTTATGTTTTCTATTTCAATCGGAAATATGATCGCTGCGGTCATCTTTTTCAAGGAAGATTCAAAAGTGAACCAATTCCTGATGACAAATATTACATGACTGTATATAGATACATTATCCAAAATTGTGAAAAAGCTGGGCTAGGATCTGCAGAACACTACAAATGGAATAGTTATATAGCTTTTATCAACAGTAAAAACAACAGTTTCATAAAGACGAACTATATAATAAATCTATTTGGATCAAAAGAAGCCGTATTAAAATTCCTTAATCAACAAGAAGTATCAAAATGCATGGAGTTTGAAAACAAGTTTTTTCTTACCGATGAGAAGGCTTTCACGTTTATAAAAAAAATATTTGGAATAACATCACCTTACAAACTGGAGCGGCTTTCCATTGACGAACAAATTCAAAAATGTTCCACCTTAAAAAAGAATGGAATCTCAATAAACCAAATCTCCCGTCTTACTGGAATCAGCAGATCAATCATAAAAAAATCCTAAAACCATCTAATTTTTCAAAAATAACTATGACATATGATTTCTGAATTTTTCAATCCAATATAGTTGATCCAATCTAATAAAAAGGGTCTGTCCCTACTGTTCTAAAATTCAACTTAAACCATAAGACCTATTTTATCACCTCGTTCCAGGCAGGAATTTTCTTGTCTTCCTTAACAGCCTTGTCTACCATTGTGTAGTATTTGATTTTCTTTTCCAGATGGGCAAGTCCTGCCTTAAGGTCTTTTATTTCTTTTTCAGTTTTCTTTTTCTGCTCCATCATCATTTCAAGAATATTCTGCGACTTTTTCTGCATGTTTTTTTCATATTCAAAGAAACGCTTTATTTCCTTCAAGGGAAGACCAGCCTTCTTAAAACATTCAATGGCGTTAAGCCTATCCACATGAGAATCATCATATTTTCTGTGATACCCGTTAAGATGTTCAACATTTTCCAGCAGACCTATTTCTTCATAATATCTGAGTGCCGAAGAAGGAAGATTAAATTTCTCAGACATTTCCTTTATTGAATATATGTACGTTTCTTTCATAAGTTATATTTTATCACAAAACCTCTTGAGTTCAAGTTAACTTTAAGTTGTATTATATAAATGGAGGATTATCAATGAGCTACTTTGCTTCTGAAAAAAGATATGACGGAATGAAATACAATCGTTGCGGAAAATCAGGCTTGATGCTCCCGGCAGTATCCCTTGGTTTGTGGCACAACTTTGGTACCAATGACGATTATGAAACAATGAGACAAATGTGTTTTACTGCTTTCAATGCAGGAATCACACATTTTGATTTGGCAAACAATTACGGTCCTCTTCCAGGTTCCGCAGAAGAAAATTTTGGAAAAATACTCAAGGACGATCTTGGCATCTATCGAGATGAACTTATCATTTCTACAAAAGCAGGATATGGAATGTGGTCAGGTCCTTACGGTGACTGGGGCAGCAGGAAATATTTGATTGCCAGTCTTGACCAGAGCCTAAAAAGAATGGGACTTGAATACGTGGACATTTTCTATCATCACCGAATGGATCCAAATACTCCTCTTGAAGAAACAATGGTCGCTTTGGATCAGATTGTAAAATCTGGAAAAGCCCTTTATGTTGGAATTTCAAATTATGATGGAAAGACAATGAAGAAGGCAGCAAAAATTCTGTCTGAACTTAAGACTCCTTTCATCATAAACCAGAACAAGTATAATATTTTTGACAGGACTATTGAAAACAACGGTCTTAAGAAAAGCGCCCCAGCAGAAGGAAAAGGAATCATTACCTTCTCTCCTCTTGCACAGGGGCTTTTAACTGACAGATATCTTAATGGTATACCAGAAGACAGTAGAATCGGCAAAAACACTCCATTCCTTCATAAATCAGATCTTACTGCTGAAAAACTTGTAAAAATAAAAGACTTAAATGAAATAGCAAAACAGAGGGGACAGACCCTTGCACAGTTGGCTTTAAGCTGGATCCTAAAAGACAATGACATTACAAGCGTTCTCATAGGAGCAAGCCGCCCATCCCAGATTACGGACTGCGTAAAGTGCATCGAGAAGACATCCTTTACCGCAGATGAACTGAAAAAGATTGATGAACTTTCAAAATAATTTATAGGAGATATTTTAATGGAAAACTTTAACTTTTATGCACCAACTTATTTTGCATTCGGCAAGGACAGGGAAAATGACGCAGGCCAGCTTGTAAAAAGATTCGGCGGCTCAAAGGTCCTCGTGCACTTTGGCGGAGGTTCCGTAATCAGATCAGGTCTCTTGGACAGGGTAAAAAAATCCCTCGAAAAAGAAGGTCTTCCTTTTGTAGAACTTGGCGGAGTTAAACCTAATCCTAGAAGCGGCCTTGTTTACGAAGGCATCGACCTTTGCAAGAAAGAAAACATCGACTTCATTCTTGCCGTTGGTGGTGGAAGCGTTATTGACTCTTCAAAAGCAATAGCTGCCGGTTCCGTTTATGACGGAGACTTCTGGGATTTTTATGAAGGCAAGCCTGTGGAAAAGGCACTTCCAATCGGAACTGTACTTACAATTTCTGCCGCAGGTTCGGAAGGTTCCCCTGATTCCGTAATCACAAAGGAAGAAGGCATGCTCAAGCGCGGTGCAAGCGGTGAAGCCTACAGACCAAAGTTCTCTATCCTTAACCCTGCCCTCACACAGACACTTCCAGCCTATCAGACAGCCTGCGGAATCACTGACATCATGGCTCACCTTTACGAACGCTACCTTACAAACACAAGCAATGTTGAGACAACAGACAGAATGATCGAGGCCCTTTTGCTTGCAATGAAGACAGAAGGACCAAAGGCTGTTGCTGACACTAGCGACTATGAATCAAGGGCAAACATCATGTGGGCTGGAATGATGGCTCACAACAATTCATGCGGAGTTGGAAGAAGCCAGGACTGGACAAGCCACGGCATAGAACATGAACTTTCTGCCCTCTACGACTGTGCCCACGGTGCAGGCCTTGCAGTAACAATGCCTGCAGTTTTCACATATACAATGAAACACGATGTAATGCGTTTTGCAAAAGTTGCAGTCCGCGTATGGGGATGCCAGATGGATTTTGATAATCCTGAAAACACAGCAAAGGAAGGAATCAAGGCTTTGCAGAACTTCCTGGTTTCTATCGGCATGCCAAAGAATTTTGCAGAACTGGGAGCAAAACCTGAGGACATTGAAAAACTTGCACACACCTGCTGTTACGGCAACGGTGGCTCTGGAGAAATCTGTGGTTTCACAAAACTGAACCAGAAGGACGTAGAAAATATCTATAAACTTATGTTATAAGCCAAAATACCCAGAATCCACGACAAGGGGTCTGTCCCCTGTCCCCTCAGTCAACTTAAACAAACAAAAAAGGCTGCCCCGAAATGAAGTGCACCCCTAAAGTTGGACAAATAAAGTTCAATTTTAGGAGGTGCATTTTTTATGTCCAAATACTCAGAAGAGTTCAAATTAAAAATTGTAAAAGAGCATAAAGAAACGCATATAGGTTCAAAACGGCTGCAT
>NZ_JAZUGX010000018.1:0-28042 GCF_045641405.1 Treponema sp.
CAGAATGTTGCAGAAGCAGGACAGCCAGAAGATTACAGAACTGTTTTACACTTGGATCCACGTTTGGCACCAATTACAGTTGCAGTTCTTCCTTTGATGAAGAAGGATGGCCTTGCTGAAAAAGCAAAAGAAATTCAGCACCTTTTGAAAGAAGACTTTGTAACAGATTATGACGTTTCTGGAACTGTAGGTAAACGCTACCGCCGCCAGGATGAAGTTGGTACACCATTCTGCGTAACAGTTGACTACGATACTCTCGACAGCGCAAGTGCAAACTTCAACACTGTTACAGTTCGCAACCGTGACACAATGGCTCAGGAACGCGTAAAGCTTGATGAACTTACTGGCTACATCTTCAACCAGATTAAGAACTACAATAAATAATTAATAATTCATAATTCGTAATGCATAATTGTTTTTTTCGGTAATGCATTACGAATTGAATATGGGAGATTTTCATAGTTATGAATTCTACGTTCATAATTATGAATTGTGTTTATGGAATTCATTTCACTCGGAAAATCAAATCTTCTCGTAAGCAAAAACTCCTTTGGAGCAATGAGCCTTGACTGCAAGGAAATTGAAGCTTTCGGCGAGGAGGCTGATGAAAAGGCGTGTGCAATAGTTCATCATGCCTATTCTGGTGGAATAAATTTCTTTGACATATCCCATTCAAAACCAATCTGTGAAAAGCGTCTTGGTTCTGCCCTTCACGGAATCAGGCACAATGTGATGCTTGCGACAAAAACTTCTGCACAGTCCGCAGCGGAAATCAGACGCGACCTCAACGATAGTCTCTTTGCCCTTGAATCTGACTATATAGACCTCTACCAGATTGAAAATCCTCTTGTCGTTCCGAAGAAGGATGGACCAGACGGTCTTTACAATGAAATGCTTATTCTCAAGGACAAGGGAATAATCCGTCACATTGGACTGGCCACTGAAAACTATGAGCTTGCGAGAGAAGCGATTGAAAGCGGACTCTATGAAACGGTTCAGTTTCCATTCAGCATGATTTCCCCAGAGCTGGTCGTTGATCTTGTAAGGCTCTGTGAAAAAAAAGATGTGGGATGTATTGCAATGCAGCCTCTCAACGGTGGAATCGTCAACAATATTCCTCTTGCTTTTGGTTTCTTTCAGCAGTATGAAAATGTTGTTCCTGTCTGGGGAGCACATACAGATGAAGAACTTCAGCAGATTCTTTATTTCAATGAGCATCCGCCAGTGATAGATGAAGAATTTAAAAAAGAGGTGGAAAATGCCCGCCTCTTCTTCAACTAAAGTATTTGGTTTTTACTTGAGATCATTCAGCAATTTTATTTGACTGTTTCACCTAATGCAGCCATAAGGTCGTTCGTTTCCTGTTCTGTCATTACGCGGACTATCCTTAAGGCTTGATCGTCTGTCTGAACCATTTTTGCAGATCCATCCTTGTTGATGCCACCGATGATCTTTACGATAGGATTCTTAGGACTTGATGGAGAGACATCTACAACCTGTCCAACTTTTCCATTTGCAAGATAGACATAGGCACCGATCGGGTAGAGTGAAACACTGTAGAGTAATGCTTTTACAACCGCATCATCATAGAGGTGGTTTGAATTCTTAAGCATTTCAATCATGCCTTCATATGTAGTCCTTGCTTCCTTGAAATGTCTAGGTGCAGTGATTGCCTCGTAGGAACAGGCAACGCCAATGATCTTTGCGTAGGTTGAAATCTGTGCTCCAGAAAGATGCCTTGGGTATCCTGTTCCAGTTTCGCGCTCATGATGATCAAGAACGCCAAGCTGGATTGTAAGTGGAAATCCTGCAGCCTTGACTATGTTGTAGCCAACGACCGTGTGGGTTGCCATCTGAGCTTTTTCTGAAGGAGTCAATGGCTTGTCATTCATATATAGCTGCGGTGGAAGACGTATCTGACCAATCTCATGAAGAATGCTTGCAACACCAAGTTCAATGAGCTTTTCATAAGGCATGTTGAGCTGCATTCCTATTACGATGGCAAGTACTGCGGTGCGCATGCTGTGGCTTATGAGAAAGTTCTTGTTGCGTGCTTCGTAGCTTGGCGAGATTCTAAGGATGAACTTTTTTGTCTCACGGACGAAGTTGCATAGTTCAAGTACTTTGCCGTTGAGTTCTGCCTGCTGAATTTCCTTGTGGGTTGCATATCGGGTATATACCTGGTTGATGTAGTCCATGAATTTTTCATAGGTCTTCTGGGCAGATTCCATGAGCTTTGTGTCTTCTTCCTCAGAAATAGGACCATCTCCCCTGATTCCAACGGAAAATTTCAGTGCCTCATCAGCACCCTGCGGATCATGGGTAGAAAGATATGCAGAAAGAGAAGTCTGTGCTCTTGTTGTTGTGTGGGAAAAACTTTTGTTTACTGGCTGATCCTGCTTAGGAGCATCGTCATCAAAGGCTGAAAGGTCAACGCTTTCGGAAGTCTTGAATTTGTCTGGAATGCTGGTGTGAGAGGTGCTTTCCGATTCCTCTCCAAATTCCGAAAGATCGACGGTTTCTGTAACTGTGATTTTCTCTTTTGTAGGTGCATTCGATTTAGGGACAGGTGCGTTGACTTCTTCGCTGACTGATATTTCCTTGAATCCCCATTTCAATAGATTTACAATCTGCCCCTTTGTGATTGGGCATGGGGGAACAGTAACAATGAACATCGGATCCAAAGTTACAGGGCTTCTGTAGCGTGTGTCAGGTTTAATGTCTGCTATTTTTACGTTGCTCATACAATTTTCCCATTCATATTATCGGCAGCATTCAAAAAAATGATAACTAAAAGTTTTTCCGCTAAATAAAAGAATATATATGAGACGTTGACGAATCGATTTAAAAAATGAAAAGGTCAAAGCCTAAAACTTCTTTGACCTTTCCTTATGGAGATTTTTTATAGCAACTTGTAGTTGCATACTATGATTAAATCTGCCGATACACAGGCGTCTGGATGTCTCTTCTTTCGAAAAAGAACCGTCTGTATAACTTCATCACAGCACGCTTATATTATCGGTCTAAGATGTTAAAACCTTGAGAAAAATTTTTGAAACTGTTTAACAGATGAAAGAAGCTGGGAATAAATCAATTTTGAATACTGGATGGGATAGATGCTCTTTTCCCATTCAGTTCCCTGCGGAATTTCCTGCGAAAGTTTTTCCAGCTGACGCTTTGTAGGAAATACTAGGGAGGCTGCGTCTTTTGCCTTTGATTTGATTATCATCCCGTCGATTTCATTAAGGCGAGCCAATGACTGTGCCATCTTTGACCTGTCTTTGATTGCCTTTGTTGCGGCGTCTATTCCTTTTTTTGCAATTGATTCAAGTTCGTCCAGATTTTCGGCAAACTGTTCTTTTATGCGTAGGAAGTCGTCTGTGGGAATGGATGGAGTTGCATTTGCTTTTTCCGCAGCCTGCATGAATTCTTTTTTCCTTTCGACAATTTCCTCGAAGGAAAGAAAGTCTTCGATTCTGAAGGGATCAATGCCCTTTATGGCTAGGCTTTCTGGAGTAAGTGAATAGGTTTCAACTCCAACAGTTCTTGCGTTTGTACATTGATTTTCAAACCACCAGGAAAAAAGAGACATCCTCTTGTCCGTAAGGATCGGATTTCCAAGATAGTCCTTTGCAATGGAAGGAGAGGCGCTGAAAAGAGTTGCTATGTTTGCGCTTTCTGCGTTTGTGGTCCTTGTGCTTGCTGTGTGGGCTTTTTCTTCGAATCTTGAGCCTCGTATGTGGGTTTCCTTTCCTGGAAATCCAAGGTCCATTCCCGCCATGAAAATTTTTGTTGATCCACAGAGACGGGCAAAATCCCATGCTGTTGTGGTCACACTGCCGCCTGCAGCAAGCTTTCCTTTTTCCATGGTCTTTGCTTCAAAAAATTGCCCTATAGGAAACATCGATGAATATAATACCGTTTCCCTGCAATTGAATCTTAGCACTGAAGGATAAGCAGCTATTTCCGTTATGAGGACGGACGATGGAGATGAAAGAAATTCCAGGTGCAATGATGCATAGTATTGTGGATCAGTAAGTATGATGAAGTCTGGTTCAATGTTGTTCTTAAGGCACGCATGTAAAGCTGTGTCCACGCAGACAATCATTGCTCGTTTTTTTATTTCATCAAGCTTTGGCAATATTTTTGTAAGACTAGGTCCAGCCGCAAGTATGACAAATGGAATGTCCTTCCCGAGTCCTGAATATTTTTTTATTCCGTCAAACAGATTAAGATAATCAAGGTTTCTGCAGCTGTTGCTCAACCAAAGTCTTGCAAATTTTTCCAAGGTATTTGTGTTTATCTCTTCCTTCTGTGAATTCTGTGCGAGAGTCCTTTCTATCGATTGAAAATATGCTTCGTCATGTGCTGTCTGTGCTTTTGTTTTAAAGACCTTTGTTGTCTCTGTCTTAAGTCTTGATATCAAGGATGCGGCTTCATTTTCGGTTGCTCCAAGAATCATGACGATTTTCTTGTGGGTAAGTACAGGTGTCCAGTCTAGTGCGTCTAGTGCGGAAAAAAATCTTGATGAATCTCTTTCAATGAGAATGATGGTTGCATCAGGATTTTTCTTTGCCAGGGCAATTGGACCGTATCCGAGACCGAATCCAAGAAAAACTGCATTTTCGTGTTTTTCAGATTCAAAAGCATCAGCAAGAGATTCTGCTTCTCTCTCTGGATTGTATTTTGAATGGAGCAGGAGGGAACCTGACTTTGCTGTCATGGAACCGTTTTTAGCTTCTTCAAGGATTATATCTTTGCTTGGTTCTGGATTCAGGTTTTCTGCAAGGCCTGGAAATCGTTCCTTGAAGAGACTGAGGTTGCTATTCCAAAAAGAGTTCAATTGTCATGTTCTCCGTAACGGGGGTACCTGGTTCTGGATTCTGATCTACAACCCAACCTTCACCGTCAATGACGATCTTTATATCCGTTCTGTCTAAAAGTGGAAGAAGATCTCTCTTTGACCGACCCTTGAAGTCTGGAACAAGCTTTGCGATCTTAAGTGGCTTGCTTTCATTCAGAGAGAATTTTCCTGAATGTTCAAGGCTTGCTGCATTTTCTCTATTGATTCCGAGGTGGTCGATGATTTCGTCTGCTGCGTCTGCGATTACTGGGGCAACGATACGTCCAGCATAGGTTTCACCTTTGGCTTTCTGGATGACGATATAGAGTATCACCTGAGGGTTATTGATAGGAAAAATCGCCATACAGTTTGAAAGAAAGTCTGTGTTACTGTATCCACCATGAACAGGATCTGCCATCTGTGCTGTTCCTGTTTTTACACCAATGGAAATATCGCGTAGAGAAGCCTTTGTTCCTGTACCGCTCTGAGCTGTTGTTTCCATGCAGCTTAAAAGATATTGTGCAGTCGAAGAACGAAGGACTCTGTTGCCGTAAGTTGGTTCATGCTGATACTTAACATTGCCGTCAATATCTGTTATGCGCTGGATGAAGGTTGGTTTTATGAGTACGCCCTTGTTTGCAAGGACAGATGCTGCCTGCACCATCTGCAATGCGCTTACGCTTATTTCCTGTCCGATGGACATGGTTGCTTTGCTTCGTGCTGACCAGTATTTGTCGTTCTGGTTTTTTACGGAGCCTCTGGTTTCTGAAGGGAGTTCTACACCAGTGCGTTCGCCAAAACCAAAAAGTCTTATGTAGGAAAGAAAATCCTCTGTCATGATTTTTTCGCTCATCTGTGCGAGGGCATCATTGCACGAATATTTTAGGGCAGTTCTTGCATTGAGCCATCCATGGTGCTCAAGACAGGTAATCTTTATGGTTTCTCCTAGATTTGTTTTTCTTTTGTAGATACCGTCGCAAAGAAAGCTGTCGTCTGGAGTGATGGATTCTGAGTTAAGAAAGGAAGCTACGGAGAAAATTTTGAATACGCTTCCTGGTTCGTATGCGGTTATGGAAGCTCTGTCGGTTTTTTCAGATGTTGATGCAAGTCCATATTCATTGAGATTTGCAGATGGAAGGCTGATGTATGAAATGATTTCACCGTTGGTAGCATCCGCCGCAATGAGCATAAGGCTTTCTGCCTGCGTGGTCGTCAATGCATCCATTGCAATTTTCTGAAGCTTATACTGCAATCCAGCATCGATTGTGAGATATACATTATCTCCGTGAATTGTCCCGGAAGAACTCATGTCAGGTTCTGGAGAAAGGACAGACTGCTGGGAATATTCAATGCCGCTTAATCCAACACCATCATCACCCATGTATCCGATGAGTTGGCTTGCAAGGTTGTTTTCAGGATATATGCGGCCAGGAATCTTGTCAAAGCGCGTGAAGTTGGAGTATCCATTTTCACTTACAATCTTTATAAGCTCATCGTATTGATCTTGGGAAATTTTCTTTCTGATGTATATGAAGCTTGATGTCCTGTTCTCTTCAATTTTTGTCTGTATCTCCGATGGGGAACAGTTGAGTATGGGTGCTACATTGTGTGCAAATTCCTCAGGAGATTTAATCAGCTTCGGTGTGACTACAAAGTGATAGAAATTTGTCTGAACTGCCAGAGGCTTTCCATTCCTGTCAACGATGGATCCACGCTCGATGACTGTTGTTGATGGTGTGAATTTTTTTTGTGGGCCAAAGGCTAGCATTGTAAATTTTGTCACTACTACGGCTGACATAATGCCGAGCACTGTGAGAGTAAAAATTAAGCCGCCTTTCTTGAAATGAGAACTCATTTGACTTTTATCCTGCCCAAAATATTCATGCGGGGAACGAAACCATATGTTCTAGAGTCTATGGAATTCAAGTAGTTGTCTCCGATGACAAGAACAGTATCCTCAGGAACAGAACTTGTTTCCTTCAGGAGATTGTACTGCAATTCTGTCAACGGGTACTCTCTGTCCTTGATTTTCAAAGTATACTCCGATTCATTTGAATATTCTAGAGGAGTGTTTTCCACTGCGACACAGCGTTTTACCACAAGTCTGCCTTTATAAAGGAAAACCACTATTTCTTCTTCGTCAGGTCTGTTCCATGCAAGGATTAGGTTGCTGCCAAAGGGTTTAGCAATTCCATAGGCAAGCTTATTCACGATGATTCTTTGACCGTCCTGTAGAGTTGGTTCCATCGATGTTCCGTTTACGACAAGCATGTCCATTATGAAAAACTTAATCAGGATACCTATACAAATGCCTGTGATGAGTGACTTCATGTATCCTGGAACTTTGATTTTCCTCATATATATTACATCGTCATTATTGTCTAATATCGCATAATTTTTTTGTCGATAAACAAGATATGGAAGTTATCGATTGTTTTGAAGCATGCAGCAGACCTAGAAAAGTAAGGGCAAAGAGAAGCAGCGCAGGTGCATTGACAGCAAGTCGTCCACTATTTTCAGTACGCGTCCCATCAGTGTCGGTCAATGAATTTTCTGTTCATTCAGCGTGGGAAAAAATCTGCGGAAAAGTATCTCTTTCTTTCCTTCGCATGAGGCAGAGCGCAAAATTTCTACTTGTGATTCCTGCAGTTGCATCTTTCTGTGCGATTCCATATGGTGTGTCAAAGCTCATCAATTATCAGGAAAGTTTTTTCCATCAGGTTGAAATGCCATCGGAGGCATCTTCTGAAAAGGATATCCTTGATTTGACCATGTCTGAATTTGCATTTGACCAGACAAGCTATTATGACAGCGAAGGAAACATATTTACAGAAGACAGCATAAAGGTTCAGTCATCTGCCAGTCTTATCAAAGAGGCTGTTTCATTCCAAAAGTATACTGTCAAGACTGGAGATACCATCAGTGGAATATGTCAGAAATTCGGACTTTCAAACATTTCCACACTCATTGCTGTAAATGGAATCGGAAATGTTCGTTCAGTGTTTGTCGGTCAGAAACTCAAGATTCCTTCAATGGACGGACTTATCCACACGGTAGCAAAGAATGAGAGCATCGGATCCATTGCAAAAAAGTACAATGCCTCTGTGACTGATATAATTGATACAAATGATCTTTCTTCAGAAGTGCTTAAGGAAGGAGCTGAGCTTTTCATTCCTGGAGCAAGGCTTGATTCAAATACACTTCAGAAGGCAATGGGTGAGATCTTTACGCATCCCCTTAAAGCAAAATACAGAATTACATCTAGGTTTGGCTACAGATTGGATCCAATTACAGGAGTTGCCTCAACTCATAAGGGACTTGATATGGCATGTCCTACAGGAACTCCAATTTACGCCTGCAGAAGCGGTAGGGTTCTTAAGTCTGCCTTCTCTCCATTGTATGGAAATTATATTGTAATAGAGCATGTAGACGGCTATCAGACTCTCTATGCTCACATGAGCAAAAGTCTTGCAAAGAAGGGCGACAAAGTTTCCCAGGGAACAAAAATCGGTCTTGTCGGAAATACTGGCTATTCAACGGGACCTCATCTTCATCTTACTGTATACAAGAATTCTAAGCCTGTTGATCCACTTACTGTAATTAAATAGAGGAAAGTAAGAAATGAAAAAAAATAATCTGCTTAACTACCTTCTTGGAACAATCATCCTCGTCTCTGTTTCCAACGCCTATGCTGGAATAAGACTTGATGACATCGATGTTGGAACTGATGATAGGCTGCTTTTTACCGTTGAGCAGAAGGTTCCTGGGGTTGCTGAATATAAAAGCCTTTATTGCACGAAGCTAGGTGATGAAAAAATAATTTCTAATCCAGTACTTCTTACATGTTTCCCGGAAAGAATGGAACTTCTTAATGAAGGAAAAATTCTTCAGATAAGAAACAAGGATGGACTTTCTAGGTACAGCACAGAAGACGGAAAGATCACAAGCGTGAATGAAACAAAGCACGGTAAGTCTTCCCGCACATTTCCAGTGGAAGTAAGTTCTGACGGTCTTTGGTACTGCACCGTAGAACCTGTTGAAAAAGCGTCTGGTAAGCTTGTTCTTGTGAATTCAAAAACATTGCTCCAGAAAACTCTTGTTGAGAATGTTGACCTTGACTATTCTCTCCTGAATGTAAAATGGTCTCCAGATGGAAAGGTTCTTCTCTATGAAAATAAGGGCTGCGTCTACTTTGCAACACCTGATGCGGTTTTTAAAAATCTTCAGGTCAATGAAAGCTTCAGAAAAATCGGGGAGGGTTCAATCGACAGCGTTCAGTGGACACAGACAAAAAAAATCATCTATTTGAAGGATGACATTGTTTATTGCATTGAACAGAATGAACTGTATACTCGAGGACTTTATTCCTCGCTTGTCGGAAACGGAAAAATCATTGCCAGACTGCCAGTCTGTTTCGACAGTCTTACGGATAAATTCTGGTGCAATGGAAACGGACAACGACTTGCTGTAATCTCAAGAGAGAATATCCTGTCCATTTACACTGTCATTGAAGATTCTAAGGCTTATGCAAGGATAGATGTCATTCGTCCACTTACGGAAATGTCAGGAACTTCACTTGGATACAAGGTCTTCTGGAATGGCGATGGTAAGGTTATTCTTTGGAACGATAGTCTGGATTATGTTAAAAATGAAAAGACGGGAACGATGTATTCTGTTGAAGATGGAATGACAGTCGTTGCCAATGCAAGCAAATCCATAATTCCTTCCTCTTCATCAGATATGAAGCGAATTGCATATACTGACGATGGTGTACTTAAAGTGTTTGATTTTTCTGTCATGAAGGAAATCGCGTCATATTCACAGGATTCAGTGGTTTCTGTTGCATGGGCAGGAAGGAATGCCCTTTATCTTGGCGGAAAGAATACGGTCAGTCTTTATAATGTTTTGAGTCAGGAATCGAATGTTCTTTTTGTTTCTTCTGTAGAAAGGGCTTATTGGAATGCTGGTCTTATAGTTACAAAGCTTCCTGATGGCAGGGGTTTTTATTGCTATGAAGCTGATAAGAATTCCTGGGTTCCATATAGAATCCCAGACGTCGAATTCAAGGCAAAGGACAAAAATGGACGTTATCGTGCCTATGTAGGAAAGGCATTGAATTCAGAATTTGAAAATACAATCTTAGTCAGGTGTCTTTCTGGAAAGACATTCACATATTCCGTATTCCCTGAAGCAATGAAAGAAAGTTGCAATGGAAAAAAGGTTGCTCTTGTGCTTGATGCCATGGAAAATTCAGAAGGGTTGGGAAAGGTTCTCTATACGCTGTCTGAATACGGAGTTAGGGGAACATTCTTCATCAACGGTGAGTTTATCAGAAGGTATCCAGAGAAGACCAAGTTGATTGCCAATTCAGGAAATGAGTGTGGATCTCTTTTCTATACTTCAGCTGATCTGGTGGAAAATAATTTTGTCATTGACACTGACTTCATTACCCGTGGACTTGCTCGCAACGAAGATGAATACTTTGCTGTGACCCAGAAGGAGCTTTCTCTCATCTGGCACGCTCCATATCATCACGATACGGAAGTTATCAGAAAGTCTGGAAATGCCGCAGGTTATGAATATGTATCATGCTTCTCGAAATTCAGCGACAGGACGACCTATGAAAGGTCCAGTGAAAAGGGTGAAGAATATAAATCCGCTGCTGAGATAATCAATGGACTGGTTGATGAGCTTCAAGATGGAATGATAATACCTGTTTCCGTCGGCAATGCAAATGGATCAAGAAAGGATTATGTCTATGAAAAGCTTGATCTTTTGATTGCCTCGATTATTGAAAGCGGATATGAAATCACAGATGTACAGGGGTTAAAATAAGCCTGCTGTCTTGTAAACGATTTTTCCCCATAAACGGCCAAAGATATTCTGTCTTTGGCTTTTTCTGTCTGCGACAAGAGGAATCGTCCGTAATGTTTTCCCTTCAAGGCTGTAGGTAAGAAGTCCCAGTTCCTGTCCGCATTCAACCTGCCCGTATAGATATGAAGGAATGTTTGCGGTTACATGAATTTTTGAAGCAGCATCCTCAGGTGAATTTCCAGTAATGAATGGCACTGAAAATTTTTCATCCAGTGCAGGAATGAGCCTGATGCTTTTTTCTGCCGATCCTGCACATCCAACTACAAAACTGTGTCCCTTTTCTTTTGGAATATATGGAGCAAATTTACTGAAGGCAAATTCCATCAAAGTTGTTCCATCTTTTACTCTGTATTTGTTGCCTTGGACGCTTCCCTTCCCAGGACCCTTCATTGTAACGGAAATGAACCTTCTTTCTCCTCGCTGAGCGGTCAGAGCGATGTTGTAACCGCTTTCATCGATGAATCCAGTTTTTAGACCGTCACATCCTTCAAGAATTCCAAGAAGCTTGTTGGTATTGTATTGGATGACTGCTTCCGAGTCGCCCTTGTATTTCTGATCCAGTGGAAGATTTTTTTCCAATGGATACATGAGGACTTTCTGGCTGTGGTAGTTGTCTATGGATTCAGGAAAGTCCCTTAAATAGATTCTGCAGAAGGATACGAATTCCCTTGCTGTGGTGATGTTTTTTTCGCTGTAACCGCTGGATTCAACAAAGTGTGTTTTTTCAAGACCAAGATTCTTTATGACTTTGTTCATTCTTTCTACGAAAGAATCCATGTCATCGCATACATAGTTAGCGACTGCAATGGAGGCATCGTTTCCGCTCGCGATGGCAAGTCCCAGGAGAAGTTCTCTTAATGTTACTCTCTGACCTTCTGCAAGAAACATGATCGATGCATCTGATGGAAGGTTCTTTGCCCAGCTTTGTGGAGGGAGAGGAACATAGTCGTCAAAGGAAACTTCTCCATTTCTTACAGCCTCGTAGACTACGTACATCTCGACAAGCTTGGTCATGGATGCAGGAGGAATCTCCATGTCCGCATTTTTTTCATAAAGCACGTTGCCTGTTTCTTGATCGATGATGATGGCGCTTTCTGCATTGACCATCAGATCGGCAGGAATCGTGTTGTATGGAAGTGGCTTTACTATTTCTTCTGGGTAGGTCTGTGCAAGTTTTTCAATGAGCGCAAGCTTTTGCTCATCGTCAAGTTCCGTAGGATTTTCTGGGTTTATAAGCCTATGGGTTGATACCCCAAGATGAATGGTGAACACTGTCAGACAAAGGAAAATACCTGCGCCAAGGAGAATTGTCGGAAATTTCCTTTGCTGTCGTTTCTTTTGTTCTGGCACATCATCAAAAAAATAGTCTGGGGTATAGTTTTCCATTTTAATGCTCTTTTGTGTTTATGCTCTGCTGCTTCTGTTTCTGAGCAACATGTCAGCGACAGTGATTGCGGTCATTGCTTCAATTACAGGAACGATGCGTGGACATAGACAGACATCATGACGACCTTCTATGAGCATGTCGCATTCATTTCCATTCAGGTCGATGGTCTTCTGCTGCTGATATATGCTAGGTACTGGTTTTACTGCCGCACGGAACACAAGGTCGTTTCCATTTGTCATTCCACCAAGAATTCCACCTGCGTTGTTTGTTTCAAACACAGGCCCCTTTCTCATGAAGTCATTGTTTTCAAGGCCGTTGCTGTCTGCGACATCAAATCCAAGACCAAATTCTATTCCTTTTACGGCTCCTATGGAAACGACGGCATGTGCAATGGCCGCGTCAATTTTATCAAATACAGGTTCCCCTAATCCTGAAGGAAGACCTTTTACGATGCATTCAACGATACCTCCGCAGGAATTTCCCTGCTTGTGGTATTCCTCGATTTTTTGCTGCATGAGGATTGCCGCATTCTTGTCTGCTGCCCTTATCTGATTTTTTTCTATTTCGTTGAAGTCAATTTCTGTGCCTTCAATACCTGCCGCTTTTTTTGTGTATGCAATGATCTGGATACCCATTGTCTTGAGAAACATTTTTGCAAAGGCACCTGCTGCAACTCTGGCACAGGTTTCCCTTCCACTTGAGCGTCCACCTCCTCTGTAGTCGCGGATTCCATATTTTTCATAGAACGTGTAGTCGGCGTGTCCAGGACGGAATTTGTCCTTGATGTTGTTGTAATCCGATGAGTGCTGATTTGAATTCCTTATGAGGACGGCAATGGAAGTACCTGTCGTCTTGCCTTCAAAAATGCCGCTAAGGACTTCTGCCTTGTCTGCTTCCTTTCTGTTCGTTACGGCAGCGCTTTTTGCTCCAGGCTTACGTCTGTCCATCTCCATCTGAAGAAAGTCTTCGTCAAAGGCAATGCCAGACGGACAGCCGTCTATGATGCAACCAAGTCCTGCACCGTGGCTTTCACCGAATGTTGTTACCTTGAAAATTTCACCGAATGTATTTCCGCTCATAAGTTTCCCTGCTATATAGTGTTGTTGTAGAACAATGCTCAGATTTTATCTGACTTTGTTAATTAACTCAACTCTGCTATGGACCCCAGCTTTCTTGAAGATTTTCTTGTTGTGGGTGGCTACAGTCTGGGGAGAGATGTTCAGCTTGAATGCAATTTCCTTGTCGCTGTTTCCTTCCATTATCAATGTTGCGATTTCTTTTTCTCTTGTTGATAGATTGTAAGGGTCGAATATGTCGTTTATTTTAGGTTGTTCCTTTTTTTCTTCTTCGCTTTTAAGATTTAAATTGAATCCATCAGGTGGTAATGGATCGTTCTGAGCTTCGAGATTTTCGGTATTTTTTTTATTCTTGAGCAGTCTTAAGGAATTTTCCGAAATCTCAAAAGTTGTTTTGTCGGTAACAATCTTTATTTCTGATGTGTCTTCCATTTTCTCAAAACGGAATTTGAATGTCATCCTGCAGCTGTCTTCAAGGGGACTTATGTCCATAGTGCAATCGTAAAGCTTTGCAAGTTCTCCGATGAAATCAAAATAAGACAGGTCGTTGAGTGCCTGAAGAATTTTAGGTGTGGAGTCAAGAAGTTCAGATTCAAATTTGTTTACGATGGCCATGGTGAAAAGATTATTTTTTTCTTCTTCTATGTAAATCGAAACCTTGGTTTTCTTTTTTGACATGGCAATGACAGCCGTTGGTGCGATGATGAAAAGCAGCTGAAGGACCCTTGGGTCGGCAGAAATGATTGTGTCGTTTGCGATGGCGGTTGTGAGTGATGCTGTACAGTCTCGTTCTGCAGCCGTTCTTTGTATTGTCATCATACAGCTGTTGAAGAATTTCATCAGAAGTATTGGTGTCTTTTTGACTTCCTCTTCTCCTTCAAGAATCCTGATCGCTACTAGAAGATCGTTTATTTTTGAAGATTCTCTTTTGATTAGTTCCACGTATTCAGCATTGACAGAAGAAAAATTCAATTTGGACAATATGCAGGCTGAATTGAGCACAGATGATGCAAGCTGCGTGATAGGGGTAGTAACGCTGTGTATCAATGTTCTTATTTTGTCTCTCTCCATGAATCTGCTTTCAAGATCCTGGTATTCTTTCTGGACAAATTGATATCTTTCGTTGAATCTTTTCCCTATGGAGTAGAGTGGAGGGATGAAAAGCAGGAGGAATCCAATGGTGGATGTGAGCATTTCCTCGGGCTTGATGAAGTCTGGCAGTTCAAGCAGTGCAAAATTTCTTGCAAGGATAAGGAGTCTGAATGCTATCGAAAAGAAGAATACTGCCGACCAGGATAGGAATATTATTTTAATTCCCTTGTCGCTTTTCTTTAGGTTTGAAATCGCACCAAAAAGCAGGATGTTTTTCTGGACTACTGAAATTGTCATGCAGCAGATAAATAGAATCAATGGAGAATATAGTGTTACCGTGAGCAATAGCTCGATGATTACAAGTTCAAGTATGGCTATCAGTGTTTTTGATGGATGTCGCTTTTTATTGTTCACCAATGTGAAAATATATCCGCTGATTGCTAGGGACAGAGTTCCCATGGAATCCAGTATGTATTCTAGTTTTCCTGCGATTGGGATGTTTGGTAGATAGTTCCATATGGTGGAAGCGCCAGCTCCTCTTGTGTGCATTGCACGAAGAATGAAGAAGAAGGCAGAAAAGGCAAGCGACATGTAGGCAGGATCCTTTAACAGTATGCTTGTCAGAAGAAGTCCAAAGAAAAGGCAGATGCCAATTCCTCCACTGAGGGAAAATTTTGAAATGTACTTTGATGTGGATCTAAAAAGCTTTGTGTTCGATATGAGCCTTATGTTGACAGGATTTCCTCTATTTGAAGTCATTCGTATCCTGATGTGGGTTGTGTCGTTTTCTTCAAAAAGCTCTCTCATCAAAGGTAGCAATGGAGCTGAGGTTACAAGACTCATGTCTGGTTCTTTGATGTGTCTGCCAGTTCGTCCAATAAGCTGCCAGGAATCTCCCTTTTGAATGAAAGCCTCTGCAAGGTCAATGTAATCGTTGCCCAGGGAAATCTGATAACGCTGACCGTCAAACTGTTCTGGCTTTTTTATGATGATGTCAAACCAGAGTATGCCGTCGTATAAGCCTGGATAGTAAGGTAGTCCTGTGTCCTTAAAATCCTTTTCTTCGATTTCAGAGCATTTTTTCTCAAAGGAATAGTCCTTGAACACTTTTGTCGTAATGGAAATTTCTGTGTCCCTTGAAAGGTTTATGTCCTCATTCGTTAGGATATGCTTATGGTTATCTGCTGTGCCATGACAGAGGATTGGTGAGACTAGGAAAAAAAATATGATAAATAACTTTTTTAACCTTTGCATATTCGAAATTATAACCAAAGTTATTGTAAAATCAAGTGAAAAATACCCATATCAGGGTAGTAAAATACCTGATTTATGGTATGGTATGGAAGTTGCGTCCACAAATGGGTGAATGTAATATCTCAACCATAAAGGTTGAAAGAGATAGCATAAATATTTAAAAATAATGTAAAGAAGTTTCAAAGACCTCCAAAAGAACTGGCTGACCGCCGGTTCTTTTTTTTATCCTACGCACTTTATTAAAGAGATGCACTAAGTGAATTTATTGATTTTTTCTATATAAAGTGTCATAATCTTGCAAAATTAAAATTAATTTTAGGAGTTCAATTATGGCAGCAATTCACGGTGCTTACACAGCAATGATTACGCCGATGAACGCTGACGGATCTGTTGACTATGACGGATTTGCCAAGAATGTTCAGTTTCAGTTGGATCAGGGAATTGACGGACTTTTGCCTTTAGGAACTACAGGTGAAACTCCAACCCTCACAGAAGATGAAGAAGACAAGATTATCGACATCGCAATAAAGCAGGTAAAAGAATTCAACTCAAAGAACGGCAAAGACGTTAAGGTAATGATAGGTGCAGGAAGCAACTGCACATTGGATGCAGTCCGCTATGTTGAACGCGCAAAGGCAAAGGGTGCTGATTTTGCACTCGTTGTTACTCCATACTATAACAAGCCAAGTGATGAAGGTATCTTCCGTCATTATGAAGCAGTTTCAAAGGTTGGAATCCCAATCGTTGTATACAACATTGCTGGACGCACAGGAAAGAACATTCCTACAGCAACCCTTGAGCGCATCGCAAAGCTCCCTAACGTTGTTGGCGTAAAGGAAGCTTCTGGAAACATTAACCAGATGATGGAAGTTATCGAAAAGATAAAGCTTGCAAATCCAGAATTCAGCGTAATGAGCGGTGATGATGGACTTACACTTCCTTTGATGGCTGCAGGTGGAGACGGAATCATTTCCGTTGTTACAAACCTTGCTCCTGCTTTGGTTACTCAGATGGCTCACTACTGTCTCGACGGAAACTTTGTTGAAGCACGCAAGATTCATTACAGACTTCAGCCATTCTTCAAGGCAGCTTTTGTAGACGGAAACCCAACAAGCATCAAGTATGCTATGAACTACAAGAAGATGCCTGCAGGTAGCGTAAGACTTCCTTTGGTTGAAGTTACAGACGCTGCAAAGAAGGTTATTGAAGACGCACTGGCAAAGTGCGGCTTGTAAAAAAAAGTATGATTACGGTGGTTGAGCTTGTCGAAACCACCAATAATATTGATTCATAAAGGAAAATATTATGGCAGAAAAAATTGCAGTAGGTGTTTTGGGCGCAACAGGTATGGTTGGCCAGAGATATATCAAGTTGTTGGAAAATCATCCTTTCTTCAGGGTAACATATGTCGCAGCTTCTCCAAGAAGTGCAGGTCAGGTTTACAAGAATGTTGTTGCTTCTAAGTGGCTCATTGGTGAAGACATTCCCGCAGATGTTGCAAACCTTGTTATTCAGGATGCAAATGATGCAAAGGCTGCAATCGGAAAGTGTAAGTTCGTATTCAGCGCACTTGAGCTTCCAAAGAAGGAAGACATCAAGAATCTTGAAGAAGCATATGCAGCAGAAGGAATCCCAGTCGTTTCAAATGCATCTGCAAACCGCTGGACAGAAGATGTTCCAATGCTCATTCCTGAAATCAACTTCGCTCACCTTGATGTAATTGCTGAACAGAAGAAGCACCACGGCTGGGACAAGGGATTTGTTGCAGTTAAGCCAAACTGTTCCCTCCAGACATACATGATGCCTCTCCACGCCCTCATTCAGGCTGGATATCCAGTTAAGAGAATGATCGTAACAACACTTCAGGCAACATCAGGTGCTGGATACCCAGGTGTTCCATCATTCGACATGATCGACAACATCGTTCCATATATCGGTGGTGAAGAAGAAAAGACAGAAAAGGAATGCCTCAAGATTCTCGGAACTGTAAAGGACGGAAAGATTGAGAACGCAACACTTCCATTGGTTTCTTCTACATGTACTCGCGTGCCTGTAATCGACGGACACACAGCATGTGTATCATTGGAATTTGATCTTCCAGAAGACAAGAAGCCTTCACTTGAAGAAATCAAGAGAGTATGGGCAGCATACAAGTCTGTTCCACAGGAACTCGATTTGCCATCTTCACCAGAACAGCCAATCGTTTACCGTGAAGAAGAAAACCGCCCACAGCCACGCCGTGACCGTGAGACAGGAAAGGGTATGGCATGTGTAGTTGGACGCCTTCGCCCATGCAACGTATTCGACGTTAAGTTCGTAGCACTCAGCCACAACACAAAACGCGGTGCCGCAATGGGTGGAATCCTCAACGCAGAATTGTTGAAGGTAAAAGGTTTCTTTGATAATCTCTAGAGCGACAGGACGTCGCGTCTAAGGTTAGCAATAGGATTGTGTGCAGTTTTGCGAATGCGAAACTGCAGTTTTCGGAATTGCAGGGATGCAATTCCGAAATACATTCTAGAAATCGTACTGAACCTTTATGAAGGCTGTGCAAAGATCTTTGAATTTTCCGTAGGTTCCGTCGTTGGTCGGTCCTGGAAGAAAGCTGTAGGATCCTGCTGAGATCTTGAGTTGATCTGTTGCACTGTATTTTGCTTCAAAATTTATGGCGCTGTCAAAATCATTGAAAGCGATTACACCGCCAAAAGAAAATTCCAGAGTTTCCTGAAGAAAAGTTCTGCTGATGCTGACTGTTCCGCCATGCATGAATGTGTGAGTCCTGTCAAGTTTTGAAATTTCACCAGGGACTACATCGTAAAAATATTGGGCTGTAAAAGTCCAGTTGGAAGGCATCCAGTCAATTCCGGCAAGTCCCATGAACTGATTTTTTCTGATGCTGTTTTTTCCCCCTGAAAGAATTGCTTCTGTGGATGACTGAAGATAGCGTTGAGGAAAACATGCATTTTCAATTCTCAAAACGATTGAACCCATTGGAAACGCCGCATCAAATCCGATCATTGTCATTCTTTTGTATTCCCCGGTAATTGAAATGCCTGATGGAACTTTCATTCCAATAAGGTTGTTGAATGAAGTCTGCATTTCATAATTCAGTATTGGAGTCTTGTCAAAGCCGTAAAATCCATAGACAGAAATGTCGCATAAAGGGAGGTATGTGCTGGCTTTGATTCCGTATTCACCATTCTGTATCCTGCATTCCGGTTTGTTCATCTGGCCGATTCCAACAGGAATTATAAGTTCATTGCCTGCCGTGGAAAATTTTGCGGTCTTTGGAATCAGGGCATCTCTAAGTGGACTGTCATCATCAAAAGGAAGTTTGTTTCCTCTGAATAACGGAACCCAGTATGTGTCGACAGTAAAGATTGATCCGGTAAAAGATAATCTCGCTGCATTTACGGCAAGGGTATCGTCATCAAGAAAAAAAGATGTTGAGTCAGATGGAAAAACGGAATTTGTAATGTCGATTTCATCCGCCTTTCCCCAGACAACTTTCTGCGATCCAATTCTTATTCCCCAAAAAGAAGATGTATAGTCAAAATATGCTTCGCAAAGTTTTGGAGTGAACTTTTTCATCACGGCATCATATCCGACTTTGCCTTGTGCAAAAACTGTTCCGTTGCCTTTATATAATTCAATGGAAGCTGTTAAGTCTGTGTCTCCAATTGAAAGTTCTCCTGATTTTTCCGATGGTGGAATATAGATTCCACACATGCTGCTTATGTTTCCGGAGAACTTGTAGTCCTGGGCAAAAACTCCTGAAATGAGGATCAGAGAGATTGCTGCTGATAGCATTTTTTTCATATAAAAATCCACCGATGAAAGTTATCGCTTTCAGTTATTCCAGTTATTTGATCCTGCCTTTTTCGAGGGCGGCAACTGTAAACAAGGAGTCATCAATGTCATTGGAATTGTAGACTACATTGCTTGTTTTTAATGAAGACCAGGTTCCGGTCTGAACATTTTCCATCTTCATGGTCTTTGCGGATTTGAATCCATCTATGGTGCTGAAGTCGGAACAGGTAAGAATTCTGTGAAGGTTATCCTGCCTGTCATAGAATTCAACTTTGTAAACAAGAAAGTCTTCCTTTCCAAAATAAATTATGCGGTGCGGATCTTTTTCTGTACCGGTCTTGCTTGTCGCTTCAACTTTGTAGCACAGGACTTCATCAATGGTTTCTTCCCCAATGAGATTATAGTTGTCTTTGCTGAGAGCCCTTTCATCAATATCCTCATAAGTAAAATCTGTTCCCATGAAGGATCCTTCGCCTTCAGTTCCGCTTGAAGCGATTCTTCTTGTCTTTTTCATAGCAGGCATGTAAAGCCAGTTGTCGCTGTCCTTCTTGTTGCCCTTATCATCTTCCGGGTAATCGAACATAAGATATCCGACCCCTGAAACATCTTTTGGAGTTGTGAACACGATCACTTCCTTTTCAACATCTCCGTAGTCCTTTGACTTCATGATGATTTCACGGATGCGGTCCTTTCCTTTTTTCGAATGAATGGTAAGTGTTGCCGTTGATGATGAGGTTTTTGGTTCCGGGATGTCATTGCTCTTTTTTGCGATTTCATAGCCTGTCATTTCTGCAAAGGCTGTTGATGTGAGTATAATTGCGGCTGCAAGTGTCATTAATTTTTTCATGGTAATATTCTCCTTTTAGTTTTTTTCTTTTCCGAATGGTTTTGTAATCAGCATTAAGACCGGTGTAAGCGTGTAGTCCGCAACTAAAGCGCCTCCCATTCCGATTACACTCATGTATCCGATCCTTACAAGAGCCGACATGGAACTTGTAAGAAAGACTGCAAACATTGCACATAGAATTACTGTTGTCATGATCATGGATTTGCCTATTTCACGATACGAATTAAGGATAGATTTGCGGTAGTTTCCCGTTAATTCAAACTGATATTTGATGTGGTTTGTGAAGTGGATTGTGTCATCAACGGCAATTCCAAGAATCATAGGCATGATGAGGGCTGTGATCATGTCAAGGCAAACTCCAGCGTAACCCATGATTCCACCGATGAGAATTACAGGAGCTGCATTTGGAATCATCGCAATGAAACCTGTTCTAAGTGACATGAAAGCAAAAAGCAGGAGAACGAAAATTATCAGGAATGAAGTTCCTATTGATTTGACTGATCCACGTACAAGCTTTCCATTCATGGCGGCGTACTGCATTACTTCTCCAACAACACCACCTGTAATGGTTTCAGGGAAAAGCTCCTTGACCCACTGTTCAACCTTAGCAATGTCTGATACGCAGGATTCCGCTTCATAGGAATGCATTTCTACATGGAGGTAGGCTGCACTGAAATCTTCGTTTACGTATTCATAGAGGTCTGTCCCTCCTGAAATCTCATAAAGGAACATGAGCTGGCTTGTAAGTTCCTGATCATCAGGAATTACATAGGCATCAGGTGAATCCCCGTTCAATGTTCTGTTCATCTCCTTGATGATTTTTGTGACGGAACTGACGCGAGGCTTCCCGTTGGAAATCTTGGTCTGTCTAAGTGTGCCTATTCGTTCCGTAAGTACGTCCATGTTTTTAAGGACTTGAGGATTCTTTATTGCATTTTCTTCCGGGTATTCTATGAGGACTTCGTATCCATACTGGCTTCCAAGCTGTGAACGGGCAATGGTCATGAGACGTGCAATGTAAGGAGTCTTTTCTCCCATCATGTCGGAATAGTTCATGTTGATTTTTATCTTGCAGATTCCTGGAATGCAGACTGCAATAATTGCAACACTTGCGATTACCGTAATCCATTTTTTGTCCAGGATATGTTCACCCATGTCTGCTATTCTAAGATCTGCCTTTGTGGAACCTTCCCGGGATGCAACAGGATCCGGCTGTCTGTCTTTACCAAAGCTGTAGAAAATAGGAAGCAGAAGCATTACATAAAGATACACGCCAAAAACACATGCTGCGGAAATTCCTGCAACCCAGCGCATCGGTCTTAATCCGGAAGCATAGAACGAAAGCATTCCACCCATTGTGGTGATTACCGTAAAGAGAATTGCCCAGCCAGACTCCCGGATTCCGTCTATGCAGGATTGTCTGCGGTTGCCTGTCTTACGGAAAGCCATCTTGAAACTGTTGATGTAGTGGACTGAATAGCCTACTGCCAGCGCCATGGCAAGAAGGACAACCAGAACAATCATTACAGTATTGCCCACAATGTCCATCCATGCAGAAAGGCCAAGCATTGAGGTTATTCCGAAAACCGTTGCAAGGGCAGGGACGATTACCCCTCTGAAAGACCTGATGAATAGAATCAGGCACAGAACCATTACAAGAAATCCAATGGCGATTCTTGTGATGCACTGGTTTCCCATTGCCTGTTCTTCTTCGTATTCCGTGTAGGAAAGTCCTGCTGGTCTTATGGTGTATTTATCCGACTTGAATTCAGGGTCGTTGAAAATTGCCATGGCAGGTGGAGTTATTTTATTCATTGCAGTCTCAAGGTTTTCTGAATACTGCTCAAGATTAAGGACAAGAAAAGTTTCCGTCGCATCTGCACTTACAAGTGCGTTCACCAGGGATTCACGGCTAAGGATGAAATCCTTTTTTTCCTGAAGGATTTTTGGGTCTGAAGGAATTCCGTCTACAAAAGGATTTGTAACTTCAAAACCGTCTTCTGATCCTACA
The DNA here is from genome assembly GCF_045641405.1 of Treponema sp. Lineage (GTDB taxonomy): Bacteria > Spirochaetota > Spirochaetia > Treponematales > Treponemataceae > Treponema_D. Next base: position 22,195 of record NZ_JAZUGX010000018.1, read on the forward strand.
GGGATGCTCAAGTTCACAAGTGAGGTTACGCTGCTTGCATATGGAATTTCATTTTCAAGCCGCTTCCCAAGGCGTCCAAGCATTTCCAGAACTTCAGGATCAAAAACATCGTCGGCCTGAACAAAAGCAATGACGCTGTCACAACTTCCGAATATGTCTTCAAAGTGGTCCTGGTTGAGTTTTGTTGTTTCCCAGTCATCGAACCAGTCGTCTTCTCCGTTGTCGAGTTTGAGCCTGTACAAACCTGCGGAACTTATGACTGTGAAAATCAGCAATCCTATAAGGAACAGGAAACGGTGCTTGATCTGAAATATTCCGAATTTCGCGAAAAGTTCATTTATTTTTGTAACTTTCATTATTGTCTCCTGAAAATATCAAATATGATAACAATGTTATCGTTTTAGGTAACGATGTTATCATATTGGTAACACCGTTACCTTGTCAATGGAATTTGGTAACGTTGTTACCATTTTTCTTGAGAATTCTCAGAATTTTGTGTAAATTAATACTATGGCTGATATCTCAGAAGCAACAAAATCAAAAATTCTCCAGAGTGCGAAAAAAGAATTCCTGGAAAAAGGGTTCATGTCTGCATCTTTAAGAACTATTGCATCCAATGCCGGTTTGACTACCGGGGCAATGTATCGCCATTTCAGGGATAAGGATGCCTTGTTCTGTGCGCTGGTGGATGAGGCGATTGATACAACATTGTCGGTTGTTAGACTCGGTGGGGTTGAACATCATAGGAATGTTGAAAATCCGGCCGGTATGGTTCATTCTGAGGAAGAAAAAGTTCATACCTTTGAGTTCCTGAAATATATGCTTGATAACAGGGATGCCTTTGTTCTGTTGTTTACAAAATCTGCAGGCAGTTCCCACGAAAATTTCCTTGAAGAAATTTCCGACCTGTATACGGAAAATGTGCTTGGAACAATCAAATGGATGAAAAAAAAATACGGCATAAAGAAACCCATCGATGACATGGCCATACATGTTCTTGCAAATGCGACGGTAAATGCTTTTATCGAAGTGATTCTGCATAACATGGGCAGAAAGGAAGCGGAAACTTTCCTGAGCAACATCATGGAAATCTTTCACTTTGGTTTTCTGCATCTTCTTGGCCTTTCATCCGGGGAATAGTGTCAGGAGGTGAGCTATGGATCTGATCATTGCAAAAGGACTGCTGATTCCATTTCTTGGAACTGCATTAGGTTCCGCCTGTGTCCTTTTCATGAAAAAGGAACTTGATGCAAGACTCCAGAAAGGACTTTCCGGTTTTGCTGCCGGTGTAATGATTGCTGCTGCCGTGTGGAGTCTATTGATTCCTTCCATGAATCAGGCTGGGGAGCAGGGTCTTGGAAAGCTTGCCTTTGTTCCTGCTGTGATCGGGTTCTGTCTTGGCATGCTGTTCCTGCTTTTGCTTGATGTTGTCATTCCGCATATGCATCTAAATGAAACCGTGGAAGGACCCAAAAGCAGTCTGTCAAAAACTACCATGATGGTTCTTGCCGTTACCCTGCACAATATTCCTGAAGGTATGGCCGTTGGAGTTCTCTATGCCGGCTGGTATACGGGGACAGTCCATGTTTCCTCATCTGCGGCTCTTGCTCTTGCGATCGGTATAGCAATCCAGAATTTTCCTGAAGGTGCAATAATTTCCATGCCGCTTCACAGCAAGGGACTTTCAAAAATCAAATCCTGCTGGTATGGAATTCTTTCTGGAATCGTTGAACCAGCTGCTGGTTTTGTGACAATTGTTTTATCTCAGTTTATTATTCCTGTCCTTCCGTATCTTCTGAGTTTTGCAGCCGGAGCAATGATTTATGTCGTTGTGGAAGAACTGGTTCCGGAAATGGCCGCAGAGGAAGATGAAAGACATTCAAACATCGGGACCATAATGTTCATGACAGGTTTTTCCTTGATGATGGTACTCGATGTGGCCTTGGGATGATTTGATAAACACGAAAGTGACCGACTTCTTGGGCATATTAAATTTATTAATCCTATCTTTTTTTACTAGTACCTTGAAAAAATAAGCAAATTAGATTATGCTAACTGTCAGTTAGGTATAACTAATATTTGTTACCAAGGAGTAATTATGACTAAAACAACTGCTTTTCTTGTTGGTGCAGTAGCTGGAGTTGCTGCCTATACAATCATCAGGATGCCTGCTTTTAAAAGAGCCTGTGCCGGAGTTGTAGCAAAGGGAATGGAGCTGAAGGAAGATGCTGCAGCTTTTGCACAGTCTTTGAAGGAAGATGCCCAGGATATGGCTGCAGAAAAGAAGTATGCGGCTTCAAAGGCATAAAAAGTAAACTCTGGATTGGAGGCTGGTAATGCAGGTCAGTGTAAAACATTCTTTACCTGGGCGACTTAGGCTGCTGTATGATAAGAACGAATATACATCAAAACAGGCATTGCTGGCCCAGACTTTGATAACGGTGCAGGAAGGAATTCTTGATACAAATTGTAATACAAATATCGGTTCCTTTCTGATTTACTACGACACACATATTGTTAAAGAAAATGACGTGCTGAATCTTTTCCATGCTCTCACTGGAAAATATCTGGAAGATCCGGAATTGCTGAAGAATGTTGATCAGATTCCAGAAACAGAAAGCATAGAAAGTGTCCTTATTGAAACCCTTGCCATCCATTATTTAAAAAAATGGTTTTTGCCATTGCCTGTAAGAACTTTGTTGCTGTGGAAGTCTCTTTTGGAAAGGTGCTTCCATGTTCTGAGCAAATTTGCTGAAAGCAAAAGGTTATTCAGCACCGAACTATTGGATGCAACAGCAATAACAGTGGCAACATTGACGGGAAATAAAAACACAGCATCTCAGATAAATCTTCTTCTTAATATTGGCGAAGAAATAGAAGAAATCACAAAAAGAAATTCCTATGGAAATCTTGCGCAAAGCCTTCTTTCCGCAGATGAACCCGTTCAGGTTGTCGAGGGCATGGATGAAAAAACAGTTCCTGCAAGTGCTCTTAAAAAAGATGACGTGGTTGTAATTCGGCAAAGTGGCCTTATACCTGCAGATGGTCAGATTCTTGACGGTGAAGGTATGGTCAACCAATCAAGCATAACTGGAGAATCAATTCCTATTGCAAAGAAAGCCGGCGATTCCGTTTTTGCCGGAACTGTCCTTGAAGAAGGTGAAATTTACATTAAGGTAGTTCAGACGGGAAAAGAAACTAAAGTTCAGAAAATTATTGATATGATTGATAATTCTCAGAGCCTTAAGGCTGCAGCTCAGCAACGTTCAGAATTGATTGCTGAAAAAGTAGTGCCTTTTAATTTTCTTGTTACGGCAGCAACCTGGTTCTTTACCCGCAACATCGTAAAAACAATGGCTACGTTGATGGTTGACTATTCATGCGCTATGAAACTTTCAGCTCCAATTGCAGTTCTTTCTGCAATGAAAGAGAGTGCTACTAAAGGAATAACTGTCAAAGGCGGAAAATATCTTGAAGAGGCTGCACTTTCCAAAATTGTTGTCTTGGATAAGACTGGAACCCTCACTTATGCAAATCCAGTTCTTGAAAAAATATACGCTATGGAAGGTTTTACTGAAGATGAAGTGCTGACTATTGCTGCATGCCTTGAAGAGCATTATCCTCATCCTCTTGGAAGAGCTGTTGTTCGTGCTGCCTCAGAAAAAAATCTTGTTCATCCGGAAAATCATACTAAGGTTGAATATATAGTTGCTCATGGTATTGCATCAACTTTAAATGGCAAAAAAGTAAGAATTGGTAGTGCGCATTTTATTTTTGAGGATGAAAAAATTCCGTGTCCTGAATCTCTTGCTGAAATAAAAAAACAATCCAGTCTTGAAGGATATTCTCTTTTATATCTTTCACATGATGGAATATTGGTTGGTGTCATTGCTATTGGTGATCCCGCCAGACCTGGAACCAGCGAAGTAATCAGGGAACTTAAAAACCTTGGTCTTGAAGAATGCATAATGATTACCGGTGATACGGAAGGGGCTGCTTCAAAAATTGCAGCGGAATGCGGAATTAAAAAATGGATAAGTCAGGCCTTGCCGGAAGATAAAGTTAAATTTATAGAGGACGAAAAAGCAAAAGGTCACAAAGTCATCATGATGGGAGACGGAATAAATGATGCTCCTGCACTGTCAGCTGCAACAGTTGGAGTTGCGGTCGAAGGGTGTTGTTCCATTGCTGGTGAAACTGCTGATATCCAGCTTCAGAAAAGCGGTCTTGACAATCTTGTTACTGTGCGCAGGCTTGGAATGGGGCTTCTTGAAAAAATCAATGAAAACAATTTGACAATCGTTGGTGTCAATTCTGCCTTAATGCTTCTTGGAATTTTCGGGGTGATAAGTCCGCAGATGGCAGCCATTCTGCATAATGGAACGACAGTTGCAATCAGCATAAGATCCATGCAGCCGATACTAAAATAATAGGAGAAGAAAAATATGATCATAACAAGCTTCATTCCTGGAAGAGTAAGGCTTAGGGCAAAAATTTTTACAGATGCGGAACTGTATGTCCGTGCAGAAAGCATCTTTAAAAACTCTTTTGGAAATGCCATAAAAAACTATGAGTACAATCCTCTCAACGGAAGTATCTTGATTGAATATGACAGCACAAAGATCCCATTGGAAAATTTGATGCTACGGCAGGATTTCTTTAAAAAACTCAATTATCAGGCTGAACATTTTTCAGCGAAAAACAGGGATGTGATTGTTACCATGCTTGATGAGCTTGAAAAACTATTAAAGGAATTATGACAAGAGGCTTTTGCAATGAAGGACTGCAATGTTTGCAATGATATAGACTACCACGAAATAATCGATTGCATTGTCAGTGCGCTGGATGCCAAGGATCCCTATACGGCAGGTCATTCAGAACGGGTAAGCGACATGGCAGTAGTAGTCTGCAATCTTCTGAAAATGAAAGAGGAAGATGTTCAGGCAGTACACATTGCAGCCCATCTGCATGATATAGGTAAGATTGGAATTCCTGACAGCATTCTGCTTAAAGAAGAAAAATTGACCGATGATGAATGGCAGAAACTTAAGAAGCATCCTGAAATCGGTGCGGAAATCCTGAGCAAGTCCCATCACCTTAGCCGCCTGAAGGATATTGTTCTTCATCATCATGAACGCTTTGACGGCAAAGGATATCCATCTGGCCTGAAGGGAAATGAAATACCTCTTGGTGCAAGAATCATTGCAATCTGTGATTCGATCGATGCCATCACATCAAACAGATGTTACCGCAAGGCTCACGATTTTGAATTCTGCCGGCAGGAAATTGAAAAGAATTTAGGCATCATGTATGATCCGGATATTGGAAGACTTGTTCTGGACAATTGGAATGTATTCCAGAAAGTTTGAAAGCATTTTTAATTTTTTCAAATAAAAAAGGCTATGTACGGAAATAGTGTTGCCAGATAAGCCGTTGCTCAAATATCGAGCTGCAAAAGGTGACTTGAATGTACGGGAAGAAAAGGCAAGCGGCAACCGAGCCGTTCTGAAGGTTGGCAAGTGGGTTCTGCGTAGCAGAAACCACGCAGTCCGATTCCATTTACCTTCAGCATGGCGAATTGACGTGCGTTTTCTGGTAGTACATTCATAATTTCCTATGAATATTCGATATTTGAGCAACATTTTCTACGGACACAGCCATAAAAGAAATCCGGTGTAAAGCAATGCTCTACACCGGATTTTTTTTTATCTTGAATTGTCAAATTAAATGCAACGTTTTTGAATAATAGACCTCGAAAGGTGTTTTGTAACCAAGACATTTTCTTGGTCTTTTGTTTATTTTATCAGTGACGGCTGCTATATACTCATCACTGTAGTTCGTAATATCT
>NZ_JAZUGX010000019.1:0-32792 GCF_045641405.1 Treponema sp.
GCAGGGACATTTGTATTCTAATAATGAACCCATAATAATCACTCCTAATTCACTGTTTTTTTATGATTAAATCAGTATTGCGGAAATGCTGATCAGATTCCGGATTTGTTTTATCCTGAATCATTTGCTCTATTCCAGAACTGTTTTATCAAAGTATGTTTACATTATAGCATATTTCCTGCAAAAAACAAATATAATTTTATTATTTTTCAAAATTCTGCTTTTAAACTCCGGGGCAATTCAGAGAAACGACCCCGCCGCCTATAGAGGCGATAGATATCCTCTGTGTTATTATAAAAAATCAAATTATAGGGGCTGTTAAAAAACAGCCACGAAAAATGAGAAAACCACCTCGTAATAAAATGAGGTGGTTTTCTCATTTTAACATATATGATTTCAACAAGAAATCAACATCAAAACCATATAAATGCGGAAAATAGGGTGCAAAAAAGCTGTACGAAGAAATTCAAAATTTTTTCGCACAAAATATGGTATTAAATTGAGAATGGTTAAGCAGCTTTGAGCATTTTCATTCTACGAAGATGAAACTTATGAAGATTAAAACCACAGCAAATAAGCCCGAATTCAAGCATAACACCGTCAAATCCTCTTCTTCTAAGTCTTTTGTAGTCACGATTCCATTTGATTGTACCGAAAGCACCTTCAGACTGTATACTTCTGTTCATACGAAGTAACGCCCCCTGGATGCTGTTCAAGTTATCAATAACTTCTTTATGAAATCCTGTAAGTTCCTCATTAACCCTGATTATACGATTGCCCTTGCCTTTATGACACTGACTTCTAAGTTCACAGCCTTCACAGCTCTCACACTGGTAGAATTCTTCGGTTCTGCCATATTTATTATCTTTAACAGGAGAATTTCTTTGAAAAAAGAATCTTTTTCCGGCAGGACAAATCATATTTCCGTTTTCATCAGTTTTAAAGTTTACGGAACGGTATGGATTAAGATGATATTTCAAATCTTTTGTTTCTTTATTGAACATAGTAAATTTCATGTATTTTTTCATACCATGCTGTTCACAGAAAAGATAGTTATTGTAGCTGCCGTATCCGGCATCAGCCACAGGATATTCGGGCCAGAAACCGTATATGTCATGAAAAGCCTGCATCACCGGCTGGAAACAGTCCATATCAGAAGCAAACTGAAAAGCTTTGAACACAGCGATATATCCGTCACAGATTCCTAACTGAAAATTGTATGCAGGAAGAAGCTGATCATTGCCCATATAGTCTTTTTTTACTCTCATAAAAGTCGCATCATGATCAGTCTTTGAATAACTGCCTCTGGATTCGCCGCAGGTTTCAATATGCTTACCATAACTTATGATTTTCTCTGTGTATTCAACAAGCATATCATAATATCTTTGCTCCGGAGTTTTTCTCTTACCTTTGCCATAAACAAAATCTTCAGGATTCAGGCAGGTTTTCTCAAGGTAATTCAACCTTATCATTTCAAGATATTCCGGAGCATACTCTGTGCGTGTACCGAATCTGATTCTGTAAGATGACATAATATCTTCATTGATAGTATTAATGAGATCAGTAACCTTCAGAAAAGTCTTATCTCTGCTTTTAATGCAGGATTTTTTCCATACCCACGTATATTTATTTGCATTTGCTTCAATCTTTGAACCGTCAATATATATATGATTAAGATCGACTTCATCAACAGAAAAAATATATTCGTTTATCTCTGCAAAAATCTCTTCAATACTGCACTTAAGGCTGTTGTTTATGAAGTTACCAATTGAAACATAACTTGGAACATTCATATCATCAAGTATCCACATGAATCTAATGTCGGTTTTGCAGAGTTTTTCAATTTCTCTCAATGAAATATATCCGTTTTCCATAAAAGCGAACAGTGTAATCTTCAGAAGCTTTTCTGAATCATATCCTGGACGACCTGTATTGTAGTCCTTCTCTACAATATATCTGTTTAGGTCAATATGATTCATAACTTCCATGAAAGAATACACTGAATCAGTAATATCAATAATTTTTTCGTAATCCACTGGTAATTTCAGCTGGATTGGTGTATAATTAGTCTCAGTGATTTTCATGATTTAGCAACTTGATTATATCACAAAAAATTAGCTGCACACAAGTGGTGCAGCTAATTTTTTTATAAATAGTAATGGGTATCTCATTGAGATGCCCATTACCATTTTGATGGGGAGTTTCTTAACAGCCCCTTTTTTTGTTTTAAAAATTTTTTATCAGCAGCAATCTTTGAATATAGAGACTTTGAAACAGCTGGAAGACCTGAAAGTGAAAGAAGCAGAACCGGAACAGGACAGCCGGAACAGAAGCGAGGATTTTTCCGAAGATTCCGCAAATAAACAGAAAAAAACCACCTGCAAAGCAGATGGCCCTCTCCTGATACCGTATACCATATTATGTCTTGAATAAAAAAACAACGATATGATATAATGATTGTATAACAATATTATCTAATCGTTATATACTACGCCAATAGTGTATAACAACCCGGAAAACATTCGCCAAAATGTTTTCCCAACAAAAACGATATAACTGTGTCACCTTTTAATTAAGCCAATTTTAATTTGCATTGTAGATTTTTGCACTCTACAATGAAGTTAAAAAAACGACCTATAATTTGATTATAGGTGTATTGTCTTACGTCAAAAGTCACCGTTACCCGTTTGAGTTACTACATTAATTATATAACGAATATAGGCTATTGTCAATAATAATAAACCAAATTTACTAAATTTTTTTAAAAAACTATTTACTTATAGTGCGCTAAAAGAGTATATTGCAAATTCAAACATTTAATGATATAATAGAATACGGAAGAAAAATTACATCATCGGCCAAAAACCAATATTGTGCAAAACCGTCACTGAAAAGTGGCGGTTTTCTTCGTTTATGTCGTGGTTTTTGTCGTAGTGGTATTGCAAGTCGCGCAGATACGTCACTTCGATTATATCCCGCCTATAATCGATGTACTTTGTGATTCTACGTAAATGCTTTATGTATTGGAATTGTCGATTTGTGGCGATGAGGAAAAATTAAGAAAAATCATTTTTAATGTCGTAAACTTGTCGTAGTAAGCAACCGAAAGTGTCGTGGTCAAATTTCAAGCTGTTTTCTGATGGCTTCGACATCGGCATGAGCGTATCTCTGTCGGAGCATTTTCAGATCAGACCAGCCAAGTGTTTCGGCTATTGCAAAAATGTTTTTATCTTCAGCGACCCACAGAGTTGCACGCGAATGCCTGAGGCCGTGCGGAGTAACCATCGGAATGTCACATCCTTCTTTCTGCAGCTTCCTTATGAACTCAGTGAAGTGATATGTAAACTTTTTGGCTGAGTATGCTTCACCGTAAGGACTTACAATAAAATCCTTTTCAGCAAACATTGGGTCTCCGGTTATGATCCTTATTGTTTCATCAGATACCGGTACTACACGATTTCTGAATTTGTTTTTCGTGCCTTCGATTTTTACCCGATTGTCAATCATAGTAACTGCACGCTGTATATGTATAGTCTTGTTGTCGATGTCGATGTCATCACGCATTATGCCAAGCAGTTCCGAACGGCTGAAGCCGTACTCAGCCATAAGCATTACGCCGACCTTGAGCCATGTAGGCTTATCTTTGCATATCTTCAGCAGGGTTTCCATTTGCTCTGCGTTTAATACAGTTTTTATTTTTTCCTCTTTGCCGAAGTCTATGCGTAGGCGTTCTACAGGATTTGCGTATAAATACCCAGAATCCATAGCGTACTGAAATATCCCTCTTAATACGCCGCGGTGGGCGACAAGCGTTCCTCTGGACATTTCTTTCTTCGATATAAAATATTTTTCAACATCTACCCTGCGAATGTTTTTAATTTTCCAGTCTCCGAAATACGGCAGAATATGTTTGTTCACGATGTTTCCATAAAGCACATGATACGTTGATTCTCTGACTTTCTCAATCTTAATTTGCCTGTATTCCTCGACAATTTCGCGCAGTGTTATATTTTCATTGTTGGTGATTTCTCCTCTGCGTTCTGCAAGCTCACGTTCTATCTTGTAGCGTTCACCGTCTGCTTTTGCTTTTTCCCACGACTCCGCAGAATAAAATGATTTTCTGATTGGTTTTCCATCCATATTATACCCGATAGTCACTTTTGCTTCGTAAGTGCCATCGGGTCTTTTTTTATGCTGTATTTTCTTCGGCCTTGCCATTGTAAATCCTTCTTTCAATGTTCACTTAATTTCACTGCCAGCTTTCAACCGTTTTCGACAGGTCAAAAATGTTATAGTTGAAAACAGGAGGTGATAAATATATGTTCAGTTCAAAAATCAACGACTTCATACATCAGGATAATGAAAAAATAGACAGACTAATTGAGAATTTCCCAATCAATCTGCCTGTATCTGCTGTAGCTGATTTTTTATCCATGGATGTATCGAGCGTCAGAGCTGTAATAGAGAATGGAGTGGTTGGTCTTGCCTGGAAAAAGAGCGGGAGAGCCAACCACGGATATTATATTCCAACAGCTCAGTTCGTACGCTGGTATCTTAAGATGTGTTAATTGTTATGTGCGAGCTTCATGCCGTATGCAGCAAACTCCGACTGGTCATCTGCGCTCATAAGCCTATACATCTGTACTATCAGCTGTTCTTTTTCCGTTAGTGGATTCACAAACGACAGTTCCGTATCGTCATCTGCTAACAGCATTACATCTATATTAAGAAAACCCGCAATTTTTTGTATGTTTTCCGCAGACGGATTCTTGTAGCCTCTGTGCCAGTTCATCACAGATTGACGTGATACGTTAATAGCTTCAGCAAGCTTGGCAAATGTGATATCACGTTCAGCGAGAAGCACATTCACTTTTTGCATTGTGGTCATGCGGGTCATCCTTCCTGCTGAACGAATTTTATATACTTCAGTACATCGGCTTTTTTGTCGTCTGAAAGTTGCTGCAGTTCTGCTTGTATGGATAGATCAATAGCATTTTCATCTGATTCGGAACCGGTGAGATAATCAACGGGAACATTAAAATAATCGGCAAGTGCTTTGAGTGTAGCGTACTTCGGGTTGCTTCTTCCTTTTTTCCATTCAGTGAAATTTGACTGAGGTATCCCGATAGCATCAGCAACCTGCTTTGCTGTTAGTTTTCGTGATTTCATAAGTTCGAATAATCTTGGTACGTTTGTTTGTGATAGTTCCGGCATGCCAGCACTCCTCTCTGTCAAAATTGTATAAATCCCATTCGTTAAATAGTTGCAAAATAAACATATTTTATAAAAATACAGAAATTTGAATTTTTCTATTTACAAATACAGATTTCTGTATTATACTATAAGTATAGCAAATCTGCTATACAAAGTATAACACACAAGTTCGATAATGTCAACTAAAGGCGACCACAGCAACAACGGTGTATGATAATGGCATCCGATTAACCACAAGGAGAAAAAAGAAGCCGTGATTCACATTGATAAGCGAATGTGTTGGAGATGGAATTAAAAAGAGTATCCATGTAATTCTAAGCGGTAACCAGTTGAGGGGTAACAGCTTGTTAGTCTTTGGTTTACATATAAGGAGGCGATAGATTGCTATATAACGAAGCATTAAGGTCTTGCAGACTTGATGCTAACATGACACAGGAACAGGTGGCCGAAGCCTTATCAGTTACAAAAGGCGCGATAAGCCAGTATGAAAACGGAGTAGGCTCAGCACCAAGTATCAGCCGTTTGTTTCAGTTAGCTGATTTGTACAACGTATCGTTGGATAAGCTACTTGGAAGAAATAAATAAAAAAGCCGCACCGGTGGAGCGGTACGACTTTTAAGGATTTACTCTTATATTCTATCACAATAAGAGTAACAAATCAAGAGGAGGATTTACACATGGAAGAAAAAATGAACATTATCGCAGAGGCCGTTTACAAGGCATGTGCAGAGACAGGATTCAGCTCAGAATTCAATCGCTCAGAATACACAGTAAGCGTAAATTTCGGATGCGGAGATGACTACTGGTCAGTGGATATAGGTATCTCAGGAAGCAGGAAAGGTTCGGGAAGGGTTTATGAACATGGCGGGAAAGTGAGATTTGTAAACCTTGATGAAGCGCTCAGGCTTATCACAGAGGGATTCAGAGCGGAAGGAGTTGTGTTCAATGCGACAGCAGCTTAGTACCTTGTTGGTAGTCGTAACGCTTATGATCCTGATGTTTGAGACGTTTATGATATATCTTAATGTCATTGATGGTATACCACTTCTCAGAATGATCTGTTTTACTGTGCTGGCATTATACATAATTCACACTGGAGAACTCAATAGGCGTGAATATGAAGCTAAGAGGAAGAAAATCAAGAAGCTCAAAGCAGAAGTTGAACGTACCGCTCTGATAAATGAGTATGAACAGTTCAGAAAGGAGATGCACGGATGAATACTTGCATATATGATTCGTTTGAAGAATGCTGTGGCGGTTGTATAAACTGTCCGAGAGCAGAACAGGAGGATGAAGATGTTTGACTCAGGAGTAAGCAGTTATATCACGGGAGTCACCGAAATTACTCAGGGGTTCCCTGTAGACCATAAAGGAAAGGCGTATGTAGCCTGTAAGTATTGTCGATTTTTCATCGGCAGACATTGTATAATCACAAGCGAGATTGTTCCATTTCCTGATACTCATATCGGAAGGGAATGCCCGCTTGTCATGGAAGATGTACAGGAGGAATATGATGGCTGAAAAAAATTATTTTGAAGTACTTTACGCCGTAGATGTCAACGACAAGAAGAAGCCAAAAGGCAAACTGATGTATCTGTCATGGACATGGGCGTGGGCAGAAGTTAAAAAGAAACATCCTGATGCGACCTATACGATTTACGAGAACGACAAGGGATGGAACTACCACACAGACGGCCGCACTTGCTGGGTTAAAACTGGTGTTACAGTGAACGGAATCGAGCATATCGAATATCTGCCGATTATGGATTTTAAGAATCAGTCAATCCCTGTTGATAGGGTTACTTCGTTTGAAGTCAATAAGACTATTCAAAGAAGCATCACAAAGGCTTGCGCACGTCATGGACTTGGATTATATATCTACGAGGGTGAAGATCTTCCGGAAGAGTCTGATGGCAAGACGGCCGCTCAGAGCGTAGTAGACAAGGCGAAGGACGCAGGCGTAGAAGTAGCGAAGGAATACAAATGCTGTGATTGCGGAAAGCCGTTCGTGGAGTACACGGACAAGACCGGCAAGGTGTGGAACGCCGGCCAGATGTATCATATATCAGAAAGCAGCAACACAGACAGCAAGGCAAGATGTAGCGCCTGCATGGATAAGGCAGGCACAAGAAAACAGAAAGGATAATTCATATGTTTATAGTTTTTGGTAACTCAATAATCAACGCAAATAACGTTCGTAACTTTGCTATGATTAACGACACTACAATCGTGGCATTCGGTATCAACGGAGACTACATTGACAGTGAGAAATACGAAACAAAGGAAGAATGTGAGAAGTCACTCGCAAAAATCAATGATATTGTAGGAGGAATAATGTAATGAACATATGCGTTTTTAAGGGCAGACTTACCGCTGATCCAGAACTCAGAACCACACCAAGCAGCATATCAGTAACAAAGTTTAGCATAGCTGTTGATGGCTATGCTAAACAGGGAGAAGAAAAGAAGGTTGACTTCATCAGATGCACAGCTTGGAGAGGAACGGCCGATTTCATCAGCAAGTATTTTCAGAAGGGTCAGGAAATCCTTGTAAGAGGCTCACTTCATAATGCAGACTACACGGATGCCAACGGTGTTAAACACTACAGCATGGATGTTACGGTTGACAATGTAGAATTCTGTGGAAGTAAGAACAGCAGCTCTGGACAGCAGCAGAACAGTTCGGAGAATGTAGAGATAGGTGACCTCGGAGACTTCGAGGAAATCCTTTCAGACGGAGACGTTCCGTTTTAAGTAGGTGATTAAATGGCAGAAAAGAGAATGTTTGCGCAGTCAGTGATTGACAGTGATATGTTCCTTGAAATGCCTGCAACATCACAGTGCTTATACTTTCATCTTGCCATGCGTGCTGACGATGATGGTTTTATAAATAAACCGAAGTCAATAATGCGCATGGTAGGAGCGAAAGATGACGACATCAATGTTTTGATTTCCAAAAACTTTATAAAGCCGTTTGAGAGTGGTGTTGTGGTAGTAACTCACTGGAAAATACACAACAATGTACGCAAAGACATGTATAAACCTACTGTGTATCAGCATGAAATGCAGTGCTTGACTGTAGGAAAATCGGGGATTTATGAATATTGTTCTGCTTCCGATACAATTCCGATACATGATTGTACCGAACCCGTAACGGAATCGATACAGAACAGTAACATAGATAAGGATAGGTTAGATAAGGATAGATTAGATAAGAATAGGATAGAGAATATAGAGGAAAAAGAGGAGAAAAAGAAGAAAACTGCAAGCAGATTTTCTCCGCCCTCACTCGATGAAGTAAAAGCGTATTGTGTTGAGCGTAAAAACTCAGTGGATGCAGAGCACTTCATTGACTATTATTCATCAAACGGGTGGAAGGTAGGCAAAAACAGCATGAAGGACTGGAAGGCTGCAGTCCGGAACTGGGAGAAAAACGGATACAGCAATAGTAGCAACAAGGGAGGGGATTTTGTTGACCAGTATGGCAGAATTAATTTCGGGGCAAGTCACTTCGACGAAAACGACCCGACAGTATTCTAAACTGTCGGACGAGGAGAGAATAGCCAAGGATCTTGAGTATTTTGCTTCAGATAAAGCACACGCATATTTAGTCGAGAAAGCAAAGTTTTATAACTCTATTCCAGGGGATTTAAAATTCTACGACTGTAAAAAGTGCCTTAACAAGGGCGTAATTGAATACATTACAGACGATTACAGCGAAAGTTGTAAAGTCTGTAGCTGTATGAAGATAAGAAGCTGCTATCAGGCTATGGCCAACAGCGGAATAACACAGTCAGCAATAGAGCGTATGACGTTTGACAGCTTTAGGGAGTCAGAACACGAGTGGCAGACAAGATTAAAGCACACGGCGGTAAGATACGCCGAAAGTGATTTGTCAAAGTGGCTGCTACTCTCAGGCCAGAGCGGTTGTGGCAAAACGCATTTATGCACAGCAGTCAGCAAGTGGCTGATGGAGAACGGCAGACAGGTCAAATATGTTTTATGGCATGACGTAGTCAGGAAGCTGGCAGGCAACAAATACAATGCCGAAGCATATGACAGATATATGGACGGCATAAGAAATGCCGATGTTCTGTATATCGATGATATGTTTAAATCAGAGAAAACAGAAAAGGGAATAGCGTTTGAAATAATCAACGCAAGATACATCAGCAGAAAACCAACAATAATATCAACAGAATTATCTCTGAGCGATATTGAAATAATAGATCCTGCGATATCAAGCAGAATATACGAGATGTCAACGGGATTTATTGCACAGGTTAAGGCTGATAATTCAAGAAATTACAGAACGGGGAATTAAAAAATGTATTTGAAATGTAGGGAATGCGGAAGAACGTTCCGCAGCAATGAAAAATGGACTATGTGTCCGGAATGTATAGCTGATGAAATGGTAGGCAAAAAGGAACAACAGGTTCCGAAACCGAAAAAAAAGAAAACAATATCTCAGCTTGAACGTGACGCCAAAAGAGCCAGTGAACTCGGAATGAGTTACGGCCAGTATGTCGCTGAGCTGAGAGCAGGAAGGATAGTGTGAATTAATGCTTCAAGATAAGTATAGTTTTGCTGAGGTGAGGGAGCTTCAGAAAATGCCTCTTGAACTAAAAATAGGACTGGCCAAAGAGGTTTTGACAGAAGTGTTTAAATTATCCCGTCACAACATAGCTATTGCGTTTTCAGGAGGAAAAGACAGTCAGGTCGTTGCTGATCTGATTGAAAGATTTTTTCCGGAAGAACACAAAAGGGTTTATCTTATATTCGGTAACACTGGGATTGAATTTCCGGAAAGCCTGAAGTTTGCGAGAAAGTACGGCAAACAACATTATGGAGACAGATTCCGAGAAACAAAGCTAACAAAGCTTGACGAAGATGAACTGCGGTATGAGTTTGCAAGAGAACTCATACAGGAGATTGAATCAGAAGGCAAGCTTGACGAAATTCTGAAGCCGGACGGAAAACTCAAAGGACAGAAAGCACTCGTGGAAGCAGCAAAACGCAGAGGATATGCACTGAATAAACAGAACTGTTTCTTTCGAGGGCACACAAAAAGTTTTGCTTACTGCATAGAGCAGTATGGCGCTCCTCTACTCGGAAAGGCAACATCGAAGCTTGATGCGCACAGAATAAACATTGAGTGTTTTCTGAAATATTCAAAAACAGACAGCGAAAAAGATGAGCTGAAAGAGTACTATGAAATTCTGAGGGAATGTAAATTCAGCCAGCATTGCTGCAAGCTTCTGAAGAAAGAACCTTCTGAGCGTATGCAGGCAGAACTGGATGTTGATGTGATAATCAAAGGACTGATGGCGTCAGAATCAAGAACGAGACTTACAAGCTTTTCGACCAGAGGCCATATATTTGCAAGTCACAGGCCACACATCAAAGACGGTGCGTTTTATCACTGTTCTCCGATAAGTGTGTGGACTGATGACGATGTTTGGGAGTATATTCATAAATTCAACCTTGAGTATTCACCTTTGTACGATATTGAATATACATCTGAGGACGGAACTGTTCAGAAGATCAAGAGAAACGGCTGCATAATGTGTGGAACGGATTTACAGTTCAAAGACAATCATTTGTCTATTCTGCGTCAAACACATCCAAAAGCGTGGGATAGCTGCATGAACCATTTTGGATATGGTGAGCAGCTTCACAAGTTGTTTACAATCAAGAAGAACAAGAATATTTTAAATGCTTACACCGACAACGGAACGAGAGCGAGAATGATTGAGCGCTTCAACGGCGTTCAGAATTTGTTATCAGCAAGGCCGTGTGTGTATGACGAGTTTGGAGAGCTTGTTGATATATCAGGTACAGGACTTGAAAACGAATATGATGCAGAAATAGCCGTACTGGAGAGCGGACAGTTGATGCTGTTATAACACAAAGGAGATATGAGAATGAAACCAACGGCAGAACAGCTGCTTCAGAACCTTGAAGCACTGAAAGTAATGATTGAATTAAACGGAGACAACGAACTGGAACTACACGATAAAGCTGTGTTGGCAAATGCTGTGGCATGGTCAGCAGAGCAAATCAGAAAAAAATATGATATTACATCATTTTTTTATGTTCCGGCAGAGGAAAAAGCGAAAAAACTGTATAAAGAGAGGTTCGAAAATGACGATTGAAAAGGCAATAGGTATATTGCAGATGGAAAATGAGCTGCTGACGTTTGACCCAAACACTGGTGATGAGATACCGTATGAGTTTTTGAACGACCTCAACAGAGATTGCTACGATGCTCATGTGTTCCTGATAGAACTTCTGGAAAAGCATTTTCGTGAGGTCAAGAAAAAGATTGAACTGGTAGAAGAATGATGAAAACGTGTAGAGATTGCTCACACCCGTGTCCTGAGAGGTCAAGAGAATATCCTTGTAGGTCATTTACGTTCATAGATGGTACTGACAAGCCGAATAAGGCGGGTGTAAACAATAAGCTGATAAACTATACTAAAAAATCAAAAGGCTCAAAAACGAGCGCAGAGAAAGCGAGGAAGCCATGAGGGTTTTGAATTGTAAAATTTGCGGTAAGGAATTTACCACAAATCATCACAACAAGCTGACGTGCAGCAAAGAGTGCAGCGACAGAAACAAGAACGACAGATACAAAATGATGACTTCAGAGAAAAAACAGGAGCTGCGTGAATATTATGAAAGCAGATATCAGCCGAAGTCAATTTGCAGAATATGCGGAAAGGTTGTTGAACAGGCTGTACTGTCAACAAGACGCACATCAAAAAGATATCACGATGACTGCGTGATAAAGGATTGTTTAGCTACGATATACGCAGGCAAAGCAATTAGCAAAAGTCAGCAGCTCAGACTGTATTCAAGAGGGTACACGATAAAGGAATTGAAAGAGGAATTTATAAATGGAAAAGATGAAATTTAAACTGTCGGATACAGCAGATTTTCAGAAATATGCAAAAGTGGGTACCACACGCAAGAACAGAAAGAACAAAGCAAGACGCAGAGAACGTAAACGTGAATGGAAAGAGAATAATCCGAAGCCACAGAATGTTGAGAGAAAAGTTGAGGATAAAGTTGAATATAAAAAGCCGGAAGTGCTTTCAGTTAATGATGTGATTAAGGCTGTGTCAGACAGCAGAAAGAAGGTGAAAAGATGATTGAATTTGAAAATACAGAAGTGTTTGGGTGGAAAGCTGCTATTCGTGGCATGAGAAATCCAATGAACTCATGGGATAAGTCGGACAGCCTTATTGATTATTATGGGCTATATGAACTTGGAGAAAACGACCTCAAGCTGATGAAAAATCTTATTGCTGCCGGTTCAGATCACAGCAAGTTCATGCGTATGATTAATGTCACGGTTGATATTACAGCACCTCGCTTGTGGTGGATTGAAGCTGATACTTATAAGGTTGGAACAGTAAAAAATTCGTGCAGTACAATGCACAAGATACACAGCAAAGAATTCACACTCGATGATTTCAGCGTTGAACACCTTACGGAATTATCGCTCAACCAGATTTCTTATACAATTACAGCGTTGAATTATAACAGAGAGTTGTATTTGGCAGAGGCAGATAAGGAAAACAGAAAAAAAATCTGGTGGCAGATGATACAACTTCTGCCTCAGAGCTACAACCAGAAAGCTACAGTGCAGCTGAATTATGCGGTACTCAGGAATATGTATCACAGCAGAAAGAACCACAAGCTCGATGAGTGGTCAGTAGGGTTCGTGGAATGGGTTAAAAACCTGCCATACTCAGATTTAATCACGGATGAGAGCTGATGATTACGAACCGGAACACTATCGCTGTTCTGAGTGCAAACACTTCAGAAACTGCAAGCGAGTAGACAATGACAAAGTAAAATTTGCAAAAGTATGGTTTTTATCCGAGCCGAACTGCCCGATAGTCTGCTGCGACTTCGAGCTGCGTGATTATATGATTTATGCAAAGCAAAACTGGATTGATTTTGAAACATACTGGAGAGAATATGTTGAAAACTGGCTGCCATATGGAAACACTGACAGGCTTGTTTACTTCACTCTGAACGGAGATACGTCAATCCGGTACGGTGTCAGAATGATGGATTATGTTTATGGATATATGTATTCTGACAACAAACTGAACGCAGTCGAGAAAATGTATTACAAGCAAACGAGAGGTGGATTCGGATACAAGCTGATAAGAGAAGGAATCGAGGGTGTGAGTATTGAATGAGTGAAAAAAAGAAATACAACACAGCAAGAAATTTAGACGCCAAAACAATTATGACGTTTAAAGAAAGAATTGAAGCAATCGAAGATGAACGAGAGCGAGAAATATGTCGCTTGTATATCGAAGAATCTATGTCAACAATCGATATCCAGAATTTAAATCTTTTTAAGAGTAAAGGAAACAAAAGATGCAAGGATGGCAGAGGAATCAGGGCTGCTACGATATATCATATTGTAAACACTCATTTTCCGGAGGTGTTTAAAGCGAGAAAAAAGAAAAAAACAGAAAAACAGTTAATGATATATAAAGATAGAAAAAAACTACAAAAAGAACGCTTGAAAGATTACAGAACTTGTTGGAGATGCGGCTCGTGCGAAGAAATAGAACTTCATCATATGTTGCCACTAAAATACGGTGGAGAAGCAGATGAAAGGAATTTAATCCCTTTGTGTAAAGATTGCCATTCTGAATACACAAAATATCAAAGAGAAAAGCACAAAGAAATAGTTTCAAGATTTATAGTTCAAAATGAATTGAAACTGGCGAAAGGAGTGAGTGAATGAATTTTTACTGCTTAAAGCAGTCACTGAGCTGTCCAAGGGATTTACTCGGAAATCCGGATTGCACAAACTGCGCGGAATACAAATGCGAAAACTGCGGAAGGACAAAGACAAAGGCTTGTCTGGAATGTCCGAAGCTTGAGGAATACGATAAGGAAGTGGACTGGATATGACCGTAAAGGAAAGAGCAATGCAGGATTATACTGACCGTATAATCAAATATTGCGAAGAACATGAAAACTGTAAAGGCTGTGTATTTGAAACGGAGCCTGACATAAATGGAGATTCATGTCCGTTTTATGTGGTTCCGTCTTATTTCAATGCACTTTTTCCGGAAAAGCATATTGCAACAACAGTTACGAAGATAGAACTGGTGGAGGAGTGAGAAGATGCCAAAATATATTGAAGCCGTGAAAGCAGCTGAAATCATAGCAGAGCGAACAAAGTTCAATATGGTTTATTTGGTGGACTGGTTCTGTGAGATAGCTTCAGAGGATGTAAAGCCGGTTGTTCATGCTCACTGGATATTACGCAGACCGTTTGCACAATGCAGTGAATGCAAAAGGTTTTGCGGTCAGTGGGATTATGACAGTGCAGATCATTTTTGCAGAAACTGTGGAGCGAAGATGGATGAAGAACCGGAAGCTGATGAAAGATAAATTTTGGTGAGGTGATATGCATGGTAAGAAATGAAAATAATAGATTGACTGAAGAAGGTTTACGCTGGAGCAACATCATAGAAGAAGACATAGCAGAACTTATAAGAGAAATGCGAGAACAGAATATGTCTTACGAAGATATATCACATCTTCTATTATTAGGAGTTTCAGGCTCTATGATGACTGTTTTAATGGATGAAACAAATTTTTAGTAATAAAAGTTGAATTTTAATTGCACATCGTGCAATTAATGCACGAACTGATTGCACGTGTGCGTTTAAATCAAAACAGGAGGATAAATAAATGGAAATTAAAATCAAGTATCATGATGGCATGGAAGAATGGCCAATCGAAAAGATTTCAAAAGGTGACTGGATAGACCTGAGAGCTGCGGAAGATGTAACACTCGTAAAGTTTCAGTCAGCTATGATTAGCCTGGGCGTATCAATGGAACTGCCTTCCGGATACCATGCACAGCTTGCACCAAGAAGCTCGACCTTCAAGAACTTCGGTATCATAATGGCAAATTCGATAGGCATAATTGATAATTCATACTGCGGCGACAATGACATCTGGCATTTCCCTGCAATAGCCATGAAGAACGGAGTCATCCACAAAGGCGATAGAATAGCTCAGTTCCGCATAGTGAAGAATTCTGAACCGGTTACATTTACGGCTGTAGAAACGCTCGGGAACGCTGACAGAGGCGGAATAGGAAGCACTGGAACAAGATAAGGAGGTTCATTGTGAAGTCACTTAACGAAATAGCGTCTATACCGAACTTATTAGTCGTAAAGACAGGAATAGACGGCGGCATGGGTACGATATACCTTAACGGAATAAAAAAAGAGCCTGCAAATATAGTTTGGTCAAGCGGCGAAGGATGGGAACACGTTTCTGTTTCCTATCCTCGCAGGACCCCAACGTGGGAAGAAATGTGCAAGGTAAAAGACTTTTTCTGGAATGATGACGAAACAGTTGTTCAGTACCATCCGGCAAAGTCTGAATATGTCAACATTCATCCGTACTGCCTGCACTTATGGAAGCCGAAGGACGGAGAATATATGTTACCAAAAAAATGTTTAATATAGGAGGATATCATGGGTAATACAGTAAAAATTGATTTAGCAAAGCTCAGAGAAAGATTTGCTGAAGCTGGAGCAATGACAAGCGAAGAAGCAGAGAAAATAGTGAACTTGTGTGTCGTAAAGGAAGAAGCTGTGAATCATCCAAAGCATTATCAAGGCAAGCACGAGTGCATTGAAGTAATGAGACATTTATTCGGAGATTCAGCAGTCAGAGGCTTCTGCAAATGCAACGCTTTCAAATACAGATTCCGTTCAAGGATGAAGAACGGCGATGAAGATATCAAGAAGGCTGAATTTTATGAAGATTATCTCATTCAGATGAACGAAACATCAGAAAAGAATATAAACGCATTTTAAACGCACTACAAAAGCGAATAAGGCATATCTGATTGATTTGTAGTAAAACTATACTCTAAAATTAATCAAGTCTTATTTCGCGTTGTAGAATGTATGAGGACAGCACATGACAAAAGAGGAAGAAAATCAATATCGCCGTGACACGTATCACTGGCGAAAGGCTCACAAGATGTGTGCGCGGTGCGGAAAACAGGATGCATATACGTTAAACGGACGCTCGAAATGCTGCGAATGCTGCGAGAAGGATGCTGAAAACCGCAGAAGAAATTATGATCCGGAAAAGGAACGCGAAAAGAAGCAAAGGCAGTATGCGAAACGTGAAGCAGAAGGCAAGTGCGTCAGATGCGGAAGAATAAAGTCTGACAACGGTTGCAAAATCTGCAACAAATGCATAGCAGAAAAACACCAGTATAATCAAGAAAGATCACAGGATGTCAGGATATACAGACACGACCTGAATCTGTGCTGGTTCTGCGGCAGTCAGCTTGACGGTCAGAAGAAATTTGATGGAACACAAAGCAGGATATGCTCGAGGTGTTATGAAGCACGACTCCCGTACATACACAAAGCAATCGAACAGAGTATAAAAAACAGAGAGGAAAGAAAACCAACTATGACTACACAGGAAATTATCGAAGGCTACATAAAAGCAAATACAAAGTCAAATTACATCAACAAGACTGCCAAAAGTCTCAAGAAGCCGAAGTCTCATATCATTGCCGAATTATTCAAGAGCGGATATAAGTACATTGAACTTCAGCGTTCGTTCCCTAACGAATACGCGGCAGCAGAGAAAAGATATCAGCAGTGGCTTGAAGAAGGCGGACAGGAAGAACATGCTCAGCCGGATCATGAAGATGAAGGAGCAGAGGAAATTCAGGATTCTGAACTTGAGGTTGCCAAGAAGGCAATTGACAGTCTCGAAAACGACAAAGCAGAACTAAAAAACAAGCTTGCTGAAGTTGAAAGCAATCTGCTTGCTGCACACGACAGAATCCAGTTAGAATCGCAGAAGCACAGAAACGAAATTGAAGAAGAAAAGAAAAGAAGCTTCGCACTGCTCACAGAAAATGAAAAGCTTGAAGAACAGATACTTCAGAATGCCGAACGCATCAAAGTACTTGAGGCAGAAAACGAGGAACTGAAGGAAAAGCACGTTGAATGCACAGTGTCGTGCGAAGAATGCGTGAATGATACGATAAATGATCTGGCAAAAGCAAGGGTCACAATAGACAGGCTGAACGCAGATATTGAAACTGCAACACAGATGTTCCTGAAGGAACACAAAAAGAGAAAAAAGCTTGAAAAGGCATTCCTGAAAGCGGTGGTAAAATGAGCGGCGAGATTCTGAAAGTGGAATTCACAATAAATCTTCCGCCGAGAACAAAGAAAAACAGTCAACAGATACTGCGGCATGGAAACAGGTCGTTTATAGCGCCGAGCAAGGTGTATTTGCAGTACGAAAAAGACTGCTATCCGTTTTTGTATCTGGCGAGAGGGCTGAACATTGATTATCCCGTGAACATAAAGTGCCTGTTTTACATGCCGACACGAAGAAAGTGCGATTTAACAAATCTGCTCGAAGCTGTTGATGATATACTAACGCATTATGATGTTATATCGGATGACAACTACACGATAGTTCAGAGTCATGATGGCAGCCGGGTATTTTACGACAAGGAGAATCCAAGGACGGAAATACTGATTGAACGCGCTGAGGGTTGACAAAATATAACTGTGGTGTTATACTTAAAGTGCCTCATTGATAGAAATTATCGGACAACTTTAACATCAACCATATGTTTGGTTTCCTTTTTGTATTAGTTTAAGCAGGAAAAGAAGTCGCTGTTTTCAGCGGCTTTTTTTCTTTGTAGAGAAAAGAACGGAGGAAAAATGGCTAAGGGGAAGTACGAAGAATGGCTCTTGCCCGAAAGTCTGATACTTTTGGAAGGGTGGGCGAGAGCAGGACTGACAGATGAGCAGATTGCTCACAACATAGGAGTGACAGTTACGACTCTTTATAATTGGAAAAATAAGCACATTGAGATTTTTGAAGCCTTAAAAAAAGGCAAGGAAGTCGCTGATTTCATGGTCGAGAACGCACTGTTTAAGTCAGCGCTAGGCTATGACGTAGAAGAATGGGAAGAAAAACTGGACGCTTCGGGTAATGTCAAGAAATGCACGAAGAAACGACATATTCCACCGAGCAATACTGCACAGATATTCTGGTTGAAAAACAGAGTGCCGGAGCGATGGAGAGACAAACCGGTCGAAGTTACTGCAGACGATAAGGAAAAGCACAGCAAACTTATTGAAGCTATCAAAGGAATGAAGTCAGATGATTGAGGTGTTATCAGAAAAACAAAAAGAAATACTGTCGTTTGTTGTATCTGACTGCAAATATCTGATTTGTGACGGAGCCGTCAGATCAGGAAAGACTGTCGTGATGTCCAAGGCGTTTATTATATGGGCGATGGAATACTTTGACGGATGTATTTTTGCAATATGCAGCAAGACTGTTACCAACGCGGAGAGAAACGTCCTTAACCCGCTCGTTACAGACAACGAACTGCCGTACAGAATGAAATATCACAGAGCAGAAAGATATTTATCTGTAACGATGGGTAAAAAAGAAAACAAGTTTTATTTATTTGGTGGCAAAGATGAAAGCAGCTACATGCTGATACAGGGTATTACGCTTGCAGGAGTTCTGCTTGACGAAGTGGCGCTGATGCCGAGAAGCTTCGTTGAACAGGCAATATCAAGAACGCTGACGTATGACAACAAAAAGATTTGGTTTAACTGCAATCCGGAGGGACAGCTGCATTGGTTCAATCAGGAGTGGATTATTCCCGCTGACGCAGGAGAGAAACCGGTTAAACATCTGCATTTTTTGATGAGTGACAATCCGATCATGTCTGCTGAAGCAATCAAGGAAACAGAAAATATGTTTTCCGGTGTGTTTTACGACAGATACATCAAAGGAATGTGGGTTGCCGCTGAAGGGTTGATTTATGACATGTTTGACACAAACGTGCATGTTATTGATGCTTCAGAGTTGGAATACGAGGGCGGGGTTTACATTAGTGCCGACTATGGTATTCAGAACGCAAACGTATGGCTTATGTGGCGAAAGCAGAAAGGAATTAACAGGCATGTTGTTCTGAAAGAATGCTATTATTCGGGCAGAGATGAACACAAACAGAAAACAGTGTCAGAGCTTGTGAGTATGCTTGACGAAATGCTTGGCAAAACCGATGGCAAAGAAGGGATAAAACCGGAAAAAGTAATAGTTGACCCTTCAGCTGCAGCATTGATTATTGAATTAAGAAAACGCGGGTACAGCGTTCAGAGTGCCGACAATGATGTGCTGGACGGAATAGCTGATGTGTCAACAATGTTGAAAAAAAATATGATTGCTATCGACCGGTCGTGCAAGAACACAATCAATGAATTTGGGGTTTACTGTTGGGATGACAAGGCAGCTCAGCGAGGAATAGATCAACCTGTCAAATCTAACGACCATGCACAAGACGCTATTCGCTATTATGTCAGAACGAGAAAGCTTGTTAAAAAGGACTGGAACGGAAAAGAATATAATGCCGGAAGATATATTTCGAGATGGCATTAAGAGGAGGAGAGAACATGATTACATATCAGGATTTATTGGCTACAGGCGAGGATTTAAATGAAAAGCTTGCACTGATTCAGCGAGCAATCAAGGAACACAAATCAACAGACCAGTACAAGACAGCACTTGATGCAGATTTGTACTATGCTCACCTTAACCCGACTATCATGCGCTATGAAAAATACATTCAGGACATGGTGGGTAAGGTAAGAGATACAGTTTCAGCGAACCATAAGATTGCATGCAGATATTATTTCTTTTTCATTACTCAGCTTGTACAGTATCTGCTTTCAAACGGCGCTACATTCGACAGTGACGAGGTAAAGAACAAAATCACAAACATGGACGAAGCACTCAGCAAGCTTGCTACACTTGCACAAAATCACGGCGTTGCATATGGATTTTATAATCTCGACCACATTGATGTGTTTGCATTCACTGAATTTGTACCGTTCTTTGATGAGGAAAACGGCAGTATTCGTGCCGGTGTTCGCTTCTGGCAGTTAGACGAAAAGAAACCGCTCAGAATTACGCTTTACGAAGAAGATGGATACACAGAATACATCAAAAGGAGCGGTGAGGAGTTCACAGAACTGCAGCCTAAGAGAGCATACAAACTGATGATTCGCACTTCAGAAGCCTCCGGAACAGAGATATACGATGGTGAAAACTACGAATCATTCCCTATTGTTCCACTTTACAACATCAACAAGCAGTCTGAATTAGTTGGAAACAAAGCAACGATTGATGCGTATGACCTTGTAGCTTCAAAGATGACAAACAACATCAGCGAGGGCGACCTCATTTATTGGCTTATTCACAATGCTAACGGAATGACACCGGACGATGACCAGAAGTTCCTCGAAATGATTCACACGGTTCATATTGCTCATGCTGATGAGGGACAGATAGAAGCAAAAACAATAGAAATTCCGCACGAAGCAACAGATGCTGCGCTCGACAGATTAAAGAAGCAGCTGTTCGATGACTTTATGGCATTTGACGCAACACAGATAGCAGCAGGAAGTGTAACTGCTACACAGATTAACGCAGCGTATCAGCAGCTGGACAACAAGGCAGATATGTTTGAATATCAGATTATTGAGTTTGTCAAAGGAATACTTGAGCTTGCAGGTATTGATGATTATCCGAAATTTAAACGAAACAGAATAGCAAACAGTACAGAGGAAGCTCAGACTATAATGATGTGTGCTAACATCCTTGACCAGCAGACATTGCTTGAACATTTACCATTCCTGACTGTCGATGAAGTACCGGAGATTATGGAAAGAATGCAGATAGAGGAAATGAAACGTATTGCAAGCGAACCGTTTGTTGACGGCGGTGATGAATAATGCCAGATGATGAACTCAGAAAAATGGAGCGGTATCTGTCGGGAATATTCTCGCAGGCAGAAAAGGATCTGATTCAGAAGTCACTCAAATACATGGCTGACTTTGAGCGAAAAGACAAAGCCAAACTGAAAAAGGTTGAAAATGGTGAGATAACTGACGATGAATACAAAGAGTGGCGTAAAAACCAATTGCTGTATGGCGAACACTGGACAAGGCTGATTCAGTTAGTTCAAAAGGAAATGGTAAACGTCAATCAGACCGCTCTTGATTATATCAACGACAAGACCACGCAGATATATGCTGACAGCTACAATTCTATTGCTACTGTAATAAAGCAGTCACCAGTCGAGGGGTACTCCTTCGAGCTGGTGGACGCTAATACAGTCAAGAACCTTGCAAAAGAGGAAGGAATTATTCTGCCGCCGAAAAAGAACCTTGATGTACAGAAAGACAAACTCTGGAACGCTAAACAGGTCAATGCTCAGCTGTTACAGGGCATATTACAGGGCGAAGATATACCACACATAGCCGGCAGAATGGCAAAGGTATGCGAAAGCAACAAATCTGCGTCAATTAGAAATGCAAGAACAATGGTTACTGCTGCTGAGAACAGTGGCAGACAATCAGGCATGAACAAAGCTGAATCTGACGGAATAATCTTCAAGAAAATGTGGATTGCTACAAGAGACGAAAGAACACGTGAAAGTCACATGGTTCTGAATGGTCAGCTTGTCAATAACGGAGAAAAATTTGTAACCATAAACGGTGATGAAATTGAATTTCCAGGCGATTGGCGAGCAAAAGCTTCTGAGGTGTATAATTGCAGATGTACACTTGGAACAATTGTTACTGGATTCAAGAAAGTCAAACTTGAAGAAACTATTGAAAAGCAGGAGGAAGTAAAACCCGAACAGCCTGAGATCACACAGGAGCGGCGTAAACTTTCAGATGAGGTTAGAACACTGATTGATGATAACATCAAATCAAATCTCACTCCAAAGCAATACCAAAAATTAATTGAAAAACTTGAAAATAATCCGTTACAAGCCGATTTATTAAGTAAATACGGAAGCAAAGTAAATGAATTTGTGTATGATAATGCACATGCTTATTGGCATCCGTCCTACCAAGAATTGCACTGGTCAGTCTCACAACATCCGGAAAAAGCTGAGTTTTCTACGTTGTTTCACGAGTTAGGGCACGCATATGACCAATATTTGCAAAGTGATAACGTAAGTTACGGAGAACTGCAGAAGCTTAAGTCAGCAAATTTAATACCAGAAACGTTTTTTAAAACAAATTTTGCGTTACTTCCTTCAAGTTCGGACGAGTTCCTTGAGGCGATGAGAAAAGATATAGGACTCGTGAAAGAGATTATAGACACCGGAGACAGAGATAAAATTAATCCAATGGTAACCGGACACACCAGTGGAATACAGGATTTTATATCAGGCGCACTTGGATATGATCCTAAATACAGAGGTGAAGTCAGTTGGCAACATTCAGAGAAGTATTACAACAGGAAATATGATAAGCTTAAGATGTTTAATAGCGCAGCCGACCTGAAAGAGAAGTTCAAAGATATTGAAATGAAATTTAAAACGGAAAAAGAAATGAAGCGGTATGTGCGTCAGTTTGAAACAGCTTCGGAACTGTGGGCAAACATAAACTCTGCCAACGGATGCGGAGGCGATACGCTGACACTTATGAAAACATATTGTCCGAACTCTTATGAAGCCTATATGAAAATAATGGAGGGTCAAAAATGAGCAATGATTTAAAGGCTAAAATGAAAGAATATTTTGAAAAGTTTGACGATGGATTTCCAACAATGGAAATCGAAGCAAAGTCAGATGCCGAGTATATCAAAATGATTGACGAATGTCTGAAAAACAACAAAGACGCATACGAAATGAAGATGGCTGTACTTGATGACAGCTTAATTTACTAAGAAGGTGCGATATGTCAGTCGAAATTGATTATTCTGATTATTCAGACTTAACTCTGGAGCAGTTCAATGCAGCCGTTCTGCGAGGCCTTGAAGCTTGTGGAATGACTGCTGAGACATATGCAAAACAAGGCTGTCCTGTTGACACAGGAAGACTCAGAAACAGCATAACACACGCAACAAAGAATAATTCAGGAACTACGCACACATACAAAGATGACCACGGCAATACGTATACACAGGATATAGGAAGTGTAAACGAACTGGCTGCATACATTGGGAGCAACGTTCGATACGCCGAATACCAAGAATTAGGCACGGCAAACGGAGTTACAGCTAAACACTTCCTTCGGAATGCAGCTGGCAATCATGCAGAAGAATACAAAAACATCATTAAATCCAGTCTGGAAAATGCGTAGTTGACAAAATCAAACCGATGTGTTATAATACATATACAACTTAATATCCCTCACAGGGAACGCTCAAATTCGCTGTGAAGCGGCACACCTATTACGTTAGCCCGTATGGTGTGCCGCTTTTATTTTATGATAATGGTTGACAAAATAAAACCTTTGTGTTATATTGTAGGCATAAGGTCAATTACGGAAATGAAAAGCGACTTGTTTTCGTACAATCTTATTATCGATGAGGCAATATTGATATGAAAGGTTGAAAGACTATGGCATTTTCACGAAAATGGCTCAAAGAACAGGGCATTGAAGATGAAGAACTTATAGAAAAGCTTATCGGCGGGCACATGGAAACAGTATCTGCGTTAAAGGATAAGCTTGAGGAAGCAGAGCAGACCGCTGAGGAACTGAAGCAGGTGACAAAGGAACGAGACCAGCTGAAGAAAGACCTCGAAAAGAGCGGTGAAACAAAGGGCAAACTTGAAGAACTGAAAGCTGAGTACAACAAATACAAGGCTGACGTTGAAAGCAAGGAAACTGCCGCTGCTAAAACAAAGGCTGTGAAAGAATACTTTGAAAGTAAAAACATCACAGGCGGCAATCTCGACATTGCGCTCCGTGGATGCAAGGAAGAAATCTCATCTATCGAGTTACAGGATGGAAAGATTGCTGACACAAAAACACTTGACGAATTAATCAGAGGAACGTTCTCAGGACTTGTTTCAACTTCCGGAACACAGGGCGCAAGTGTATCAAAGCCACCTGTGAACGCAGCAAGCGGAACAAGAATGACAAAGGCTGAGATATATGCCAAGGACGAAAAAGGCAGATACAAGCTTAGCACAGAAGAACGTCAGAAAGCAATCGCTGAAACACTCAGCACAGACAACAACCAAGGAGGTAATTAATCATGGCTGCATTAAGCGGACTTACAAAGACTACTGATATTACAGTAGCAGCACGTGACGTTGATTTCGTTACAAGATTCTCAGATAACTGGGATGCGCTCAGACAGATCATGGGCATTATGCGCCCTATCAGAAAGACACCGGGCACAAAGCTTACATCATATACAGCAAACTCAAAGAGTGGCCTTACATCAGGCACAGTTGCAGAAGGCGATGTAATTCCATTCACAGAATTTGAAGTGAAGCCGGTTTCATACGCTGATATCGCTATCGAAAAGTATGCAAAGTCAGTATCAATCGAAGCTGTAGCAAAGTACGGCGCAAAGATTGCTGTTGAAAAGACAGATGACCAGTTCCTTGTTGAACTTCAGAACAAGGTTCTCAACAAGTTCTATACATTCCTCGGCACCGGTACTCTTGTAGGCACTCAGAAGACATGGCAGAGATGTCTTGCTATTGCAAAGGCTGCCGTCCTCAAGAAGTTTGCTTCAATGAACAAGACTGTAACAGAAGTAGTTGGCTTCGCTAACATCATGGATCTTTATGACTACCTCGGCGATGCAAACATCACAGTTCAGTCAGCATTTGGTCTTAACTACGTTAAGGATTTCATGGGCTACTCAACACTTTTCCTTCTCGATGACACAAAGATTCCTCAGAAGAAAGTTATTGCAGTACCTGTTGAGAATATCGACCTTTACTACATTGACCCGTCAGATTCAGACTTTGCACAGCTCGGTCTTGAATTTACAGTAGCAGGTGAAACAAATCTCATCGGCTTCCACTCAGAAGGTGACTACACAAGAGCAACAGGCAACAGCTTTGCTCTCATGGGTATGGCACTCTGGGCTGAATATCTTGACGGTATCGCAGTCGTAACAGTAGGCTCAACAAATACAGAACCAGCTGTTTCACCCTGAGGATATACAGCCGTTCTTGACAGCAGATAACGAAGAATTTAAAACTGCTGACAACGAGATTTTTTATACTAAGCAGTAAAGGTGGTGTAATATATGCAGGCGACAATTGAAGCACTATGTGCAGAAGTCAACAACTATCACGAAACTGATAGAATCCGTGGAAAGTTTACAATTGATTCGGGCAGTATTACACTGCCTTTTCTCTGTGAAAATCAGTTCTTCCGGATTCTCGGAAGCAAATGGAATGACGGCGTATATATTTACAGTGAAAACAGCTTTGTAATTCGTTCAAGCACATGGGAAGAAGTCATGAAAGGTAATCTTAACTGGGGAGAACTCAGGAAACACAAATGGGGCGAACTCGTCGAACACGATTTAGTGGATGAAGTCTTTGACGGCGAGATATGGCCTATGCGTATGCCGAGAGCCTTCCTTGATTTGAGCAAGAAGATAGCTGAATACAACGAATCAGATGCAGCAAAGATAAGTCCTTTTACATCTGAGAATATATCCGGATATTACAGCTATACAAAAGCTTCTGCTACCGACAATTCATGGGAGAATGTGTTCAAGGATTCTCTCAAGAGGTGGAGGCGATTACCATGCTTGTAGAATCATTATATGAGCCGTTTGTGTTCATCAACAAGGTTACAGTCAACGACGCTGAAGGCTCAGTGATAGCGACCTACGTCGAAGGTGCAAAGTTTATGGCTACCAAAAAGCCAGACAGAAGTCTGGATACAGCAGTTAAAAACGTGGGGCAGAAAAACGTGGCAGTTCCGTCATGGCAGATAGCTGTGCCGGCTACCGTACGCCTGAACCACGGAGATATAATAAAGCATATTGAGTCGGGACAGATTTACAGAGTTACCGGTAACGACTTCAAAGCCGCGAAAATAGCTACATATCAGTTCAATGTAGCTACTGTAGAAGAATGGGAGTTGCCAAATGAATAAAACAGAAGCATTATACAGCTTTTACAGCTCATTCGGTATTCCTGCTTATGAAGAAAACAGTGTTCCTCTGGGAACGAAGATGCCCTACATTACCTATGAAGTGGTCACAGACAAACTAAGCGACTACACTACATCAATTACCTGCAATCTGTGGTACAAATCCAATTCATGGGTACAATGTAACGCAATGGCTGAAAAAATCTCAGAAAAGCTGTCGGGCGGTCACAGAATCAAAGTGGATAAGGGGTATATGATATTTTATTCAGGAACTCCGTTTGCCACTTCTGTAGGTGAGCCCGACGACAACACTATAAAACACAAGTTAATAAATATTGAATGTGATTATATCACAACAACATAGAGGAGGTATGGATAATGTCCAAAGCATTTAATCAGGTATCTGCTGATGCTATTGAAAACATTCAGGTAGATGCCGGTTTAATCCTTAACAGCTTTGATCCGGAGAACCCATCTGCTCCACTTCCATCTGCTATTGTATGCGCAACAACAGGCGGTATTACAGCTACATGTGTTCCTACATTCACTGACTTTGGTGAGGATATTGATAACTGTCCTAACAACACAAAGGAAATGAAACGTATCACAGGTTGGGACTGCACACTTGCGTTTACAGCACTCAACATGGACGAAAAGACTATCATGCTTGCACTCAGCGCAGCTACAAAGAGCGGTGGCAAGATTACACCAAATGCTCAGGTTGATGCGGATACAGACTTCAATTCTATTTGGTTTGTTTCCGAAAAGGTAAATGATGAGGTTGTAGCAATCGAACTCAAGGATGCACTCAGTACAGGCGGGTTCAATTACAAGACACAGAAAAACGGAAAAGGTCAGCTCACTGTAACACTTACAGGCCACGTCTCAATTCATGATACATCGGTAGTTCCGATGAATTTCTACGTTGTTGATGTGAGCGACATCATCTAAAATTTATAGCCGGACTTTGTTCCGGCTATTTTTAAAGAGGGGAATTTGGAAATGAAGACATTAGCAAACTGCGACAATATCGAATTTATGCAGCAGACATACAAGATTGCCGACGCAGTCAAGGGTTATCTTACAGAGACTAAAATCATGGAGCTGCGAAAAAGGGTTCCTGATACAGCAAATATGGGTGATGAAGAAAAGAAAGTCGTACTCAGAAAAGCTGCAGCAGACAATATCATGGAAATGATACGTACAGCATTAGTTGAACACGCAGAAGATACGCTCAAAATCCTCGGTTTAATCTGCTTCTGCGAAGATGATGAAACACTCAGAAAAGACAGAAACATTATGACTGAGGCTGTATCAGCATTATCTGATTCAAACGTGCTTGATTTTTTTATATCATTGGTGCAATCGGTAGCGAAGATTTCAAAAATTATGTAGGTGAAATTGACGTAAACAAGGTTGCATTGCTCGGCAAAGAATTTTTGATTAACTACATCATAAAACGACACAGTTTTGAGCAAAAGGAACTTGCTTTCAAAATCTACGTAACGGACGCTCTGTACGCTCTTGCAAGACTTAACAAAAGATACTTCGATATTATCGACAAGCGCCATAATGAGCCGCAGAGAACGTCTGAGGAGATTGTAGAGAGCATATGCGCACAGCTCGATAAATTAGGAGGAAAGGAGGAAGATAAATGAATGTTTTTGAATTAGCTGCAAAGATTGGACTTGATGCCTCTGGGTTTGAACAGGCACTTGAAGGCTCACGTGATAAATTCAGCAGCTTTGGCGATAAGATTAAAAGCGGATTATCAAATGTCGGTAACATAACAATGGGTGCTGTTTCTGCCGTTGGAAATGCAATTTCCGGAATGACACAAAGCATGGTATCATCAACATCAGAACTTGCAAACTACGGAGACAGCATTGATAAGGCGAGCCAGAAACTCGGCATATCAGCACAGGCGTATCAGGAGTGGGAAGCAGTAATGCAGCACTCTGGAACGTCAATGGAAGGCATGACAGCCACTTTCAAAACTCTTGCCAATGCTTCGCAGGGCGCTACTGCCGAGCAGGCAAAAGCGTTTGAAAAACTCGGAATCAGTCTTGAGGATGCCAAAAACATGGCTACTGAGGATTTGTTCAAAAATGTTATTACATCACTGCAGGGTATGGAAGAAGGCGCAGAACGTACAGCCATTGCCAACGACCTTTTAGGCCGTGGTGCAATGGAAATGGGTGCGTTACTTAACACATCAGCAGAAGATACACAGGCTATGATCGATACAGTAAATCAGCTTGGCGGTGTTATGTCAGATGAAGCTGTAAAGGCTTCTGCTGCTTTCAATGACAGTTTACAGGACATGAACACTGCACTGGACGGAGTAAAGCGTGGCATAACAGCTGAATTCCTTCCCGGACTAACTCAGCTGATGGATGGCTTTACAGCACTCATGTCAGGCTCTGAAGATGCTGATGAAAAAATAGCTGAAGGTTTTATGTCTCTGACTGATGGAATAGAAAACAATGTGTACAAGATTGAGGAAATGCTTGAAACTATAGCGCCAAGCATGATAACTACACTTGTCGATTTGCTTCCGAAACTTTCTGATATGGCAGCCGGACTGATAGAAGCAATAGCGGAATCATTATTGGGTCATCTGCCGGAAATACTAAAAATCGCTGTTAATCTTGTTAAGAAATTGAGTGAGAAATTAACACAGTCAGCTCCTGTTTTAGTGGAAACAGTGGGAGAACTTATCGCTGCAGTAGTATCGGGTGTATCCGACTTCCTTCCGGAGTTACTTACAGCAGGCACAGATATAGTCTTGGGACTTATAGACGGAATCATAGATCAGCTTCCTGAGCTGATGGCTGCAGCAACGACAATAATGCTTACTATCGTTGACAAATTGACCGGAAGTGATAACCAAAGCAAACTTGTTGATGCCTCTATAGCACTGATATTCGCACTTTCTGACGGTCTGATAACGGCACTTCCTCAGCTTCTTGAAAAGGCTCCTGAGATTGTACAGCGTCTTATAAATGCAATAGTGATAAATGCACCTAAACTGCTTGAAGCTGCATGGGAACTTCTGAAATCTCTTGTTCAGGGAGTGAAAGATAATTTATCACTGATTTCAGAAAGCGGTCAAAGCATTCTGTTGTCATTTATATACGGCGTAGAGGCATTATTCACAAAACTCGAATCACTTGGTACTGAGATTGTGGAAACGGTCAAGGAAGGTGTTACAGCTGTAATTGGCAAAGCAAAGGAATGGGGCAAAGACCTCATTGATAATTTCATCGGTGGCATAAAGGAAAAAACCGAAAAATTAAAGGAAAGCGTGTCTGGAATTGCTCAGACGGTAAAAGACTTCCTCGGATTCTCAGAACCGGAGAAAGGACCACTCAGCGACTTCCATACATTTGCGCCTGATATGATTGACTTGTTTGCCGATGGTATGAAAAAGAGTGAAGGAAAACTCAGAAATCAGCTTGAAGATACAGCAAACGTTATTGGCGACGGATTCGTTTCAG
This sequence comes from Treponema sp., assembly GCF_045641405.1. GTDB lineage: Bacteria > Spirochaetota > Spirochaetia > Treponematales > Treponemataceae > Treponema_D. The sequence goes on from NZ_JAZUGX010000019.1 coordinate 29,716, forward strand.
AAGCGCCTCAGAATAAAGCATACGGCGTTGTAAGTGGTGGTAATATAATTAATATTACAGTTATGACAGACGTCATATCGAACGATTATGACGCACGTAGAGCCGGCAGAATGATGTCAGAAACACTGGCAGATATGCAGGTAATGGAAAACCTGTCGAGAGGAGCGTAAAAGATGGCAGACTGGATTAAATCAAAGGATTACATCGTGATAAACGGTATCAGTTCGGATACGGTTCACATCTATATTGACACTCCTCCGATTCCGCCAAAGGCAGAAAAGAAAACGCAGACGATTGTTATACCTGGCCGTGAAGATGTCATAACAACCAACGGCGAATATGAAGATATTACTATCACAATTAACGGATATGTATTTGACAGAGATTATGATCCAGGCGATGTCTACAGATGGCTTGAGGTAGCAAAGACACTCAGAACAAGCCTTTCCGCTGACTATTACTACAAAGTCAAAAAGGTAATGGGAGTTAATCCAAACTATCTTGGGAACGGCAAGTATCGTCTGGAACTCCAGTTCCTTTGCAGTCCGTACAAATACTCTGTTGACAATGACAAGCATGAGGAAACATCGAAAACGTTCACGATAAGTAACGAAGGAACAATATACTCACAGCCTACATACATCGTGTATGGCAACGGAGAAATCAAAATAAGAGCCGCTGACGATGAGAATACAATAACCGTGTACAATGTCAACGGCAAGGCTACAATCGACTGTGAGCGGCTTGTGGCGTATGACGACAGCAAAAATATACTGATGACTTCAGGGATTTTTCCGTTCTTAAATGCCGGCAACAACAATATTGTGGTTACAGGCGATGTCAGCAAGATTGAATACTATACGAATTCGAGGTGGTTCTGATGTATCCTAAACAGCGTGAATATATCTGCGTATATGATATGAAACAGCCACAGGATAAATTCGACAATCACGGGATATGTGTATTAGAGCCGTCTATATGCGAAATAACAGAGGAATTAAACGGGACATATGAGCTATACATCGAACATCCAATAGATGAACTCGGTAAATGGAAGGCACTATCTGATCATAACATAATCAAGGCAAACGGCGAGCTGTTCAGAATCTTAAAATCAAAGGTGAAACTTGATAAGACAGGTAAAAAGGTGCAATCCGCAAACTGTCTGCATATCTTCTATGACCTCAATCACAAATATCTGAGGAATATAAGCGTGTATGACACAGCGCACTGGCTGCTTGAGCATATCATGAACAATAACGAAGCCGCGGGTGATTATCAGATAAATGACACTGACCCTGATTTCTATAATTTTTCGTATTTCATAGATATACAGGCTACCGGAACTGCTGAGTACAGGAACGATTCCGTAACGGCTGCATTAATCGGTACCGGAAGTAATTCACTCACGAATATGTTCGATGCTGAAATATACAGGCATAACACATATTTCTCGATACTTCCAAAAAAAGAACACAGCAGAAGCGGTGCATTTTCGATTCAGTACGGCGTTGACATGATTGACATTGAACGAACTGTTGACTGGTCTAACTTCTGCAGCTTACTTCTGACAGACGACAACTTCGGAAACAAAGGTTATGCAGAATGGGGCGGCGTTCCACTTCCTCACAAATTCACTCGGACGGTCACATTCAATTACAGTGAGGACAGAGGACAGCTTGGCGAGGATACGAAAAACTTTTTTGAAACAATCAACTATCCGAAGGTTTCCTACAAGGTTAATTATGCCGAACTCGGAAACAGTCCGATGTATTCGGAATTTAATGTTCTGAAGAAATGCGAGGTAGGGGATACCGGATTCATTTACTGCGATGACCTTGGCATACGGGTTGATTCCGCAGACCCTTCTCAGCAGGTGAAGGTTGTAAGGAAGGTTACAGATGCGCTCAACGGCTCGACAGTATCAATTGAATTAGGTTCACTGGTTAGCAGTTTCGTGCGGCAGAACAGCTTCACGAACGTTATTGCACCGACCGCAAAATCAACAACGGATGGATATTTCAAATTCAATAAAGGAGGAACGACATGAACTCGACAGAATGGTTAAAGATGAATTTACCTGGCTATGACGATGCAGCAGACATTCTCAAACTTTCGGAAAACTTCGACACGCTCGACAGGATCCTGAAAAGCAATGCCGACATAGACACAGAAACCAAGGCGGAAATTGAAAGAATCATGGCTGAAATACTCAAAGTCAAGGATAATCAGCTTGACGATATGCGCAATGTTACAATTGCCATAAACGAAGTAAACAATCTTATCAGAGGACTTGACCAGCGCGTAACAGCGATTGAGGAAGGCGAAATCGAACGTGAAGAAAACTATGTTTACTATGGGCAGAGCACAGCGGCTACGCCTACACAGTCACAGATGAACAGCCTCAACAAGATTATGACAAATGTAGCATACCGTGATTTAAACATTTCAGTATCAAATGCTTACTGGTACTACGCACTTCCGGTGAGATTCGGAACTGTAAGGTTTGAAGTCAGCGGATTCACAGGCGGTTTCTTAGAGCCTACGGTAATGGTTCTAAGCGGCGAAGATTATTATGTTTATCGAAGCATTCAGGTACTTAACGGCTCAGCTACAATCATCGTAAAGGCGTGATATGAGTGGACAGAGATACATTAACAGTACAGTATCCGTTAATCACTGATTTGACATATCCGGTCACTTGGACAAAATTCATTGAGCATAACGGACAGTCACTTGAGGATTTCCTCAAAGAAGGCGGTTCCGGACTTCCGAAAATGAAAGCGAAGGTCGGAGACGTTCTGTCCGTGAAAGCAGTCGATGACGAAGGATATCCTACCGAATACGAATGGATATCGTTAAAGAAGGCGTTTTTTACAAGTGACATGGATACGTTCAGAACAGCAGACGGTGAAGTATTCTACACGAAGGAGTGAAGCAAATGGGAATAAGTAAATATGAAAATGCAGCGGCGGTCGATGAAGCCTTAGATAAAGGCGTTGAGGCGTTCAACAAAACGCAGGGTGGATTTGCTGCAGAAAATGTCTCTTATGATAATTCAAAGAGTGAAATCGAGG
>NZ_JAZUGX010000020.1:0-27878 GCF_045641405.1 Treponema sp.
ACGGGGCTTCATGCCCCTGCGGGTGTCAAACTACGGTAGGCTTGAACGTTAGTGAAAGCAAGCGCCTTGAGACGCATGTTTGAGACACTTGGCTTATAGCCACAGTGCAAACCACCCCTTTGAGGGGTGGTTATGATTTTAAGATGCCAACTGCTTTAGAAAAGCATTACGATGATCTTTGAGGCAAGAACGATTGATACAAGGGCAAGAGGGTATGTTGCAGCGTATGCTGCAGAAACTTCATCTGTTCCAGCTGTAGCGATAAGTGTACCGAGAGCTGGAGTAGAAGTCATACCACCTGTGATTGAACCAAGGTTGTTGAAGATTGAAAGCTTGAATACATAGCGAGCAAATACATATCCGACAATCATTGGAACCGTTGTCATGATTGCACCATAGATGAAGTATGAAAGCTTGACGTTTGAAACGAAGTTTACTCCACCTGGAACACCAGCACCGATAAGGAAGAGAACGAGACCAAGCTCGCGCATGAAGTTGAGTGTCTGCTTTGAAAGACGGCAGTCAAGGCATCCGATTTTTCCGAAGTGGCCGATGATGAGACCGCCGATCAAAGTTCCGCCTGAATTACCGAGAGAGAAGTAAGAACCTCCACCGATAGGAATCTTGATTGCACCGATGAGACATCCGATTGCAACTGCAAGGAAGAATGGGAAGAAACCGAATTCTTCGATCTTGAAAAGCTTTCCCTTTGGTTCCGGGATTGTAACTGAACCTGCTGCAACGAAGGATTCTCTTTCCTTTGCAATGTCGATCTTGAGGATTTTTGGAACGATCTGAACGAAAAGAACTACACCGAGAACACCGTAAAGGTATGCGATTCCGTATCCTGCCGAGATTTCATCCTGTGCGGCACCTTCAACGGCTTCCTTTGCTGCGGAGAAACCAGGTGTAGATGTAAGGCCACCAGTAAGAAGACCTGCTGCCATGTTGGCGCTGAGGTTGTCGTCAAGCTTTACGCAGATGATTGCTGTAAGAGCACCGAGTCCGATGACTACGATTCCCATTACAAGATATGCGATTGAGCTTCTGTTGAAAGTTCTGAAGAATTTAGGACCTGCAATGAGACCAACGGCAGTAACGAAGAGTGCTGTTCCGATATTTGAAACGATGGAGAAGTTTGCCTTGATCTTGTCACTCCAAAGAACAATCTGCTTTTCCCCGATGTTGAAATTTGGGAAGTACTGGATGAGAACTCCATAGCAGAGGGCGATGAGAAGAACTCCTGCAGTTCCGAGAGAAATGCCTTTAACGCTGATTGCGCCTACAAGGTATCCGATTGCACCGATTAAAAATACGATGAAAATGATTGACAGAGCTGACGAGCAGACAGCTGACAAATAAGTAATCATAATAGATTCCTCGAAATTATATTAAAGTTTAGTTATTTTATAACTTTGTACCATATAGGGCAATTAGTTTTAAGCATAAATTTTAAGAATCTAGCTTATATTTATTAGAGACTACATTTAGGATTCATTGAAATCAAAATGTCCATCAGTTGTGCAAGTTCTGAAGATTTAATTTCATTGATGTGGTAGAATGGGAGCATGACGAAAGCGGAACTTAGAAAAGAAATGAAATCTATACTTGCGGATCTTGATCCTGTCGGAAAATCCTTTGAAAGCATGTCAAAGTGCATGGCAGTCATACAGTCGGAAATATTCAGCAAGGTTAAATGCGTTTTCGGTTTCATGCCGATGAAGGATGAAGTTGATGTTCTGCCAATTCTTCGTACGGCATTGCAGCAGGATAAAAAAGTCCTCATCCCAAAGATCATAGACGGGACCAACGAGATGGAATTCTATTTTCTGACCGATGAGCCAAACCGCCAGACTGAATCCAACAGATGGGGAATCGCTGAACCTAAGGCGGGACTAGAAAGACTGGTCATGGAAGAATTTTTGACAAAGGTGAAGGGGAATGAAATCCTTGTGCTTGTACCAGGTCTTGCCTTTGGTAAGGACAACAGCCGTCTTGGTCGAGGAAAAGGTTTCTATGACAGATTTCTTTCTGAACTGAAAAAAAAGACCGCAGCCCAGGGCAATGTAAAACCATGGATCTGCGGAATCTGCTATGGCGCACAGATTGTTGAATCTGTCCCTACGGAAGAAAATGACGTCAAGATGGACGTTGTGCTGTAATTCCGTATTTCTTAAAGGCTATTTTAAGGTAAATAGGCTCAAGAATCAAAGTGACGATGTAGGAAACTATGTAACTTGAAAGCCATGACTTTGGGAGGGCTGCAAGGATACTCGGACGAGGCACTGAAAGAGGAACGTTGTTGATATCCATGTTGTGTCTTGCGAGTATGATCATCAATGACGTGTTCACCGTTGTTATGATGAATACGTAGAAAATGTTTGTGATGATGTTTGCGACTAGAAATTTGGCTGGCATTTTCATGTTTCCTGTCAGCTTGTCCTTGACTGGTTTTACAGGAAGTAAAAATCCTATAAAAAGAGCCAGAATGCACGAAATCACCATGCTGACCATAAGCATTGGAATTGCAAAATGACCTGAGGCAAGGTTGCCATGGACAGAAAGTATGATGCTTACTGTGATTCCCATGGCTATGTTCATAAAAAAGCCCACTTTTTTCATCTGGAGGGCTTGAGGATTTGTCTGCATAGATTTATCTTCCATACAGACAATTATAATTCACTAAAAGCAGTTTTCAAGCACATCGGCATCAGGATTTTTTTTCTGAATGAATCCTGTTGCAAAGTAGATTGTTCCGCCTGCAATAAGTCCCCATACGACGGCATTGATTCCCGCTATGTGGACAAAATAGTGGCATAGGATGTAGACAGCTACTGCTCCTAATGATGAACCTAGGGCAGCTTCTTTTGTTCCCTTTTTCCAGAAAAGTCCGCCGACAAGGGGCCAGAAGAATGAACATTCAAGACCACCGAACGCAAAGAGATTCAGGAAGAAGATGATCTTTGAGGCGTGCAATGTAAAGAAAACTACGATAGCTCCCGTAATAAAGACTATGAGGGCCGAGGAAAGCTTGAAGTGCTTTTCATATGCAGCTAGTTTTTTTTCATCGTTTTTTACGATGTAGGTTTTGTAGAGATCCTTGAGTATTGCTACAGCCGCAAGAAGAAGCAGGGAGTCAACCGTTGACATGACCGCAGCCATAGGGGCTGCAAGAAAAATTCCAGCCAGTCCTACAGGCATGATGTTCTGGACTACAAATGGAATGAAATAATCTGAAGTCTTGACCATGCTTTTGTCCGCGATAGCTCCAGCCCAGCATCCAGCAAGGTGCATTCCGACAAGAATGAAGGAACATGTTATTGTTCCGATGACCATTGCCTTTTTAAGGGACTTTGTGCTGCTGAATCCAAGGGCGCGTACCGCTGTCTGTGGAAGTCCTAGGGTTCCAAATCCAACAAGGATCCAGAAGGAAATCAATGTCCCTGGCTTGTATTTTGCCCACATGTCGTCATATACGCCTGGAAGGTTTTTCTGGAGTCCCACATCGATTCCGTCCAGTCCTCCTCCCGCCTTGAGTACAAAGAGAACCAGAAGGAATGTGCCGACCATCATGACGATACCCTGGATGGCATCAGTGAGTGCAACTGCAGTAAATCCTCCAAAGGAAGTATAGACGATTACCGTCAGCGCAAATATGATCAAAGCCCATTTAAAGGGAATTCCAGTGATTGATTCAATCAAAGTTGCGCCTCCCTTGAACTGTGAGATCATCTGGGCGATGATGAATGCCACCATAAGAAGGCTTGTTGCGATTACCAGTGCGTCGCTCTTGTAGCGTGCCTTGAGGTATCCTGCGACAGAAACTGCGCCAGTACGACGACCTACGATGGCCATCTTGTTTCCGAGTACTCCAAGGATCAGGAAAACAACAGGAACCTGTACTGCGGCAATCCAAACCTGGGCATATCCAAAGGTCATTCCAGCTGCTCCTGGTCCTGAAACAAAAGAACTTACGGAAGTGTAGGTTGCGATGGTTGTCATTGCAAGAACAAATCCACCAAGTCCGCGTGAACCTATGAAATACTTCTTTTCCTTTGAAAGGGAAGATGCTTTTTCTGTTTTTCTGCCATAGACGATACCCGCCACTGCATTGAAAAAAAGATATGCAAGGGTAATGGTGAGAATGATGATTTGATTGTGTGTCATTTTTTATTCTACCTCTTCCTCATCGTATTCAAAGTCCTTGAATACTTTTTTTGCAAGGATGATTACAGAAACAATACTCAAGACTACTGTTCCGAATACTGAAACTGAAAACCATGCAGGCATGCCCAGAAAATAAAGCCCTTTTCCGTTAAGGATGAACGCTGTACCGATGTGCCACAGACAACATAGGGCAGCGGCAATCAAAGTTGCTCTGATTTCCTTGATGCACTGCGCGTGCTTTTCTTCTTTTGAGAACTTCTCCATTTTAGTTACTCCAAAAAATGAATTTTCAATAAACCTGAATAAAACTCCTATGGTATAAAGTGATAAAACTCTTTGGCATTCCAATGGAGCAGTTTCTAGGAACACCAGTTTGCTGATAAAAACTCTAAAAAAAATAAAAAATGACGGTGCTATATTAGCATAAATTGACATTAATTACTATAATGTCGATATGGCACAACCACTTCTTTTCAGCCTTATTGACAAGGCATGCTTTGACTATGAAATGATCAAACCTGGAGACAGAATCCTTCTTGGGGCTAGCGGTGGAAAGGATTCCACGGCACTTATAGAGTACTTTGCTCAGCGGTCAAAAAGGCGTAATGCTGATTTTGAATTCAAGTGCATTCACATTCATTCGGAAATAACACCTCCATTGAACGATGGCCTTTCATCCATGTTCAAAGAATGGGGAGTGGATGTTGAAAGCATCTTCATCGATGTGCTGAACCGAGTAAAGCCTGGACATAAGATGAACTGCTGGTGGTGCAGTACCCAGCGGAGAAATGAACTTTTAAGATATGCCATGGAAAATGGCTACAACAAGATTGCTCTGGGGCATCATCTTGATGACATCCTTGAAACCATGCTCATGAACATGCTGGACAAGGGTGAATTTGCCACCATGCCTCCTGTCATGAAATACAACAATTATCCATGCCAGATAATCAGGCCTCTTTGCTATAGTGATGAGCAGACCATCATCGAGCACGGAACTGAAAGAGGATACATTGTAAGCACCTGTACCTGTACATACCAGGACAACAGCCGCAGAAAGGATGCAAGAAAAAGCCTTGAAGTCCTTACTGGCGGTGACAAGGTAAAGAAAAACAAGCTGTTTCAGTCGATGAAGAATATTCTGCCTGATTATCTCCCATAAAAAACTAAGGAATATCGATTTTTTTAATATTCTGTTATATCGAGGGGTTGGAAAGATTCAGATTTTTTTTACTAATGTGTTGTTAAATCTATTGTTATGAAAGGATTTTTGGGGTATTCTTGCAGAACAACATAAACGCTGACGTTGACAGCTGTTGGAAATTATCCCGAGTTAAGGATGAGGTATGAACCTCATTTCAGTAATGGAGAAAGTCGATGCTTGAGAATAAGGGCACCAATCAGTATTTCATTACCAGACAGGAATCCACAGAATCTAATGCCCGCAGCTATCCACGCAAATTTCCATTTGCATTGGCAAAAGCCAGTGGATCGTGGGTTGAGGACGTAGAAGGAAACAAGTATCTGGATTTTTTGTGCGGAGCAGGAACTCTTGCACTTGGTCACAATGACCCTGAAGTAAATCAGGCAATGGTGGAGCTTATTACGAGCGGCGCACCTCTTCACACCCTTGATTTAACCACACCTACTAAAGACGCATTTGTGCATACTCTTCTTTCAAACCTTCCGAAAGAACTTTCAGAAAATGCAAGAATTCAGTTTTGCTCTCCGAGTGGAACCGATGCTACAGACGCAGCCTTGAAATTGTGTAAGACAGCCACAGGTCGAACAAGCATTATTGCTTTCCAGGGTGGTTATCACGGAATGGGACATGGTGCAATGGCATGTACAGGAAACCTTGGGGCAAAGTCCAAGATTAACGGTCTTATGCCAGAAGTGCATTTCTTTCCAGCTCCTAATTCATACCGCTGCCCGTTTGGTCTAGGTGGGCAGGCAGGAATTGATGCCTGCTGCAATTTCTTTGAGCGTACATTGAAAGATCCAGAAAGCGGAATCCCAAGACCTGCTGCCGTAATCATTGAACCTATTCAGGGTGAAGGCGGTGTAATTCCTATGCCTGAGAAATTTATGCAGACAATCAGAAGGGTGACAAAGGAACTTGGTATTCCTATGATTGTCGATGAAATCCAGTGTGGCATGGGACGCAGCGGAAAACTTTTTGCTTTTGAATATTCAGACATAATTCCTGATGTAGTCCTTATCTCAAAGGCCATCGGAGGAACTCAGCCTTTGGCGGTTGTTGTCTACAACAAGGAACTTGATAAATGGCAGCCAGGAGCACACGCAGGAACCTTCCGCGGAAACCAGCTTGCCATGAAGGCAGGAACCGTTGTTCTCAACAGGGTTTCTAAGCAGGAATTCCTTTCTGAGGTAACTCGCAAGGGTGACATGTTCCGTAGTCGCATCAATGCGATAAAGGATAAGGTCAGCATCATTGGCGATGTAAGAGGCCGTGGACTTATGTGCGGAATTGAATTCGTTGATCCTAATGGAGAAAAGGATTCAACTGGTGCATATCCTTTTAGCGGAGATATTGCAGCAAAGGTTCAGCACATGTGCTTTGAAAACAAGCTTGTGATGGAAAAGGGTGGAAGATTCGGAAGTGTAATGAGATGCCTTTGTGCCCTGAACATTTCTGATGAAGACCTTAACCACGGACTTGATATCTTCGAGAAGGTTGTTCTTGAAGTAAACGCTGAAGTTACAGGAAAATAAGATCAATTCATTTACGTCATTGTGAATTTTTTTGCAGTGACGTAATTTTTTTAAATAAGTGGTTATGTCCGTTCAAAGTGGTGTTTTACGAGAATGCTAAAAACAAACCTCACGCAATGGCGGCGACATAATTTTTGGGCAACTCCCAATATAATCAGGACATGCATATGGACAATATTTTTCTTACAGACACACTGTCGGACAAAGAACTTTACTTATCAATGATCGGCAAAACAACTGATGCGATCCTTGATGCATTCAACAGCAGCAAGGCTTATACAGGTCCAGAACCAGAAGAGCTAAAAAAAATCATACACATGGATTCCATTCTTCCAGAAAAGGGAATTGGTTTTGATGCCATGTTCGATCTGGTCAAAGAAAAAATTCTCCCCAATATGCTTCGTCCTTCAAGCACTGACTATATGCCCCATTTGCATTCTCCAGCGCTGATTGAAAGTCTTAGTGCTGAGCAGATTATCAGTGCATACAACCAGAGCATGGACAGTTGGGATCAAGCTCCTGCAGCTACGGAAATAGAAGTTGAAGTAACAAAGCATCTTTGTAAGCTGTATGGCTATGATGACAATGCTGACGGTGTGTTCACAAGCGGTGGAAGCCAATCTAATCAGACGGCGATCATTCTTGCACGGGATTGGTTCTGCAATGAAATCCTTAAGCATGATGTAAAAAAATACGGACTTCCAGAAAACTACAGAAAACTCAGGATGTATACAAGTGAGATAAGTCATTTCAGTATGGAAAAGTCTGCTCACATTCTTGGACTAGGCTATGAAAGCGTTGTAAAGTTACCTGTAGATTCCAGAAAAAAAATTGACATGGATGCTTTCCGAAAGCTTTTGGAAAAAGATATTGCAGATGGAAACATTCCTTTCCTTGCTGTTGCAACTGTTGGAACTACTGACTTTGGTTCCATCGATCCGATTGCCGAAATGAAGGAAATCTGTGAAAAGAACAATATGTGGCTTCATGCAGATGCCGCTTACGGTAGTGGGGTGATTCTCAGTAAGGAATATTCGTGCCGTGTTGCAGATCTTATGCTCTGTGATTCAATTACTGTTGATTTCCATAAGATGTTCCTTCTGAATATCAGTGCAAGTGCAGTTCTTATAAAAGATGGTAAAGATTTTGACGCCCTTACCATCCATGCCGATTATCTTAACCGTGAAGAAGATGAAGAGGATGGATATACAAATCTTGTCGGTAAATCCCTTCAGACGACCAGACGCTTTGATGCCCTTAAGGTATGGACAAGTTTCCTTATGCGTGGAAGGAATGGATGGGATGAAATCATTTCAACAAGCATGAAAAATGCTCAGTATTTTCATTCCGTGCTTGTAAAGGATTGCGGTTTTGCAGTAGTGACAGAACCTGAAATTTCATCTGTTGTCTTCCGTACTGTTGGTAAAGATCTTACAGGAGAAGAGAATGATGAAGTCAATAAAAAGATCCGTAGGATCCTTCTTCATAAGCATGGAATAGTAGTTGGACAGACGATAAGTGATGAAAGGGTATGCCTTAAATTTACATTGTTGAATCCAATGGTGACAAGCGAAAAGCTGGATGGGCTTGTTTCTCTCATCAAGAAAATAGCTGAAGAAATCAGAAGGGCTGGCTAGACCACGTAGTCATACCAGTCGTCGTCTCCAACTTGGGACTCATTGACTGGATTCTGGACGCAGACTCCAGCATCCTTAGCTGAGTTCTGAATTCCTGTTATAAGGGGATGCCATGGAGGAAGTGGTTTTCCCTCATTTAAAAGTCTGTAGGCACAGGTTTGTGGAAGCCATTTGAAATCCTTTATTTTAGTACGTTCAAGCTTTAAGCATTCTGGCTGTTTTTCAAAACGGTGTTCATAGTCCATACAGCGGCATGTTTCACAGTTCAGCATGTCGCAGGCAATTCTGGTGTTCAATATCTTCTTCCACCAAAGCCATCCATCGACAATTTTTCGGAAGCAACATAAACCGCATCCATCACAGACAGCTTCCCATTCGTCTTGTGAAAAATCTTTAAGTGCTTTAGTTTCCCAGAAATTGTTCATGATGCATCCTATGCCATGAAAAGCTTTGTCATGTATGTAACGTATGCTGCAAGCATTGCGATTCCTCCCCAGCGTCTGATTGCATGTCCTGGAAGATAGCAGAGGAGTGCAAGTAAAAGTGCTGCTCCAAGGGCAAACAAGGAATCTGTCATGAAGCCGTCAAAGGAAATTGGAATGAAGCATGCGGTAACTCCAGCAACGCATAGGATGTTGAAGATGTTGCTTCCGATTATGTTTCCGATGGCAATGTCTGTTTTTCCTTTCCTTGCAGCTGCAATTGAAGTCATGAGTTCAGGAAGGGAAGTACCAAAGGCAATCATCGTAAGGCCTATGATTCTGTCGGATACGCCAAAAGTTTTGGCAATGGCGGTTGCGGATTTTACGACAAAGTCGCTTCCATAGATTATGCAGGCAAGTCCTACTACAAGGAGGATTGCCATGAACCACCATGCATATTTTATTTTACTGAGGTTAAGTTTTAATCCTGTAAGATTTTCAGCAGGTTCATCATCATCATCTTCTTCTGCAAAAAGATTGGTCTTTGTTCTGATTGAAATAACAAGGAGAATGATTATGTATGCAACAAGAAGAGATACCATTACATAGCCATCAACATTTGAAAATGAGTTTCCAAAGTATCCAAGGACAATGAAAAGAATCGTGGCTCCAAGCATGTACGGAATGTCCAGTACTAGGGAATTTTTCTGGCATGGAATTTTGCAGATGAGGGCTGTTATGCCAAGAATAAGGACGATGTTCATGATGTTGCTTCCAACAACATTCCCTATTGTAATTCCTGCAGAATGCATTTTAAGTGCTGATGTAAGGGAGACTGAAAGTTCTGGTGCTGATGTTCCAAATGCAACAAGTGTAAGTCCGATTACAAGTTCAGGAACTCCAATCTTCTGTGCAATTCCCGCAGCCGAGTCTACAAACCAGTCTGCACCTTTTACAAGCATAATAAACCCAACGATAAGTAAAATGAGGTTCAACAAAAATTCCATGGCATTCTCCTCTTGATTTCAATATACAAAAAATAGATTTATTTTACAATGAAGATGCTTTCAAATTTGAATGTAAGGTTGTGGTGCTGGAACGCTTTGAAGTTAATGTGGAATATGAATGGAGTATTTTAATTCAATATCAAATTTGACAAAATGTGTCTTTTTGATTACATTTGATGGCAGAGGTGTGTATAATGGCTACATTAAGTGTCAGATTGGATGATAAAACTCACAATGCATTCCTGGAATTCTGTGATACTGTTGGACTTTCTGCCTCGACGGCTTTCAATCTATTTGCAAAAGCAGTTGTCAGGGAACAGAAAATTCCTTTTGAAATCAAAGTTGATTCATTTTACAGTAATGAAAATGTATCCCATATACTTGATGCAGATAAAAGGATAGACGAAGGGAAGTACATCATAACGGACATGAATTTAAACGTTGCTTCCCCAGAGGTTGAAAATTGAAGATCCTTTGGGATGAAGAAGCTTGGCGGGATTTAAATTCATATCTGCTCAATGGTGATAAAAAATCATATAAAAAAATTATTTCATTGATTGAAGACATTGATAAAAACGGGGTTGATAAGGGAATCGGCAAACCTGAAGCGTTGAAATACAATCTGAGCGGAATGTATAGTAGAGAAATCAATGAAAAAGATCGTCTTGTTTATAAAATTGATGAAAACGGGAATCTAAGGATCCTGCAATGCAAAACTCATTACGATAAAATGTAAGAATAATTATATATTTAAGTTATCCATTGATATAATTCTAGAGTCACCCTATAATCTTCAACTTTGATTCCGTCCTTTTCAAGGCGGCGTTTCTGTTCCTCTATTCCAAGTCCAAAGTTTTGTGCAAGTTTTCCCTGGGCGTTTACCACCTTGTAGCAAGGGTAGTAGTCGGGCAGTGGATTTGCATGAAGGATGTTGCCTACGGCACGGCACATTTTTTTGTTTCCAAGATGCTCTGCAATCTGTCCGTAGGTTACAACTTTTCCTTCTGGAATTGTCCGCAGATAGTCGTAAACTTTTTTGGCGGTTGGAGTTATTTCGTTGTTTTTCATTTTTTTTTTACTGTCCGTTGAATAGTTTGTAAAAATATCCGCCTTCTTCAAATGTGTGTTTGCCGTGGTTGCCTTTGTATGGCCACATGTCGGTTCCAAAATAAATTGAAGAAACGCATGGGTCCTGATATTTTGTTCCCGGATAAAAATCGATGAATCTGATCCTCACGTTTTTTACGGACGCTGGCAGATCAATGCTTGTAAAATCGATCCTGTCATTTATTGTGAATTTTCCAAGGCTCTTTAAACTGTCAAGATCTATGACTTCTATTGTCTTTGGCCGTGCATTCTGTTTCCACAAGTGCCTGCGTGAAAAATCAACAAAGCCCGGCAATATGTGGATGGAGCTTCTTTCATACTGCAGTTCAAAATCAATGTAAGGCTCCTTGTCTTTGGAAATATCCGGAACCCAGGGACAACCTAAAGGAAGAAAGAAATACCCAGTTTCTTTTTCTGATCCAAGGGTCAGTACATTTGTGACTGAATAAGTTGTCTCTCCAGATTTTGTTTTTTCCGACAGTTCAGAAGACGCCGTGATTTTTTTGACTCCTCCATAGATATTCTTGAACAATTCAAGAGTTGATTCTTTTGGTTTGCTGTTTTTTACAAATGGCATATGAAAAATTATTCCATTCAGATCTAAGAAATACAAAGTCTTTTCTTCGCCGTTTCCATAATACGGATTTTTTTTCAGCTTGAGAGAAGTGTAGCTGTGTTCGTCAGTCAGTTTTGCCGGCCGATCATCCTTCCATATTTTTCCTTCATAGCCGATGATATAGACGTTTTTTTCATAAAAATACAAACCTGTTTCAATATCCAGATTTAGTGAAAAGTTTTCCTTGTTGTAATCAAAACAAAATGCGCTGATCGCAAAAGAAAGCAGCAGGCCGAAAACTGCAGTTTTTTTCATCATATATTTCCTCCATTTTTTTTACTGTCTATAGATTTGTCTTCATCTTCAATCTTTTTATTTCATCATTTCTTCAATTTCTTTTTCAAAGTCGCTCATTTTATAAAGGTATGTTTTTTTGATTCCAGAATGATTTGTGTAGGAATAAATAAAACATGTTCCGTAGACAGGATGTTCAAAGAAAGTTCCATATTCCCATAAATCACCTTCAGGATGACCGTTGATATGATGCTCATCGATCAGTATCAGGGGGCTGATATTTGCTGGATATTTTTTGTCAAAATTAATGAATGCATATTTGAAAAAAGTTCTGCACTGATCTTCTGGGTCTTTGTATCCAGTGATGATACCAAGAGCCCAGTGGCGGTCGTCAGATACAGGTGTAAATGGGAATTTCAATTTTTTTTCTGATGGTACCAGATGGTCAAAAGGGATGATTTTAAAATTCCTGTTTCCTTCATCCCATGTCATTAGGACATTTTCCTGCTGCTTTCGATTGTCGATTTTTTTCTTGATGTTTGATATAAGAAATCTTTCTTCCCTGTTGATGTAGACTTCGTATGGAGAATAAGAGAACAGCTCTGTCAATTTTCTGGTGAAATCATCAGACTTTCTTTCCTTGGAGTCTATGTTGTAGTAAAAATATTCGCATGAGTAATCTTTATAGTCTACTTCGCATGCAAGAAAATCTCTCCCATAAGGTTCCATCTGTATAAGCAGGTCTTCCCTCTGAAGATCACCAAAGTCATCATCATCTACATCTTTTTTTTTCTGGTCATAAGAAACATACATATGTCTTTCATTAAAATCACTGTTATCTGTAAAATAATAGAAATGCATATATAGATCTTTCTTTGATAGTTCAAAAGCTTTATTGAAAAATCCTTTCCAGGACAATACAGGAACAAAAGAATTCTTTTTCTTTGTCTTGTTGTTGTAGACGTGCATCATTAATTTAGACCATACACACACTGTCTCTGATTCAGGAAAAACCCAGAAATGGTTTGTAATATCACCGCGCTTTGGATACTGGCACAACGGAACAACCTTTGCTTTGTCATGGCCTTTTTTGTCCACCGAAAATTCCACAGTCGCAAAACGTCCTTTTCCGTCTATGGTCATAAGCTTGTTGTCTTTCCACGGTCTGCATTTCCAGAAAAGCTCAATGTCCAGTTCAACAGGTTTTACTTTTGTTGTAAAGTTTTCCAATCCAAAGGCTCCGGCCGAGTATATTAAAAATATTGCTCCAATGATTATGTTTTTCATATTTTTCATATGTCATTCAAATTGATGTCCAGTGCAGTCCTTTCAACCATGATAAAAGATTTTGATTTTTTTGTTAAGAATCCAATTGAATGCAAAAAAAAGCCCTCCTGAATCAACAGAAGGGCTATGAGAAAGAGCTTCGCTCTTTCCCGACGAGTTTCCCCCAGGAAACTCGCGGCATCCATTAGATTTTACTTTGATGCTCCAGGGAATTGAGAAAGAGCTTCGCTCTTTCTCGACGAGTTTCCTGACGGAAACTCGCGGCACCTATTGGATTTTACTTTGATGCACCTGGGAAAGGCTTCTTTTCAAACTCTTTGTTTCCGTGTGTGTAGCTTGGGAGAACCTTTGGAGATGTTACATCACCTGTGATTCCAGCTTGAGCTCTTTCCTTTTCGAATGCAGCAACGTGGTCAAGGTTCATCTTGCTTGTGTCAGAGAGGCTGATGTTCTTGAACATCTTTCCTGCTTCGATACCAGCTTCACGACCGAATACAACAACGTCGAGGAGTGAGTTACCCATCAAGCGGTTTGTTCCGTGAACACCACCAGATGCTTCACCTGCAACGAGGAGGTTTGCAACATTTGTGTGGCATGTCTTGTCGATTTCAACACCACCATTCTGGTAGTGGAGTGTTGGGTAAACAAGGATTGGTTCCTTGCGGATATCGATTCCGTACTTGATGAACATGTTGTACATAGCTGGAATTGACTTAAGGATTGTTCCTTCTCCGTGAATCATTTCGATCATTGGAGTGTCGAGCCATACAGCAGGCTGAACATCATTTTCTACACCGCGTCCGTTGCGTACTTCCTTGATGATACCAGAAGCGTTAACGTCACGTGTTTCAAGAGGGTGGATGTAAACTTCACCGTCCTTGTTGATGAGCTTTGCACCGAGGGAACGAACCTTTTCTGTAACAAGCTTACCGAGGATCTGTGTTGGGTATGCAGCACCTGTTGGGTGGTACTGAAGTGAATCCTGGTAAAGGAGCTTTGCACCTGCGCGGTATGCCATAACGAGACCGTCAGCTGTTGCACCGTAGTGGTTTGATGTTGGGAATCCCTGGTAGTGCATGCGTCCAGCTCCACCAGTTGCGATGATTACAACCTTTGCCTTTGCGATGCGAACTTCACCTGTTTCAACGTTTTCAAGAACTGCACCACAAACTTCACCCTTGTCGTTCTTGATGAGTTCAACTGCAGCTGTAAAGTCTACAACTGTAATCTGATCTGGGCGGTTGAAAACTTCGTCACGGAGTGTGCGCATGATTTCAGCACCTGAGTAGTCCTTACATGCGTGCATACGCTTGCGGCTTGTTCCGCCACCGTGTGTTGTAACCATTGTACCGTCAGCTTCCTTGTCGAATTCAACACCAAGGTCGTTGAGCCACTTGATTACAGATGGAGCCTTGTTTGTAAGTGTGTATACGAGTTCTGGCTTTCCGTCAAAGTGTCCGCCACCAAAACAGTCAAGGTAGTGCTGTGCTGGGCTGTCGTTAGGTTTACCAGCACCCTGGATACCCCCTTCTGCCATCATTGTGTTAGCATCACCAACACGGAGCTTTGTTGCAAGGAGAACCTTTGCACCTGCTTCAGATGCCATGATGGCAGCTGATGTACCAGCTCCACCACCACCGATTACGAGAACATCTGTTTCGTAGTCTACATGAGCAAGGTCAATGTGTTCTGGAGCGATGCGAGGCTTTGCCTGAAGCATTTCTGTAAGCTGGATAGGAGCCTTCTGTCCCTTGTTAGGACCAATCTTGAGTTCTGTGAATTCGCTTGCGATACGGTCTGGGTGATATTCCTTGAGGATCTGATCCTTTTCGTCTGCAGTGAGACGTGCATGTTCAAATTTAAGGTTTTCTTCACGCTTTTCAGCAACGATTTTTGCTGCTTCGTCTAAGTAATTTCCGTACATGTAATGTCTCCTTATTTCTCTATGTCGCGGTTGTTATAGAGTTCCTTCATCTTGTCGATGGAGTTGTTCATCATTTCCTGGATTGCTGCCTCGCACTTTCCTTCGTCGATTTCAGCAACACGGTCGATGAGGTGCTGAGTCTGTGGCTGGAGGTACTTACCGTTGATACGGCGTGCAAGTTCTGCAACCTGTGGGTGGCTGATTCCTGCTGGACAGCGTGAAGAACAGCATCCGCACATTACGCAGTCGAATGAAAGGTCTGCTGCCTTTGCAAAGTCTCCGCGCTGAGCGTAAGCGATGTACTGCATTGTGTTGAGGCTCTGTGGACATGCACGAGTACAAGCGTTACAACCAACACATGAGTAGATCTCTGGGTAGAGCTGCATCATGATTGACTGTTCAGGCTTTACTGTGTTGATGTCGTAAACCTGCTTTACGAGAGGGAAGAATGGGAGGGTTGCAATGTACATGTCATTCTCAACCTTCTTTGAACATGCGAGACATGTCTGAAGCTGGTTTGTTCCCTTGATGCGGTAGATTGTTGCACAGGCACCACAGAAACCGTTGCGGCAACCGCAACCGCGCTTAAGCTGGTAACCTGCGTATTCCATAGCGTTCATGATTGTAAGTTCTGCAGGAACGCTGTATTTCTTGCCAAAAATATAGATTGTGGCCATTTCCTTTTCTGCCATATTTTTCTCCTATAGCTTTAGAGCGCCAGGACGGCGCGTCATCTGTTTAGCTAATGATGCCCGCGAGTTTTTCATTTGAAAAACTCGCAGAACGAAATCGCCACGGATGGCGATTTCGTGACTTAATATTCTGGTGGTAATTCACCCAACTGATCAAAGCTGAATACCGGACCGTCTTTGCAGACGAACTTGTCACCGATGTTACAGCGACCGCATTTTCCGATACCGCACTTCATTCTCATTTCCATTGTTGTGAAGATCTGTTCGTCCTTGAATCCAAGGTCCTTGAGGATCTTCAAAGACATGTGGATGAGGATTGGAGGTCCACACATGATTACTGTCATGCCTGCATCAGGCTTGAGTTCAGTAATGAATGGAGGAACGAATCCTACGTGTCCATCCCAGCCTTCTTCTGCACGGTCGATTGTGATGTCGATAGAGCAGTTTGGCTGCTTCATCCATGAGTTCTGCATTTCATCAAGGCGAACAAGGTCAGCCTTTGAACGAGCACCATAGATAACCTGGATCTTTCCGTAGTTTGCGCGGTTGTCCATCATGTAGTTAACTACAGAGTGAACTGGAGCAATACCGATACCACCGGCGATAACGAGGATGTCCTTTCCTTTGAGGGCACCTTCTACTGGGAATCCGTTTCCAACAGGTCCGCGAAGACAAATCTGCTGGCCAACTTCTGCGTTGTGAAGCCATTCAGTTACACAACCACAGCGTTTGATTGAGAATTCCATTGCATCCTGCATTGTTGGAGAAGAAGTGATAGAAATCATTGATTCGCCAACTCCTGGAACGATGAGCATTGCACACTGTCCAGGGATGTGTTCAAAGAGTTTCTTTCCGTCGAGACCAACTACGCGGAATGTCTTTACATCAGGAGTTTCCTGCTTAATGTCAATAATTTTTCCTACGTAAGGAATAAATGATTCATTGTTTTCCATCTTTTTCTCCTTACTAGATATCATCAGATTCAGAAATTGCTTTAAGAACCTTGACTGCGTTCATGTTTACCGGGCAACTTTCAAGACAGCGTCCGCAACCAACACAGGCAAACATTCCTTCGTGTGCCATTGGGTAGTAAACAAGCTTGTGCATGAATCTCTGGCGAGAGCGTTCCTTCTGTGTGTGACGAGGGTTTTCTGCAGCCATCTGTGTAAAGTCGTTGAACATGCATGAATCCCAACAGCGGATCTGACGGATGCCGTTGTTTGTCTTGAAGTCACGAACATCGAAACACATACATGTTGGACACACATATGTACAAGTTCCACAGCCAACACAAGGTTCTGAAACCTTTGCCCAAACCTTAGAGTTGAAAATCTTCATCATCTGTTCAGGTTTTACGTCTCCAACCTTTGAAAGGTCAAGGTGAGCAAATGGAAGCTTTTCAATCTTTGCAGCAATGTCCTTCTTTGCACTTTCCACTGCAGAATCAGCAGCATCTGCAAGAACAGACTTTGCATTTTCTACGAAAGCCTTTCCCTTTTCTGTGTTTGCCTGGAAGAAGTACTTGTCATCGGCAAGCCAGCAGCTTACGTCTCCGGCTGGAGAGGCAAGGGAAGCGTCAATCTTGTATGAAGAACAGAAGCAGTTCTTTGCAGGTTCGTTACATGCAAGAACGATTACTGTTCCGTGGTCGCGGCGGTTCTTATAGTATGAATCAACAGGATTCATGTTGAGGTAAACACCGTCGATGCATTCAAAGCCTTTTGCGTCACAAGCCCTTACACCGAAGACTACGAAGTCCTCAAGGTCTTTTCTTGGATCTTCAACCTTAACTTCCTGACCGTTCATCTGGTAAGAAACCATGTGTTCTGTCTTTGGGAAGAAGAAGTCCTTTGCAGAACGAACAGTCTTGAGTGCTGAAGAAAGCTTTGTGCCTTTTCCCCATTTCTGGAAGTCGGCAGTTCCTGCTTTGTTGTCTACAGGCAGATACAAAGGCTGCTTTGAACCGATGAGTTCAAATAATGAATCAATCTTATCTTTAGAAATAGAAAGCATTATTCTGCACCTCCGTTATTAGATCTGTCGTAAACGATTGTTGTCTCAGGGTCATTTTCTTCAAAGCGGAGCATTGCAGGCTTAGATTCCATGTCTGCACCAGCCTGGTATGGACCGTAGATTTCATTGATATCTTTTGCCATCTTTCCGTTCAAGAGGTGAAGCGGAATGTTCTGAGGACAAACTCTTGAACATTCTCCACAACCTGTACAGCGGCCTGTTACGTGCCATGCGCGGATGATGTGGAAGAGGTTTTCTTCGAAACTTGTTTCTGCAACTTTCTGTGTTGTGTAGAGGGCATTGTTGTCGAATACACACTTTTCACATGTACATGCAGGACAAACATTACGACATGCATTACAACGGATACAGCGTGACATTTCACCGCGCCAGAATTCGAATCTTTCATCGTCTGTCATGGCTTCAAGCTTTGCAACCATTTCCATTGTCTTGTTTTCACCCTGGTAAACCTGTCCAGGTTCTGCACCGATGAGTTCGTCACAAGAAACGTGTGTCTTTCCGGCACATGGCCCGCAAGCGTTTCCACCGTCAAGAGTATCCTGACATGGAACACCGATTGCGTAAACGTCATCACGAGTAATGCGGTTTTCTTTAAGAAGCTGAGTAAATGAATAAGTATCATTTGGCTTGAGGAATACAAGAACAACTTCAGATGGGATAGGTGCATCCTGTGCATTTGGATCCCTCTGCTTTGCCATTGTATTGTTCATGCGGGTTGTGCTTTTCTTTACTTCAATTTCACGAGTAATCTTTACGAGATACTTTGAAAGGTTTGCCTTGCAATACTTGTTGAAGACAAATCCCTTGTCCAGTTCTTCTGCTGAAGAAAATACTGCTGGAGTGATGTCGTCTTCAAAGAGACCCTTTGACCATCCGACAACCTTCTGAACTTTTCCTTCAGCAAGCAATTCCTTAGCGCGAGCGATTAGTTTTTCTTGCATCTCAAGTCCTCCAGTTTCTTGTTTTCACCGAGTGCCGTAATCTTTGCAACGAAGTCGTTCATGAGACCTGCAAAGCGTACACCTTCAGCAGCGGAACACCATTCTACGCGAGTTCTTTCCTTTTCAATTCCCAGGAAGTTGAGCATTGAGAAGAGGAGTGTCATACGACGGCGTGCAAAATAGTTTCCTGTTGAATAGTGACAGTCACCTGGGTGGCAGCCACACAAAATAACACCGTCAGCACCACGCTGGAATGCACGGAGGATGAACAATGGGTTCAAGCGGCATGAGCATGGGATGCGGATGATCTTTACGTTTGCAGGGTAGTCAAGGCGGTTGTTTCCAGCCAGGTCAGCACCTGCGTAAGAACACCAGTTGCAGCAGAAAGCTACGATTTTTGGTGTCCAGTTCTTGTTTGTTTCACTCATAGTACTGCATCTACCTCTGCCAAGATCTGGCTGTTAGAGAATCCGTGCAAGTCCATAGCACCTGAAGGACAGGCAACTGTACATGCACCACAACCCTGACACATTGCTGTGTTAACCTGAGAAACGTGTCTTGTAATTGTCGTTCTGTTTGGTCCGCGGAAATCCTTATCAACATAAGAAATTGCACCGTAAGGACAAACGTTGACACACTGTCCACATCCGTTACAAAGATTTTCGTTTGGATGTGCAGTACAAGGGTTTGTCTTGAGGCTGTCTTTAACGAGGAGACAGATTGCTTTTGCAGCGGCACCCGAAGACTGTGCTACAGTTTCAGGAATATCTTTTGGTCCCTGGCAGCAGCCAGCGAGGAAGATACCTGCTGTAGGAGATTCTACTGGGCGGAGCTTTGCGTGTGCTTCAAGGAAGAAGTCGTTGTTGTCCATTGAAGTTGTAAGCATTGTTGCAAGTGGACGAGCTGATTTGTCAGCTTCGATAGATGCAGCAAGAACAACCATGTCAGCCTTGATATGAACCTGCTTGTTCAAGATAAGGTCTGAACCCTGGACGTCAAGAGTTCCGTCTGAAAGCGGTGTAACTTTTCCTACCTGGCCCTTGATGTAGTGAACGCCATACTGTTCAACTGCACGGCGGTAGAATTCATCAAAGAGCTTACCTGGAGTACGAACGTCGATGTAGAATACCCAAACGTTTGTGTCAGGATAGTGGTCGCGTGTAAGGATTGCGTGCTTAGCTGTGTACATACAGCAGATCTTTGAACAGTATTCATGACCCTTTGATGCATCGGCTGCACAGCGTGATCCAACACACTGAACGAATACGATGTTCTTTGGTTCCTTTCCGTCTGATGGACGCTTAAGGTGACCGCTTGTAGGACCAGAAGCATTGCAGAGGCGTTCGAATTCAAGTGATGAAACAACGTCTGGGCTCTGGCTGTATGCGTATTCGTCAAACTTTGTAAGTTCAATTGGATTGTAACCAGTTGCTACGATGATTGTACCGTACTTTTCTGTGATTACTTCATCCTGCATGTTGAAGTCGATTGCTCCAACTCCACATGCCTTCTGGCAGAATCCACAAGCTTCCTTGCCGTTCTTTGCTGCCTTCTGGTGCAAACAGTAATTTGCATCGATTGTAGCTACCTTTGGAACAGCCTGTGCGAATGGAATGTAGATTGCCTTCTTGTTGTCAAGATTAAGGTTAAAGTCGTTTGGAACCTTCTTGTTTGGACAGGCTTCGATACATGCACCACAACCTGTGCACTTTGTCTCGTCAACATAGCGTGCATGGCGCTTGATGTCGATGGTGAAGTTTCCGATGTATCCCTTTACGCCAACAACTTCCGAGTAAGAAAGAATTCTGATGTTAGGATTCTGACTTACTTCTGTCATTTTTGGAGTAACGATACAAGAAGCACAGTCAAGAGTAGGGAATGTCTTGTCGAGCATTGCCATCTTTCCGCCGACTGTAACTTTCTTTTCAACGATGTCTACAGGGAAACCTGCATCTGCAATGTCGAGGGCTGCTGTAATACCTGCAATACCGCCACCAATAACAAGAGCTCTCTTTGTAACAGGAGTTTCACCTTCTGTAAGAGGAGTGTTGAGGACAGTCTTTGCAACTGCAGCCTTAGCAAGTGCGATTGCCTTTTCTGTATTTTCTTCAATATTTTTGCCGACCCATGAAGTCTGTTCACGGATGTTTGCAATTTCAACTTTGAACTGATTGAGGCCTGCGCGTGCTGCACAAGAGCGGAATGTCTTTTCGTGCATGCGTGGAGAACAAGAACAGAGTACAACACCTGTAAGCTTGTCTTCTTTAATGTGGTCTTCAATCATTTTCTGACCGGCAGAAGAACACATGTATGTGTAGTTGGTTGAGAAAACAACCTCTGGCATCTTGCCAACTTCTTCTGCGACTTTTGCTACGTCAACTGTACCTGCAATGTTGGTACCACAGTGACATACAAAAACACCAATTCTTTCCATATTTCTACTGTGCTCCTATTTGCGGTACTTTCTGAATGCACTCATCAAAAGCTGCTGTGGTGTGTCTGCATCAAGCTTTTCAGGAACCTGAGAAGGATCAAGATGGAGTGGGCCACGTTCGCGTTCAACAACTGTGCGTACTGCATCGATAAGTTTTGCTGGTTCTACCTGGCGTGGGCAGCGTTCGAGACAAGCAAAACAAGACAAACATGCATAGATTGACTTGCTCTTGAGCAATGGTTCGATTTCACCGTTTTCTACCATCTGAACAAACTGATGTGGATGGTATTCCATTGCGTCGTAGTTAGGGCAAGTTCCAGAACATTTTCCGCAAACCATGCATTTCTTAGGGTTGACACCGCTAGTTTCAAGAATTCTGTCTTTGTAACTCTGGATTTCTGCTTCGAGCATTATGCTTCCTCCTTTACGCCTAGAGCTTCAGCAAGAAGTTCTGTAAAGTAGATAACGTCCATGTTTGTGTCGCCCTGATTCTTGATCAGGTTGTAGCGGCAGAGTGGACAGCTTGTTACGAGGAAGTCTGCACCCATGTCCTGTGCGTTTGTAATGATCTTCTTTGCACGGGTCTGTGGGATTGAAGGATCTTCAAATGAAGCGTATGCACCGCAGCATTCATTGCGTTCAGCATAGATTACTGGAGTTGCACCGATAGCCTTGATGAAGTCTTCAAGAATCTGTGGATTTTCAGGATCATCAAATTCCATGACCTTTCCAGGGCGGAGGAGGAGACATCCGTAGTAAGCGCCGATTTTCTTTCCCTTGAGAGGATTCTTAACGGCAGCCTTTACCTTGTCCCAACCGATTTCGTCGCGGAGTACTTCAAGGAAGTGGAGAACTTTTGTTTCTCCGTGGTATTCAATACCGTCCTGAGCGAGATAGTTGTTTACTTTGAGAATTGTATTCTCATCGTTCTGCAGGTCGTTGTTTACCTGCTTGATGACATTGTAACAAGCTGAACACAATGTTACCAATGCCTGGTTCTTATCCCTGGAGTCAGCAAGAGCACGAACTGAAGGAAGTTTTGAGGCAATTTCATTCTTGCCTGTTGGATAAACACCACCGCAGCACTGCCAGTCTTCGATTTCTTCAAGTTTGAAACCGAGGGCTTCTGCACACTTGCGGCCGTAGTTATCAAGTTCCTTGGCCTTGTTCTTCAATGTACATCCAGGAAAGTAAGAATAAGTTAGTGTGTTTGTCTGGTCACTCATTCTTTTCTCCCAAAATTATTTGATAATTCACAATGCATAATTCACAATGCATAATTAAGTTTCATGTTGAGTAACTCATAATTCACAATTATTGATTCTTAATTATGAATTATGAATTGATAATTATTTAGCCATCTGTTCCGGATGGAATACCTTGTCAAACTCTGCAGGAGTCATGAATCCAAGCTGAACACAAGCATCCTTGAGTGAGATATTCTTTTCATAAGCCAGGTGGCTTGTCTTTGCAGCGTTTTCATAACCGATGTATGGGTTAAGGGCTGTAACGAGCATCAAAGAGTTGTAGAGGTTGAAGTGCATCTTTTCTTTGTTTGCCTTGATTCCAACAGCACAGTTGTTGTTGAAGCTTACCATTACTTCTGCAAGGAGTCTTACAGACTGGAGGAAGTTGTAGGCGATTACAGGCATGAACACGTTGAGTTCAAAGTTGCCCTGAGATGCTGCCATTCCAACTGCTGCGTCGTTACCCATAACCTGAACAGCAACCATTGTCATTGCCTCACACTGGGTAGGGTTTACCTTACCAGGCATGATTGATGAACCAGGTTCATTTTCAGGAATGTAGATTTCACCGATGCCACAGCGAGGACCAGAAGCAAGCCAGCGAACGTCGTTGGCGATCTTCATGAGGTCTGCTGCGAGAGCCTTGAGTCCACCGTGTGCGAATGTGATTTCGTCCTTTGATGTAAGGGCGTGGAACTTGTTAGGTGCTGTAACGAATTTCTTTCCTGTAAGTTCAGAAACCTTTTCTGCAACAAGCTTGTCAAATCCCTTAGGTGCGTTGAGTCCTGTACCTACTGCTGTACCACCGAGGGCAAGCTGCTTGAGGTATGGAAGTGTAGACTTGAGCATTTCCTTGTCGCGTTCAAGAGAAGTTCTCCATCCGCTGATTTCCTGGCTGAACTGGATAGGTACTGCATCCTGAAGGTGTGTGCGTCCAGACTTAACGATGCCCTTGTTTACCTTTTCAAGCTTCTTGAATGTATCAACGAGGAGGTCAATTGCTGGGAAAAGCTTGTCTTCAAGTTCAACAACAGCAGCGATGTGCATTGCTGTAGGGAATGTGTCGTTTGAAGACTGAGACATGTTGATGTCGTCGTTTGGATGACAGATCTTTTCTCCTGCAATCTGGTTTGCGCGGTTTGCGACAACTTCGTTGCAGTTCATGTTCGACTGTGTACCTGAACCTGTCTGCCATACAACGAGAGGGAAGTTTTCGTTGAGAGAACCGCTGATGACTTCATCACAAGCCTTTGAGATTGCCTTGAGCTTTTTGTTTGTCATTTTCTCAGGCTTAAGGGCATTGTTAGCCATTGCAGCTGCCTTCTTGAGGTAGCCGAAAGCCTTTGTGATTTCGCGTGGCATTGTTTCGATGCCTACACCGATGAGGAAGTTTTCGTGGCTGCGTTCAGTCTGGGCACCCCAGAGCTTGTCTGCAGGAACCTTTACTTCGCCCATTGAATCATGTTCAATTCTGTATTTTTCCATTTGTATATCCTTAGTTAAAGTCAAGCTGGCTGATTACGTTCTTGAGTGCTTCTGCAGACTTCTTGAGCTTTTCAACTTCATCGTCTGTGAGGGCAGGTGCAAGGCGTCCTTCAACACCGTTTCCGCCTACAACTGTAGGGATTGAGAGACATACGTCAGAAATTCCGTATTCACCCTGGAGCAATGTAGAAACGATTGTTACAGAAGGGTTGTTGTTGTGGATGATTTCGCAGAGACGTGCTGTAGTAACACCGATAGCGTAGTTTGTGCACTTCTTTGCTTCGATGATCATTCCGCCTGACTTGCGTACGTATTCTTCTACATCGTCGCGGTTGAGTTCAGCATGCTTGTTGCCTACAGCGTTGTTGTAGTCGTTTACTGGAACTGAAGCGATGTTTACGAGTGACCAAGGTACGAATGAAGAGTCTCCGTGTTCACCGAATACATATGCGTGGAGGTTAGCCTGTCCGATTCCGTATTCATCAGCAATCTTTGTGCGGAGACGAGCTGTATCAAGAAGTGTACCTGTACCGATGATGTGGTTTGCAGGAATGTTAGAAGACTTAACGAGCTGGTATGTAAGAACATCAACAGGGTTTGCTACGAGAACGTAGATTGCGTCAGGTGCTGCCTTTGTGATCTGTGGGATGATTGTCTTGAAGATGTTTACGTTGATCTGAGCAAGATCAAGACGAGACTGACCAGGCTTGCGGCCAACACCAGAAGTGATGATGACGATGTCAGAGTTCTTTGCATCTTCGTAAGTTCCTGCGTGGATGTTTACAGGAGCCATGTAAGGTGTACCCTGACGAATGTCCATTGCTTCGCCCTTAGCGCGCTTTTCGTCAATGTCAATGAGAACGATTTCTGTTGCTACAGCCTTAAGACAAAGTGCGTAAGCTACAGAAGAACCAACCTGTCCGGCACCAATAATAGTAATTTTGTTTGCCATATAAATCTCCTGTCAATATAGAATTGTACTTTAGTTACCTGGATACAGTATGCCCATTTATACAGCATACCATGCTAAATAATAATCCATAATCCCTGGATTGTTAAGTCTAATTTAGTAACAAATTTGTTTTCGTGTTAGTTTTTTGTGGTTTTTGGTGATTTCTGTGAAAAAAGTCACAGTCGGAAGAATTTATTGTGAAAAATATCACATTAAATGTAACGGAATGTTTTTTTCTCCAAATTGCAATTTATCGTTTTGCTTACTATAATTTAGCCATGGATGTTACCAGGCGTTTTGCAGATCACGTTATTCAGACTATGAGGAATGCCATAGAGGAGGCTGGCGGAAACGAAGTCTTTTTCGTGGGAAAAATCAATGAAGACGGAATGATTGTATCTGTCGTTGTAGGTGCCAGGGGAAATGAAGATTCCGTAATCGTCAACGAAAATGCAGCCCGCGGAGGCCATGTCCTGATCCATAATCATCCAAGTGGATATTTGCGCCCAAGTGAAGCTGATCAGTCCATCGCCTACAATGCAAGCGATACATCCATGGGCTTTTATATAGTAAATAATGATGTTACTGATGTTTATCCTGTGGTAGAACCCATTAAGCCTAGGAAACTGCAGTATACAAATCCTGATGAAGCGGCATTTTTCCTTTCAAAGGAAGGTCCTCTTGCCAAAAAGAATCCCAATTACGAAGAACGTCCGGCCCAGATGGAGCTGGTCAAGGAAATTACTGCAGCCTTCAACGGAAACAAAATCGGTGTCTTTGAAGCGGGTACGGGTGTAGGAAAAAGCTTTGCATATCTTGTTCCTTCGATTTTGTGGGCTGTTAATAATAAAGAACGAGTTGTTATTTCTACTGGAACAATAAATCTTCAGCAGCAGCTATTTGAAAAGGATATACCGGCAGCTCAAGGAATCACTGGGAAAAAAATCAAGGCTGTCCTTCTCAAGGGCAGGCAGAATTATGTGTGCCTCAGACGACTTTCTGATGCAGTCGATGAGCCTTCTCTTTTTGATGACGACAATGAACTCATTGGAAAGATAAACGACTGGACCAAGTCCACCGAAACTGGAAGCCGCACTGACCTTACCTTTAATCCGCCAGACAGCGTTTGGACACGAGTCAACAGTGAAAGTGATGCCTGCATGGGTGGAAGATGTCCTTTTCGGGAAAATTGTTTTGTCATGAAGGTCCGAAAGGAAGCTAGCGATGCTAATCTCATTGTCGTTAATCATCATCTTCTCTTTGCTGATATTGAAAGCAGGATGAACGGTGCTGGATATGAAGATACGGCGGTTCTTCCTCCCTATAAGAGGGTTGTCTTTGACGAAGCCCATGGCATAGAGGACAGTGCCACAAGTTTTTTCAGTGAATCATTTACAAGATTCAAGTTGATGAAGCAGGTGAATCTGCTTTACCGTCAGTGGAAGGGAACCAGAGCTGGATTCCTTGTTCAGGCAGCGGCGGTGTCAACGGCAGAGGATTTTTCTGAGATGGCTGATTCAAGGGTGGAGGCCATAAGGGAAGCTGTCACTTTACTTGATCAGGATGCAGTTCTTCTGCTTGAAAATGATTTTAACGTAAGGATACATGGGGCAAATGCAGAAGCCTACGACAGCATTTTTGATGGCATAGCAAAACTTCATGGAGCCATTGCAGTGTTCAATGATCTTGTTAGGGAAGTTTTGGAAAAGATTGATGACAAGGATGCTGACATACCTGCGGTTTGGGAAGCAAAGACCGTTCTCCATAGACTTGAAGGGTATGTTGTGCTCTGCAATGATTTTGTTCATTGGGATGAGCACGGGGACAAGGTTTTCTGGATGCAGAAGGTGCGTATGCCTCCAAAGACTCCTGGAGAAGAAGCTACGCTATTTGTTCAGTTCTATCAGACACCTCTTGATATAGCCCCAATGATGAATAAGGGGGTTTTTGAACCTTTGGATTCGGTCGTCTGCACCAGCGCTACTTTGCGTACTGAAAATAACTTCGGCTATTGGCTAAGAAGGACAGGTGCTGGTTTTGTTGAATCCGAAAGGCTAGCCAAAAACAGTTTTGAATCTCCGTTTCCATATAAGACAAATGTGCTTTTCGGAGTTCCAAGCGATGCTCCGTTCCCAGACAGCCAGTACTATCAGTCCTATGTGGAACAGACTGTGCCTAGATTGATAGAGGCGGCAGGAGGAAGGACATTGGTTCTATTTACCTCCTATGACAGCCTTAAGTACACCTATACGGCAGCTGCCAGTGCCCTTGTCGGAAAAGGGATTACGCTTTTTAAGCAGGGGGATGATGATAGATTCCGTCTGCTTGAAAATTTCAAAGAAGATACACAAAGCGTACTTTTTGCAACGGACAGCTTTTGGGAAGGAGTTGATGTGCCAGGAGATAGTCTCAGTCAGGTCATAATCGTAAAACTTCCTTTTGCCGTACCTAACGATCCAGTTTTTGCCGCAAGAAGCGAAGACCTTGAAAAGAAAGGTGGAAATCCTTTCATGCAGCTGAGCGTTCCTCAGGCGGTCATAAAATTCAGGCAGGGCTTTGGTCGTCTTGTTCGCCGCGGTGATGACAGGGGTGTGATCATTGTCCTTGACCGCCGTATTGTGGAAAAGCGCTATGGAAAGATGTTTACGACAAGCGTTCCCATGAGCCGACGAATGTACAATCCTTTGGAACAGATTATCAGTGCCGTGGAAAAATTTTTCTAGAGCTCATGCCTTGTCATTTAAAATAATGAATGCCCCGATTTTGCGGGGCATGAGATGAAAGTTATATCAGGTACCGGCTTCTATTAAAACAAGGCTGTGTCCGGAAATTGTATTGCTATAGGATATGTGGTGGTTGAGGCTCTCGAAACTACCACATATTTTGTGGATATTGCTTGATTTCGACAGGCGGCATCAAGGAAACTACGTTGCCATGTCCAATCGGCGCAGCAACA
>NZ_JAZUGX010000021.1:0-2099 GCF_045641405.1 Treponema sp.
TACAATGACAACTGTAAACGAAAACACAAAAATTATCTACGTGGGAATTGATGTTCACAAAGATACTTATTCAGCATGCAGCTTCGATGTAAAGGAGCAGGAATATTTCGGTCAGGTAAAAATGAAGGCAACAAGCCGTAATGTAATCAATTATCTGGAAAGAATATCAAAAAAATACAACGACGAAGTGATGATAATAGCAGGGTATGAAGCAGGACCAACAGGTTATGATCTTTACCGTGATGTTCAGGAGGCGGGATTCGGCTGCACGGTAATAGCACCGACAACAATCAGAAAAAGCAACTCAAAGGTGAAAACTGATACAAGGGATGCAAAACTGCTGGCAGAAACCCTGGCATACCATACATACAGTTCTGTAGCAGTACCTGACCGGAATATTTTTGCGATGAAGGAATATACACGGGCAAGGAATTCCAAGAAGTCGAAACTCAAGAAGGCAAAGCAGGAGCTTCTTTCATTCATGCTGAGAACTGGAAAGGTTTATCAGAAAAACAAGAACGAAAGTTACTGGACGGTCAGACATTTCAGGTGGCTGAATGAGGTAGTTGTTACGATTTGAAAATACGAGAAAAGCGGGATACTCTAGATTGACGGATCTGGAGGGCCGGTGGAAGGCAGGTCATATTTGCGAACGAAAGAGTTCGGGAGGTAGTTTTTGTCGAAGCCAGCCACCGTATAACAAAATGCGGCTTGGAGTCTAGCTCCAAGACCGCGAATAGGAGAACGGTGATTCGACGCACTCGTATAGCTCTCCAGTCCTCATTTTATACTAAAGGGGGACGCTATGGAAGCATCAGGAAGATTTGTTGGAATTGATTTGGGAAAAAGGACATATGACATGTGTCTTGTGGAACCAAAAGGGAAAATTACAAGAACAAATGGAAAAACAGATTTTAAGGGAATTGATAAGCTTTGTGAAAAGCTTGGAGCAGATGATCTTGTTGCCATTGAAGCCTGTAATATTGCTATGAGAATCGAGAGACGAATCAGACAGACTGTAGGATGTAAAGTTTATATTCTGAATCCAGGAAAACTTGCGGTCATCTATATGAGCACAAGAAAGACCGATAAGGAGGATGCATTAAAACTTGCAAAACTTCTGAAGAATCATGATGAAGATGAACTTCCGATAGTGACACCGCCAACTGATGAAGAATGGGAGAGAAGAAAACTTTTAAGTGAATACAAATCACTTAAGGGAGCAAGAACAAGGGAAGTAAACAAACTTCATGCAATATTTGAGCATGCAGGATATACACAGTTCAAAAGAAAAGATATGTGCTGTGAAAAGAACAGAAATAATATCCTGCCTTTACTCAAAGGGTATGAAAAGGAAGAAGCTGAAAGACTGATAGAGAGACTTACACTTCTTGAAAAACAGATAGAACAATTGCTGCAGAAAATAAATGCAGAAGTTGAAAAAGATGACAAAGTTCAGCTTGCAATGACAGTTCCAGGAATAGGACCGATAACTGCACTTGCATATGTTGCTTATATGGGTGATTTAAGCAGATTTGAAAATCCGCATCAGGTAAGTAATTTTCTGGGCTTTGTACCAAAAATTGATCATTCATGTACGATAAAAAGGAATGGTCATACAACGAAAAATGGTAATGCACTTTTAAGGTCGCTGCTGGTGCAGGCTGCATGGGGAACTGTAAGGTCAAAGGACGGTGGAGCCTTAAGAGATAAATATAAATACATGTCGGGTACGAAAGGTATGGCGAAAGGCAAATCTATTGTAACGACAGCAAGAAAACTTGGTGAACTGCTTTATATGCTTTTGAAAGAAAACAAGAGTTATGAACCTCAAAAATTCATAACTCCAGAATATCATATTTCAAAACTTGCAGACGAAGCATTAGCCGCAAATATGTAAATTAGAGGACTGGAGGGTCCATAAAAATCGTCAACTTAGTTGACAAAAAACATAGGAAATATGAAAATTTCGATTTTTTTAGAACATCTTTTGCAGGCCCACGAACAGAGTGGAAAATCTATTGAAGAAGTTTTTTCAATGGCAAAAAGCTACGGGATAGATGGAATTGAAACAAATGCCAGTTTTATTGCATCGCAGG
>NZ_JAZUGX010000022.1:0-11279 GCF_045641405.1 Treponema sp.
AAATGCGGTTCTTATCTTTGTAATGATCTCCTTGGCTGTGATGTCCGTACAATGGAAGGTGTTCAGTATTGTTTAGATAATAAGCTTTTTACAGAGTTCTGTCCTAAAATGGTTTCGGCTGCGGTGGAAGTTGTGGAAGAAATTATTGAGGAGATGGAAAAAATTTAATGTTTCAAATGCTGCTGTTGAATATTTGACGGTGGTGGGGTGTTGTGGTGCACTTCAGTCAGACTGGACGGCCCTCTAGTTTTTTCTTCTATCCCCATAAATGCTTGTATAATAGGCACGCTTTTCTGAATACATTCTTCTGTCGGATTCCTTTTCTAGATCTGAAATTGAACATCCAGGAAATTCCTTTGCAGATACGACACCCTTGGAGAAGGAAAGTTCAGACAGGTAGATTCCTTTCCATTTTTTTCTGTTCTCTTCCATAAGGGCAAGACATTCTTCAACCTCAATTTCGTTTCCATAAAGAATTGCAATAAATTCATCACCGCCTATGCGATAGACCTTTCCAAGAGAAGAAATCGCAGACGATATGACACCTGCAGCACCCACAATGAGTTCATCACCAGCCTTATGCCCCTTTGTATCATTTGCTCCTTTGAGTCCGTTGACGTCAAATCCTATATACCAGAGATTTCTTGGAATTCCTTTTTCTCCAAGTTCAGTGACAACCTCTTCATAGGCATGTCTACTGTAAAGACCTGTAAGGGCATCAGTATTAAGCATAAGGACAAGAGATTCTTCCTTGCGTTTTATGTCATCGACAAGCTGGCAGGTATAAATCACCTTATCCAGACTGCCTCTATCATTTTCAACTCTTACGAATGAAAACTTAAGCCACTGATCATCGACATTAAGAACTTCAATTGAAATGTCGCATTTTCCCTCAAGCCTTTTCTGAAGGGTAGAAAAATCCGTAAAGTCAACAATTCTATCCCGATGGGCAACGCAGACCCTTTCCCTCATGATTCCCCAAATTACATACTGAATGTCGTCCGAATCATGTTCTTCCACATATTTATGGATATGCTTCAAAGCGGTTATTTCCTTTATCGTGCGTTCCTTGAAATCTATGAGATGGGTCGTAAGGTAGACTGAAGCGATCGACTTCAAAGTTTCCTGTTCACTCTTTTCCTTTTCCATTGCTTCCTTAAGAAGCTGTGTTCGTTTCAGTTCCTCTTTTTTTACATCATCAATATATTCAATTAGAATGACACATCTATCGGCATCCCCTTCCCTGTTCCTGTAGGATGGAATTATCGACATTCTGAACCAGCCCCGTGCAGTAGACTCAAATTCCAATGAAAGAATTTTCTTTCCCTTAAGGGTCTTTCTTATTCCCTCTGCAGTCTTGATATCTCTGAAGGATTTTATGGTTTCAGGAGTGATGTCGAATTCAAACTTTGTAAAATCAAGCCTTATCATTCCCTCATCATTCTTTTCTTCGCCGTATATCCCCTCTGGATCCCAAAGGACCTTCGCCATTCCGCTGAGGGTATCAAGGGAAAGAACCGAATGATAGTATGAAAGAAGCGCATTTGACAGTTCAATCTCTCTGAACAGTTTTTCGTTGTAATCACTTATATCCTGAATATAGCCTCTAAGACAGACACCCTTGCCTTCATATTTATTATTCAGCACTCCACCCATACGCAGTGTTCTTCTTCCAAGTGACGGGTGCTCGTATGGATAGATCACTTCAGCAGGATTTCCACACAGCATCTTTTCGATGGCATCAAGGACACTGTCCATGTACTCAGGAACAATTCTCTCGGACCAGTTCAAATAGTTGTCATCGGCTCTCTGTTCTGACTGCACTCCGATGATTTCCGCAGAAGAAGAATCGGCATAAAGCCTTGGAGCTCCATCACGGACAACGAAATTCCAAAGTCCGATATTTGCATTATAAAGAACATCAGCAATGGAAGTAAGTTCTTCCTGTCTTGCCTTTGCGCTTGATTCCTTTGCATCAATGATGTCTTGAATATCACGGGTTGTTACATAGCAGCCCGCTACTTCTCCATCTCCACCGACAATCGGAGTCATTACGCACTGAAGCGTATGATTTTTTCCACCGATGGACATCTGGTTTTCGTATGCAAAGCTTTCCTTTAAAGACTGAATGAAACCCTTGGTGTAATAGGACTTGATTTTATTTACGCTTTCAGAATGTCCCTTTGCCGAAAGATTCCTATGCATTTTTTCAAGTGGAATTTCTGTTCCGTTGTTGGATGGTTCCAGTTTGTCGATGAAGGTATAGACTGTCATTTTTTTTATGTCTATCAACCAGACAGCATCGGCAAAGAATGACATATTCTCAAAAAGAGGCTTGTTGAAATCCAAGATGTTGTTAGCGTCCATTTTTTTAATCCGTGTACAAAACTTATTTTATATTGATACATATTATATCTGATTTTTTCAGATTAATCTAATTATCACAGGATGATGAAAGTTAGACCACACAAACAGACGCAAACATCAATGGAGCTATAGGCTAACCTTCGATGGCAACATAGATTTCAACAGTGGCATTCACTCCGTCAAAGGCAACATATTCTTCAAAGTCAGCAGTAAATTTTCGTTTAAGGTCTGTATTCCATATTTCCTGCCAGGCTGAAGCAACGGCCTTTACCTGATCGCCGAAAACATGGAAGTGGGCATACTTTCCTGCTGGTATCGTAAGCTGAACAAGATCCTTGTTTGCTGCTTCAGAAACCTCAGCCCCCACAGTCACCTGATAGCTGTCGGCTTCATAGTCGGAATAGATTCCGAAGGAATGTTCATTCAACCTGTTTCTGATCGATGCATTGATTCCTTTCCCAAAGAAATCCTGCCAAAGACCACCGATGACCTGCTGCATATCAGGACTTGCATTTCCTGTCCTTGCGGCAACTCCAACAATCTTTTTCTCTTCAAGGGTTACAACTTCGTAATTCATAAATGTCTCCTTAACAAAAACTCCGCCTTGGCGGTGATTTACTGAAGACAATATAGCAATCATAACTTGACAACCCTATGTCATATTAAAAAATATTTTTGTTTTATCCGCGTCTATATTTCTTTCCAAAGAACTTTGAGAATTCATGGTGAAAATTTTCTTTGCAGGAACGGGAAACTGAAATACGCACATCACCTTCCATCATGATCTCATCGTTCGAGACACTTGTAATTCGCTTGATATTGACAAGATAGCTCGAATGAGGAACAGCAAAACCTTCTTCCTTAAGCTCTTCCCCAAGAACCGAAAGCTTTTCCCTTGAGACGATTTTGCCGTCTTCTGATTTTATTGGAGAGGATTCTGAAAGGACAATGTGGCATCCATGCTTTGCCTTCTCGATGTAAAGAATATTGTTGACTGGGATCATAGTGGCTTTCCCGTCGGAAACTACCTCGATGGTCTTCTGCTGCTTACGGCGTTTCATTTCAATAAGAAGATCATCTATGGTACGGGCTATTTTATCCTTATCTTCATTCTTAAGTATGTAGCGATATGGCGAGACTTCAAAATGCTCGGTCTGAGGTGTCACTACGGCAGAACAGAAGCAGACAACCGCAGTCTGGTTCTTCTTTCTAAGCTCCACCACTGTCTCGAATCCACTCATCAGCTGCATCTGCATATCTATGAGAATAAGGTCGGTGTTTTCTTTCATGTCCTCAAGAAAACTTAATCCCGAATTGAATGAATGTATATTCATCGACGCCATATCATAGTTGCTGCTTTTTTCAACAGCCATCTTAAGCTGAATGAGATCACTTTCTGTGTCATCGCAAATAACAATTTCGTACATATTATATCTTCTCCTTTGGAAGGCAAATGCTTGATATAAAAATATCTTCATCCATGTCCATATCAAAGATTCCCCCATATTTTTCACAGAGCAATCTGACGTTGAAAAGTCCTATGCCGTGTTCACTTGGAAGTTCCTTTGTAGAAACAAGCTTTCCGTTCTTTATATCAACCCTTGAAAAATGATTTTCAACCACCAGCATTATGAAGTTTCCTTCAGTCTCAAATAGTTTTATGGATACTTCGGAATTCTCAGGAAGGATACCGTGTGACTCCTGCCATTCCTTTTCCGCACGGACTGCATTATCGATAAGATTTCCAAACATTGCGATGATGTCGATTTCCTCAAATGCATCAAGATCTACTTCAGGTTCAACCTGATAGTTTATGCGGACATTCTGTTTAATGGCAAAATTTTCTTTTTCATTTAGCAATGCATTCGCGATTCTGTTTCGAACATATTTTCTTGGAGTATTTTTCTGAAGCTCTATGTTCATGACCTTGAGAAGCTTTTCTATTTCTTCAGTCTTTCCTTCTGCACACAGACCACCGATGGCGGCAAGATAATGCTTTTCATCATGGCGTATGATAGCCTGCTTCTGTTCAATTTCATCGAGACGGTCATAATAATTCTTTTCCATCTCATATTTTCTCATCACCCTTTCAAGCTTATGGAACATAGGATTTTCATTGTTGAGGGCGACTGCAGTTATCATCAAGGAAACATTCAGGCTTGTTACAAGGGATTCTGGGAACACCAGCTGTAACACCGTAAAAAAAGTTACAGCCACAAAGCAAGAAGAAAAAGTCAGCTTCTTTACTGGATCTGCCCTTCGCACATATCCACCCCCAAAGACCGCAATAAAAAAGAGAAACACAGGAACAAGAGAAAAGACTATGAAAACAGGAGTTCCATAGGAATAGTTTGTCGTCTTTCCTTCAACTATCTTTACCTGGGGCATTGTAACAAGAGTCGCTATGGCAATACCTAGGGCAAGCACGATGAATAAAATTTTTTCCGCCAAGGATTTTGGCAACCTGTTTACGATAGAACGAAAATAGAAGTACATGAACCAAAGCTCGGCTTCCAACAGAACATAGAAAATTCCATGAAAAACATAATTCGCTGTCATGGAAACATATCCAACCTTGTTCACCGACCATGCCGTGATGGCATCAAAAACAACGCAAAGCTCACCACAGCAATAAAGGAGATCTGAAAATATATTCCTGTTGCTGTCCTTTTCCGACCCCTTTACCATGAGAAATCCGATGTATAGCAGAAACACCAAACACCCCGTCTGAAGCCTGCAATAAGAAAAAAATTCTATCATATTTTCATTCTATCATGGCGTTAGATTTTCTTCACGATGCTCTTATACTTGAAGTAATTGATGACTGAA
Source organism: Treponema sp. (assembly GCF_045641405.1). GTDB lineage: Bacteria > Spirochaetota > Spirochaetia > Treponematales > Treponemataceae > Treponema_D. The sequence goes on from NZ_JAZUGX010000022.1 coordinate 5,197, forward strand.
CGGATAAGCTCATCTGTTATGATTGCCACAAAGACACCTGCAATCCCCATGTTCAAGACACGCACAAAGAAAAGGGCAGATGAAATTACAATTACGGAACCAGCCATCTGGGTAAAGAACATCCATATTGTATTGCCACTTCCACGAATCGCACTGCCGATGATGATGTTGCCTGACTTTCCGTAAAGGTTGATGCACATAAGGATAAGATAGATTCCGCAGCCTGCAATGATTTCTGGATCCTTTGAAAACAGTCCGATGATTTTTCCAGGAAACAAAGAGCAGACGGCAAGCATGAGCAGCGACACTCCAACAGAAAGGATTCCTGCAGAAAGAACAGTTCCCCTGTATTTGTTTCTATCGCAGGCTCCCATTGCTTCTCCCGTAAGCGTGAGGGTTGCATTTCCAAACGAACCGATAACAACCACAACAAGAAGCTCAACACCGAAAATCATGGAATAGATTCCCGCTGCCATTTCATTGATAGAGTTGAGGATCACAATAAGGATAAGGTTTGATCCATTCCAAGCAAAATCCTCAAAGGCAGTATTGATACCAAGTTTTACAGATTTCAGAAATGGAACTGGTGATGACTTGATGATCGCTTTAATGGATGGTCTTGTAAAAAGTTTTTTGCTTGTAAAGAAAATATAGGATGAATAAGCCATGCCAGCATATTCCGCAATTACAGTCGCGATAGCGGCACCTTTCATCCCCATAGAAGGACACCCAAGATGACCTTCTATCATTACCCAGTCAAGGAAAATGTTGAGTCCCGCACGGATAAGTCCATACCACATCATTGGCTTTGTGTAGTTTGAAGTCTGCATGATTACCATCGACGAAGACTGAAGTCCGACAAGAAGAATTGATGGCGAATACCATCTTGTGTATTCAACGCATAGCGGCAGAACATTTTCCGAAACGTCCATTGCTTGAAAGATATACCTATTGAAGAAGAACCAGAAAATAAAAAGCAGAGTCGGAATCACATTGGTCCACACAAGCATGGAAGCTGAATACTTTTCCACCTCGTCAGTTTCCTTTGCACCGACCTTCTGACTGATGATTATTGAAGATCCAATCACGATGGAAAAACAGAATGAAAGTGATGTCCAGACTGGGCTGCTTACATTTCCAATTGCGCTCAGGTAGATGTCGTTCATCTGACCTAAAAATGCCTTGTCTATGATCATCTGGATCTGACCGATAACATTTGCCAGAATCAAAGGGAGAGCAATCTTAAAAATAGAATTGAAGTAAGTCTTATTGAGTTTCATGCCATCAATATAATAAAAATTGAAAACTATGTTGATTGCTGTGGCAAAAAATACAGTATATGGGGCGAATTTAGGAAATTGAAGAAGGACTTGCTACTTTTAATATTCCAAAATCAGAATCCATTGCATAATCACCGCCTGATTGCACTTTTCTGGCATCATAAGCTGACTCAAATTCAACCACATTATCAGTCCACATTTCGCACTGGCTGATAACAATATTAAGTGCATCTTCCTGACCTTCTGGTGGATATTTATATTTTTTCAATAGGCGTTTAACAAGACGGCGCATACCGGCTCTGGCAGATTCTTTTTTCTGCCAGTCAATTGTTCGATTTTTACGAAGAGTTTCTGTAAGCTCTTTGGTAAGAGCGATTAATTCAGGATTTTTATAGAAGTCACCAATATTTTCAGGCTTAGTCAATGCATCGTAGAATGCCATTTCTTCTTCAGTCAGGCCAAGTTTATTTCCTTCTTCTTTTGCATGCATCATTTCCTTTGCCATTTTAAGAAGTTCTTCAATTACTTCTTCGTTGGTAAGCATGCCATTTAAATAACGGTTCAAAGCCTGCTGAACAATTTCGCTGAACTTTTCTGATTTTACAAGATTTGTTCTTTTGTAAATTTTAATCTGTTCATCAATGAGTTTTCTAAGCATTTCTACCGCAAGATTTTTTTCTTTCATCTTAGAAATACTTTCCAGGAATGCTGAATCAAAAAGATTGAACTGTTCGCCAATGTCGCTGAAGAGATTAAGAACACCTTCTGATTTTACAGACTGTTTTAAAAGTTCGTTGATTCTGTCATTGATTTCTTTAAGCGAGAATTTTTTCCCAGTTGGATTGTACAGAATTCTCATCGCAAGAACTCTGACAGCTTCAAAGAATGCTGCTTCCTGACGCATATGTTCCTTTACCATAGAAGAACAGAGAGAAAGTGCCTGACGAAGCAACATAGCTTCTTTTATGAACGCCTGTTTTTCAACTTCTTTATCTGGCGCCATAATATAGTTTACGGCACCACTGATTGTTATACCGCGCTGCAAATCTGTTCCGTCGTAAAATTTTGTATAGTCAAAACCAAAGAAAAGATTACGACATACTTCAAGTTTTTCCTGGAATTTTGGGAATGCCCGTTTTGCAATATCCATCTCGCCATAGTTTTTCTGATCACGGACAGTATAGTCATTCATTGCCTGTTTTAGAGCAGATGCAATTCCAATGTAATCTACAACAAGACCTCCTTCCTTATCTTTCCAGACACGGTTTACACGGGCAATGGCCTGCATAAGATTGTGGGCCTCCATAGGCTTGTAGACATACATAGTTGCAAGTGACGGTACATCAAAACCAGTAAGCCACATATCAACAACAATAGCAATTTTTAGAGGACTGTCTTCTTTTTTGAATCTTGTAGCCAGTTCCTGTTTATGCTGCTTGTTTCCAATTATTGCACGCCAGTCTTCCGGATCCTTGTTGCTTTCTGTCATTACAACAGCAATGCGGGCATCATCACCTGGAACTTCCACGGTGCTTGCAGCTCCAGTCGCGGTGGTTGAGCCTGTCGAAACCACTCTTTTTGTACCAGCCCATTCAGGACGAAGTTCAAGAATACGGTTGTAAATCTTCATGGCAATGGAACGAGTGTAGGCAACAATCAATGCTTTTCCTGTATACAGCTGCTGACGCTCATTTTCGTAATGATCAAGAATATCATCTACAAGCGAATTGATCGTTTTTTCATGGCCAAGAATTTCTTCCATCTGACCAAGTTCACGTTTGCTTTTCTGGATGACTTCTTCATCAGCATTCTGAGCAAGAAAATCATATTCTGTATCAATTTGAGCAAGCACTTTTTCATCAAGCTTTAGTTTAATAACGCGACTTTCATAATAAACAGGACGAGTTGCACCATCTTCTACAGCCTGAGTCATATCGTAAACATCAATATAATCACCAAAAACTTCGATTGTACTGCGGTCTTTAGAAGAAATTGGAGTTCCAGTGAAGCCAATAAAGCTGGCATTAGGAAGACTGTCACGGATGATTCTTGCAGTACCGGTAACAGTTTTTACAATCACATTGCCATTTTCATCATGCTGAATATTTCCGTCTTTATCTTTAACAGTTTTGATTTTTTCAGAAAGTCCGTACTGCCCACGATGGTAAGCGTCTAATTACCACCACCTAAAAATGATCAAATTTACATAATAGAATGGTCTCCAGAACGGAGGCCATTTTGAATTTATTCGATACAAAAGCAAAAAGAGAAGCTTGGCTGGACAGATATGCAGCATCAAATATGCCGATTGATCTTTTCTGCGAAATGAATCACATCAAAAAAGAAACAATCACAAAAGCATTGGATGAAAAAATGTCATCCTTTAGGGAACAGCATCCACCTAAGCCACCTGCAGTAAACATTACGGATTTCGTAGAAGTAGAAGTTGGAACAGAACCTGTAATAGAGAAGTTTCAGATTATCGATGACGAACCCTGTTACGAAAAACCTGCAGAAAAGATAATTGTAAAACTTGGAAAAGCAGTAATTGAGGTACCAGCATCAGTAGGGAAGATGCAGTTGCAAAATATATTAAGGGCGGTAATAGAATTATGAAATTTGATTTAACTAATACAAGAATATTTTTAAGACCAGGAGTAACAGATCTACGTATTTCAACAGATGAACTTCTTCATCTCATAAAAAATATCATGGAAAAAGATCCCTTAAGTGGTGCTGTATTTCTGTTCTGTAATAAACGAAGAAATATCCTGAAAGCAATCTGGTGGGACAAAACAGGCTTTTGGACGGCACAGAAAAAACTTGAAAAGCACAGATGGCCTTGGCCGGAAAACAAAGAAGCTGTAAATGAAATCAACTCAAGGCAGATGGCAATGCTTCTGACCGGAATAGATTTTACCAAGATGCATGAGGAACTTCATTTTGAGAAATTTGCGTGATATAATTAAATATAGTTATCCCGACAAACAGTCTTTTGTTGGGGGTACAGGTTTGACGATGGTAAATTTTAGAGGGCCGTCAACTTCAACCTAAAAGTTATAGTGAATAATAAGGTTTATTCACTATAATTTTTCCCAAAACTACTTTTTAAATGTTTTCATTTATGTTAACATTTAAACCGTGGGAAACAGAATGGGGATTACATTAGAAGAAGCTCTCAAAATGCTGAAAGCTGCGAACTCAATCATTCAGAGTCAGCAGAAGGAAATATCCGACCAGAAGTTAAAGATTGATGCACAGAGTTGTGTAATCCACTCAAAAGACCTCCAGATAAAACAGCAGGAAGTAGAATTAAAGCAGAGCCAGATTGAGATTGAAAGAAAGAATCTTGAAATCCTTCAGTTACAGGAGAGACTTGCAACTCAATTGAGATACAGATTCTGTGCCCGTTCCGAAAAAGCAAATGACCAGCCAAGCCTGTTTGATTTCGAGGATGAATCTTATATTCCATCAGAAGAAGAAATTGAGGCAACGGTTGCAGGTGAAGGACCTTACAAAGAACAGCTGGTAAAAGCCTATAAGCGCAGAAAATGTGGACGCAAGAAGCTTTCAGAAGACCTCCCACGCCGTGAGATTTACATCGACATTCCCGAAGAAGAAAAGCATTGTGCATGCGGTGCAGAACTTGTAAAGGTAGGGGAAGACCGTTCTGAACGGCTCCAGGTTGTACCTGCACAGATCTATGTGGAAGTCACCGTTCGTCCCAAATATGCCTGCAGGAACTGTGAAGGCAGTGCCGATGAAGACAAGCCTGTGTTCCGACAGATGCCGGCACCCAAACATATCATCCCGAAATCAATATCAACACCAAACCTTCTGGCGTTCATCTTCACCCAGAAATTCTGTGAGCACAATCCTTATTACAGACAGTCAAAGGCTTTTGAGAGACGATTGATTGATATTTCAAGAGCTGATATGGATAACTGGCAGCTCAAGGTTTATGAAAGGCTTAAACCCATGGAGCAGATTCTTATGAATCACATAAAGTCAGGGCCTGTGATGAATATGGACGAGACTACGGTAAAGGTTCTGAAATACGAAAATGCCGAAGCGAACCTGAACCGGAAGAAATCCTATATGTGGCTGGCCTGCGGCGGTCCTGAAAATCAGAAAGCCGTAATTTACAGGTATTTCGAGAGCCGGAATCCCAAGTTCGTCAAACCATTCATAAACGGTTTCAAGGGATGGCTTCAGACTGACGAGTACGGTGGCTATGAAGCAGCCCTGGAGGAACATGAAAAATTATATCCTGATGATCTCATAATTCATGTGGCATGCATGGCTCATGTACGGCGAAAATTCTTTGATGCTGCAAAATGTGGCCAGGGTTTTTCCAAGGATTCAGAAAAGGCGCTTGCATACATCCAGAAAGTATATTTCCTCGAAAACAGATTGAGAGAGCAGAACCTTTCAGACGATGAACTTATTTCTCAGCGAAAACTTAAGATTCTTCCTGTCTTAAATGAGTTTCATGACTGGATGGCATCCATTCAGCCAGTCGTCGTTCCTGAATTGAAATTCGGAAAAGCTTTGAACTATGCACTTAATTATTGGCAGCATATTTTAAATTACGTTGAATGTCCGTATATTTACCTCGACAATTCAATCTCGGAAAGATCCATAAAACCGTTTGTACTAGGACGCAAAAACTGGCTTTTTGCCGGCTCGGAAGATGGTGCACGCTCAAGCTGCCTCTTGTTTACATTGATTGAATGTGCTAAAATCCATAATATAAATCCAGAAGATTATCTTCGCTGTATTTTTGAACAGGCCGCCGATACT
>NZ_JAZUGX010000023.1:0-4150 GCF_045641405.1 Treponema sp.
TTACAGTCTTCACCAACATTACATTTTAAGTCTTTTTCTATACCCCATACAAAGATTTCAAAATCGACTCCTGTGGTACCACAAAAAAATCTAATTTCCGTTGCACCTACTCTAGCTGAAAGATAATCATCTTCGATACGCTTAAATTTTATAGTTTTCAATTTTCCTCCCATCTAAACTTTTGCATGCCACATAATCAAGAAATAAGTGAATATCAGAAGAATTGGTACATAGGCAAAAATATCAATCAATAAAAACATTTTTATCTTTGCCAGCTGTTCATATAAATCCTTAATCCTGTTTGCCGCCATCTGGTGAAGGAAAGAATGCAAATTTAAGAAATGCCATGGAGTTTTTGTTTCATCGAGATTTCTTAAAATCTCTTTATTAAACTCCTCTTCTATTTCCCAAAATTCTTTTTTAAGTTTTTTACTCATTTTACCCCCCCTTATTTCACAAAATACTGAACAATCATTCCTACAAGCCAAACAAATGCCAGACCTACGATTGCGTAATCTCGCCATTCAAATTTGAACTTTGCAGCAGGAACTTTTTTTATCAGCTGCTCATTGTGCTTTTCACAGCTTTTCAGGAAACTGATAACCGCAGATTTGATTTCATCAACCTTCTTTGTATTTTCAGCAATGCTTTCACGGCATTTTCCAGCCAGGATCTTATATTCATTTTCTGAAGCCTTTGTCATATCTGTGCGGAACCCTTTAAGGTTCTCCTCAATTCGAGTTTCGATATTCACAAAATCTTCAACCTTTTTATCCATTGCCTGAAGTTTGCTGTCAAAGGATTCATTTGAAGAACGTTCCCTGTTATCAATATCTTTAAGCCGAAGATCCAGGGTTTCATTGATTTTTTCCATGATTCCATTCATCTGAGCCCGGTCTTCTGCCAGATTCTTCTTCAATGCCAGATAATCAAGATGATATTTCTTCTTATCAATTTCTGACTGAAGGAATCTGGTGTAATTGAATTCCTTATTCAGATTCTCTTCCAGCTTTTTTGCGGTTGCATTAAAGGAGTTATAAAACTCAACCATCGATTCATACATGGCTCTGGAATCTTCAGCATCTGTTACTTTTTCCGAAAGGATTTCAAGATTGACCTCGATTCTTTTAAGAACGTTATCAGGATCTTCTTCATCCATCCTTTGCGGAACCGTCTGGAAAAATGAAGCAGCCTTTTCTTCTTCAATTTCTTTTTCGAGTTCTTCTTCTGTCTGATTTTCATTCATTAGAATACCCCTCGAAAATTACTGCTTATCTTTTGTACGTCTTACAGCAAGATTAGTTTCAATTCTTACCGGAACACAGTTTTCCCAATATTCCTCTGTATCGCCACCATCTGCAAAGATTTTTTCAATGACACCATTTTTCCAATATTCCCAATGACCAGGATACTGAACTGCCGGTTCATCATCTGTTGAATGAAGAACGCCATCTTTGAAATTGTAAATTACAATTCTCGCCGTACTTTCATCAAAACCAGGAGATCCCATAGGTCGAAGTTTTTCATCTTCCCTTCTTACCTGCTGACCTTCAAGCGGATTGTTTTCCGCATCCGTAAACTGCATGAACTGATAAACCTTATGAGCCGATCTTGACTTGCAGTAAAGTTCATTGTTCCATAATTTCTTTGTAAGCTCTTCATGCTGGGCTTTTGACATCATGATTCAATTCCTCCTCTTCATGATTCTTTTGGAAGAACATGTCTTCCGTTCAACCACCACTCTTCATAATTCTCAAGAATGTCTATAACTGCAGGTGCATTTTCACAATGAAGTTCTCCATCTTTCCAATGCTCAATATGGCTTCCGTCATGAGTTTCTACTGCAGGAAGAATGTTCTTTTCTTCATCCAGTGAATCACACAGATAACCCTGTTTTGTTCGGATTGTAATTCCGTCAAGAATGTAATCCCCGTTTGCAATCATACCCTCTGAAGTAATAAGACGAAGGTGCTGGTACGATTTGAAACTTTTCAAAAAGTAGCCTCCTAGATTTGTATTTTCTCCATGCAGTAAGGATTAGCTCCATTCACTGCACAAATGACCTCGCTAAGCTGCTCAGATGAACTCTTTACGCTATCAAGAAATTTTGAAGCAAACTTCCTGACATCTGCTGGTCCGTCGCTGTCCAACAACTCCGAAACCAGAAGAACATCTTCGACAGATACATTTATTGTTACTGGTATTTCATTCATCTAAAAATTCCTCCAATCAAAAACTTTATTAAAATCAAAATAATTAAAAACACGAAGCATTTTATGGCAGCCTCATTTCTCCAGTTCTTCCAGCTGTAATACCTGAACTTGTAACGCCACGCATTAAAACAAATCAGACAGCAGCCGAAAAACCAGATGACAATTACTGATACCCACGTAAAATGTCGCTGAAGAAACCGGCATCCAAAAGATAGATATGTAACAGTGTATTTAAGAACACTTTGCCACAGTCCTTCAGCAATTCTTTTTAATCCATTCATCTTTCCCTAAAATATGTAATTCAATCCAAAATCTTCAGCCACTGTTGAAGCCCAATCATCCGATTCCTTTTCATAATCAGTTCTTTCCTGAACAGGAATTGCAGCAGCGGTTTCAAAAGGATTTTCTTCCGGTGCAGGAACTGGCGGATTGTTTTCTGGATTGTTGGTTACAACTCCATGCTTTTCTCTTTCCTCAGGAGTCATCGGATCAAAAATCATACGGTCAACCTTGATTCTGAGTTCATCATGTTTTCCGCCTCTCGTATCAATCCACTTGTTCTGAATCAGTTTCCCGATAACAAGAACACGTCTTCCCTTCCAGAGCTTCCTAACATTTCTGACAGCATATTCATCAAAAAGTGTCAGGTTCAAAAAGTTTGTATATTCTCCCAAAGATCCATCTGGATTTTTCTTTGGACCATTGTTTGCAACAGTAAACCAGCAGTAAGGTTTCTTTGTGTTTGGAGTTTCCTTGAGTTCAACATCCTCAGTAACTCTTCCCTGAAAAACAACCTGATTAAAATCCCACATATTTAGTCCTCCTCGTTTCAGTCAATAATTCCGTAACGTCTGTCAATTTCTTCAAGTCTTAGACTTCGTTTTTTTATGTTTTCCATGTTCCAGATTTCTGTCATTGGAACTTCATCCAGAACCTGCATTATTTCCATGTCCCTAATCTTCTTCTGCTCAGATGGCAGGGCAAAAATTCTCTTTGCCTTTTTGATTTCATCTGCATCAAAGCGATATGACAAATCAAAATCACATGAACAGCAATTGAAACTGCCCCTGCGGTTTTCAGATCCACAGACAGGACAAACCAAAGGCTTTGGCTTTTCCTTGACCGGATTCTTCATAACAAAATCAGCAATCACATCATCAGCAAGAACGATTTTCTTGAACAATGCATGAATGCTGTCAGGATTCTTTGCCTTTACTTTTTCAGACACAAAATCCAGATACTCCCCTACCCTTTCATCATCAAAGCCTTCTGACTTAAACCGTTCTGTCATCTCACCGATGAACTTCTCAGAATACGGATTACAACCAAGATTCCCTTTAATTTTTGAAATTAAAAAAGCTGCTGCTGCAGATTCTTCACCGCACTTGTTTTCAGGTTGCTGGATGTTTTGTGCAGCTGCTTTTTTTAAATTATTATTTAAATTATTATTGGGTCCAAATTCTGAACTGTTTGAGTTCAAATTCTGAACTGATTCAGTCCGATTTTTGAACTCAGAATCATGTAACACTGTATTTAAGTTCAAATTTTGAACTGCTTTTTTCTTAGAAGATGTAACAGTGTGTTTAAGGGCAATTCTGCTGGCATAAGTAAAATATGTCGGAAATTCCTTTCCCTTGTAGTTCACATACTCACGGCCAATAAGTTTAAGATCCATAAGTTTCTTAACTTTCTCAAAAACACTTGTCCTTCCACAAAATGCCCATAACCTCAGGTAATCACGGCTGCCTCTGAAAACAGATACACCATCCTGAGAGAAACTATGAATCACTGCATAAATCATCAGCTCATTCAAAGCCAGTTCATATTTGTGGGCAAGTTTTGCCATCCATCCCTGAAGCTGTACATAACAGAAATCAGGAAGCTCATCATAAACATCTTCTTCAAAATCAAGGTTTGTAAACTCGTTCTCTAATTCA
>NZ_JAZUGX010000024.1:0-1716 GCF_045641405.1 Treponema sp.
TCACAGAACGACATGGCTACGATCCGACTTATTGCAAAGTGGAACGCTAAATTGGATTCGGTTGTTGAAGCCGACCCTGAATTTAAGAAGTCAGTCGCTGCGGGCATCACCACAGAGGATATTGCAATGTGGAATGCTAAATTGGATTCAGTCGTAGAAACCGACCCTGAGTTTAAGAAATCCGTCGCTGCGGGAATCACCACAGAGGACATTGCAAAGTGGAACGCTAAGTTGGATTCGGTTGTTGAGGCAGACCCTGAATTTAAGAAGTCAGTCGCTGCGGGCATCACCACAGAGGATATTGCAAAGTGGAATGCAAAGTTGGATTCGGTTGTTGAGGCAGACCCTGAATTTAAGAAATCAGTTGCTGCGGGTATCACCACAGAGGACATTACAAAGTGGAATGCCAAATTGAGCGAAGAAAAAGCCGCAGAAACATACCAACCCAAGGGTAATTATCTAACTGAACACCAGTCGCTGGTTGAATATGCCAAGAAGACTGACCTGCCGAAAGAAGACAGTTTGTTGAGCAAGGCTGAGGCGGAAAACACCTATTTGAAGGAACACCAATCACTGGCTGACTACGCAAAGAAGAGCGATCTGCCTAAAGAAGACAGTTTGTTGAGCAAGGATGAGGCAACAGAAAAATACCAAGCAAAGGGTAATTACCTCACTGAACACCAGTCATTGGCTGAATATGCAAAGAAGAACGAGATTCCAAGCGTTGAAGGTCTGCTGACTGAAACCAAGGCAGCAGAATCTTACCAACCTAAAGGAGAATATTTGACACAACACCAATCACTTGCCGACTACGCCAAGAAAACCGACCTGCCTAAAGAAGACAGTTTGTTGAGCAAGGCTGAGGCGGAAAACACCTATTTGAAGGAACACCAATCACTGACTGACTACGCCAAGAAAACTGATTTGCCTAAGGCGGATAGTTTGCTGAGCAAGACTGAGGCGGAAAACACCTATTTGAAGGAACACCAATCACTGACTGACTACGCAAAGAAAACTGACTTGCCTAAGTCGGATAGTTTGTTGAGCAAGGCTGAGGCGGAAAACACCTATTTGAAGGAACACCAATCACTGACTGACTACGCCAAGAAGACTGATTTGCCTAAGGCGGATAGTTTGTTGAGCAAGGCTGAGGCGACAGAAAAATACCAAACAAAGGGTAATTACCTCACTGAACACCAATCGTTGGTCGACTACGCAAAGAAAACTGACTTGCCTAAGTCGGATAGTTTATTGAGCAAGGATGAGGCGGAAAACACCTATTTGAAGGAACACCAATCACTGGCTGACTACGCAAAGAAGAGCGATCTGCCTAAAGAAGACAGTTTGTTGAGCAAGGCGGAGGCAGCAGAAAAATACCAAGCAAAGGGTAATTACCTCACTGAACACCAGTCATTGGCTGATTACGCCAAGAAGAACGAGATTCCAAGCGTTGAAGGTCTGCTGACTGAAACCAATGCAGCAGAATCTTACCAACCTAAAGGAAACTATTTGACCGAACACCAGTCATTGGCTGATTATGCCAAGAAAACTGACTTGCCTAAGGCGGATAGTTTGTTGAGCAAGGCGGAGGCAGCAGAAAAATACCAACCTAAAGGAAATTATTTGACCGAACACCAGTCATTGGCTGATTATGCCAAGAAAACTGACTTGCCAAGTCGGATCGTAGCCATGTCGTTCTGTGAGCCAAGGAGTTGC
>NZ_JAZUGX010000025.1:0-12600 GCF_045641405.1 Treponema sp.
CATATTTGATGCTGCATATCTGTCCAGCCAAGCTTCTCTTTTTGCTTTTGTATCGAATAAATTCAAAATGGCCTCCGTTCTGGAGACCATTCTATTATGTAAATTTGATCATTTTTAGGTGGTGGTAATTAGACGCTTACAAACAGATGCTATTTGCGAATCAAAAAAAGGACGCGGACTGCGGACAAGTCCACCATGTTTTGCGCGAACAGATGATTTTTGCAGAGCAAAAACGACCGCGGACGAGGTCAATCTAAAAAGCCGAAAGAACTGACGTTTTTCTTGCGAAGCAAAAAATGGACGCGGACTGCGGACAAGTCCACCATGTTTTGCACGAACAGATGTTTTTTGCAGAGCAAAAACGACCGTGGACGAGGTCAATCTAAAAAGCCGAAAGAACTGACGTTTTTTTGCGAAGCAAAAAATGGACGCGGACTGCGGACAAGTCCACCATGTTTTGCACGAACAGATGTTTTTTGCAGAGCAAAAACGACCGCGGACGAGGTCAATCTAAAAAGCCGAAAGAACTGACGTTTTTTTGCGAAGCAAAAAATGGACGCGGACTGCGGACAAGTCAGTTCTTTGCCGGATTAAAATTGGCAACAAGCCAATTTTAATCCGGCATATAACTTTTTGATATATTTATCCATTTACAATCTAAAGTACTGTTATTTTAAAAATAAAGTTATACAATATAAATATGAAGAAAGAAGTGTTTTATGATTTATTAAAGTCCATTCCAAAGGCAGAACTTCACGTTCATGAAGAAGCTGTCATAAGCCGTGATACCGTAAAAAAAGTATATGAAAGGAATTTCGGCGAGCAGATGTCAGACGAGGAATTCAATTCCCTTTTTGATTACAACGATCTTGGAGGATTCCTTACCTCTTTCATAAAAATCCAGTCTTACTTCAAGAACATTTCAGACCTTGAAATCCAGTTCAGAGACTTTGAAACCTACCTCAATGACAATAACATCGTCTATTGTGAAACATTCATCAGCCCTACTTCACATCTCAAGAAAGGCTGGCAATTCAACGACATAATGAATACAATCTCAAAGTCCATAAAGAGAATCAGCGCAAACTCACACAGAACCGTTCGCTGCCTCATCGATGTAAGCCGTTCCTTTGGAATGGAAAATGCAATGAACAACCTTAACCATGTCATCGCAGCAAGAAATCCACTTATTCTTGGAATAGGTCTTGGTGGAGATGAATCAAAAGGCCCAGCAAAGGATTACGCACCTGTTTTTGACAAGGCGGTTGAACACGGTCTCCATACAGTTACCCATGCTGGAGAATCCGTAGAAAGCTGGTCAATGAAGGACAGCATCAATCTCTGCCATGCTGAGCGCCTCGGTCATGGAATACAGGCAGCAAAGGATCCTGAATTCATGAAGGAACTTGCAGAAAAGCAGATTCCTCTTGAAGTCTGCCCTACCAGCAACATTTTCATCCTCCAGGAATTCAAGGGAGACATGAAAAATCATCCTGCAAAGAAACTTTACGACGCAGGCTGCAACATCACCATCAACACAGATGACCCTACATTCTTCAAGTGTTCGCTTCTTGATGAATATTGGAACATCTACAATGAACTTGGATTCACTTTGGAAGACATCAAGAAAATCATAAAAAACGGATTCACCAATTCTTTCATGGCAAAGAAAATGAAGACCCAGTGGTGCAACAAGGTAGACGAAGCCTGGTTCAAATGGTTCCAGGCACACCCTGAGGAATGTAATTAATTAATAAATAATGAAGGATGAATATGAAGCCGCTGGAATTTCCAGTGGCTTTTTTTTACCTTGTCCCAGGAGTCTGTCCCCAGTGTCAAGAATCGCACCTGCGATTCTTGTGACGAAAGTCAGGAAAGGCATTGGCTTCTAGGGAACAAAGCTTTCGTCAGGGGTCTGTCCCCTCTGTTTCGAAGCAAGACCGTTTTTTTAACTCATTTGAAAGTTTTACTATTGAATACTTTGCGTTTTTTTACTAAAATATGCGGAACTATTGCTATTGTTGGCGATATTTTACTAAGTAATCTTTTTTTAGGTGAGGTATACACTATGGCTTTTGATATTACTAAAGTTCGTAATATCGGTATCAGTGCACACATCGACTCTGGTAAGACAACAACTTCAGAACGCATTTTGTTCTATTGTAACAAGATCCACCAGATTCACGAAGTTAAGGGTAAGGACGGTGTCGGCGCTGTAATGGATAACATGGAATTGGAACGCGAACGCGGTATCACAATTCAGTCAGCAGCAACACAGGTTCAGTGGAAGGACACAACAATCAACCTTATCGACACACCGGGTCACGTTGACTTCACAGTTGAAGTTGAACGCTCACTCCGCGTTCTCGACGGTGCTATCATGATTCTTTGTGCTGTTGCAGGTGTTCAGTCTCAGTCTATCACAGTTGACCGCCAGCTCAAGAGATACCATGTACCACGTATTGCTTTCGTTAACAAGTGTGACCGCCAGGGTGCAAATCCTGTACGTGTTTGTGGTCAGATCCGCGAAAAACTCGGTCTTAACGCATACATGATGGAACTTCCAATCGGTCTTGAAGACAAGCTCCAGGGTGTTGTTGACCTTGTTGCAATGAAGGCTTACTACTTCGAAGGAAACGACGGTGTTGATGTTCGCGTTGCAGAAATCCCAGCTGATCTCGTAGAACAGGCTAAGGAAAAGCGCGTTGAACTCCTCGATGCAGTTTCTAACTTTGATGATGAACTCATGGAACTCCTCCTCGAAGGTGACTATGACAACGTTCCAGTAGACAAGATCAAGGCTGCTGTACGCAAGGGAACACTTGCAGAACAGTTCGTTGGTGTATTCTGTGGTTCAGCTCACATGAACAAGGGTATCCAGCCAGTTCTCGACGCTGTTCTTGACTACCTCCCTAACCCAACAGAAGTTCACAACTACGGTCTCGACCTCGACAAGAACGAAGAACAGGTTGAACTCTTCAACGTTGAAGACAAGCCATGTGTTGCTCTTGCATTCAAGCTCGATGACGGTCAGTTCGGACAGCTCACATACACACGTATCTACCAGGGTAAGATCTGTAAGGGTGATGAACTCTACAACGTTCGCCAGCGCAAGAAGTTCAAGGTTGGACGTCTCGTTCGCATGAACTCTGCTCAGATGGAAGATATCAACGAAGGTATGCCAGGTGACATCATCGCCCTCTTCGGCGTTGACTGTGCATCAGGTGATACATTCTGTGGTGGCGGACTCAACATTGCCATGACATCTATGTTCGTTCCAGAACCAGTTATCTCTCAGGCTATCACACCAGTTGACAAGTCTGCTGCAGCCAACATGTCTAAGGCTCTCAACCGCTTTACAAAGGAAGACCCAACATTCCAGACATACGTTGATCCAGAATCTAACCAGACAATCATCAAGGGTATGGGAGAACTCCACCTTGCTGTTTACGTTGAACGCATGAAGCGCGAATACAAGTGCGAAGTTACAGTTGCAGCTCCAGAAGTTGCATACCGCGAATCTATCTCTCAGAAGGCAGACTTCAACTTCACACACAAGAAGCAGACTGGTGGTTCAGGTCAGTACGGTCGTGTTGCAGGCTTCATGGAACCATTCCAGGAAGAAGGAAAGGATTACGAATTCGTAGACGCAATCAAGGGTGGTGCTATTCCTAACGAATACATCCCATCTTGCGACAAGGGATTCAAGCGCGCTATGGAAAAGGGTTCCCTTATCGGTGCTCCAGTTGTAGGCGTTCGCTGTACAATCAACGATGGACAGTTCCACCCAGTTGACTCTTCAGATATCGCATTCCAGACAGCAGCTATCGGTGCTTTCCGCGAAGGTTACGCAAAGGCTAAGCCTTCAATCCTCGAACCAATCATGAAGGTTCAGCTTGCTGGTCCTACAGAATTCCAGGGTAACATGTTCGGTCTCATCAACCAGCGCCGTGGTGTTATCATCGATTCTACAGATGAACTTGGAACATCTACAGTTAACGCTGAAGTTCCACTTTCAGAAATGTTCGGATTCTCTACAATTCTCCGCTCTTCAACACAGGGTAAGGCAGAATTCACAATGGAATTCGAAAAGTACGGCAAGGTTCCAAACAACGTTGCTGAAGAACTCATGAAGAAGTATCAGGAATCAAAGAAGGCTGGAAACTAATCTAGTCTAAATCGATTCTTTCGGATTGACAAAGGGCATTTCCTACAGTTTTAGGAAGTGCCCTTTTTTATTGCTTTTTACCAATAGTGTGCTAAAATAAAATTATAAGCTTAGTTTTAGCTACTAAAGGAGGATTCAACTATGGCAAAGCAGGAACTTTTTGAACGCAGCCCTATCCGCGCATTTGATGCAGCAGCAAACGGTGGACTTAAGGCAGGCGAACTCGGACTTATTACAGCAAAGAAAGGGCTCGGAAAGACTCCAGTTCTCGTACAGTTTGGTATGGACACATTGCTCAACGGAAAGCAGCTTGTTCACGTATCATTTGACCAGCATTCAAACGAAAGCGTAAAATATTCCTATGACAACATCTACAATGAAATTGCAAAGAAGAAAACAATTTCAAACGCAGCAGATGTAAAGGAACAGCTTTCTCGCAACCGTACAATCCTTAACTTCAACCAGGACAACTTCAGCCTTGAAAAGGTTGTAAACACACTCAATGCCCTCAAGGCTGGTGGAATCGCAGTTGCTGGCGTAGTTATAGATGATGTTGACCTTTCAAAGTGTAAGGAAGCAGACATTCAGGCTGTTTCAAGCTATGCAAAGGCTACAAAGACAAAGATCTGGATCAGCTCTACAAATGCAGAAGATACACTTGAAGCCCAGGCTCCTAAGGCTCTTCTCTCTTATTTCTACGGTGTAGTTCACCTTGCATCAAAGGGTAAGGAAACATCAATGCAGATCCTCAAGATGGGTAAGGCAACAAACATTGAATCAACACTCAAGGTTGATACAAAGACTTGGCTCATTACAGCAAAATAATTCAGTCTGACTGAATGCATGGCAGGTGCTTTTTCGGTACCTGCCTTTTTTTTGCCTTGAAAACTTTAGAAAATCTTTGAAACTTCTTGAATTTAATCACCCTTTCCTATAAAATATCGTTTCAGTATGAAGAAGGTAACAACAGGAAAGCATATTGAGAAACACAACCATTGTCTTGCTGGTACTTTCATTTATTTTATTTTGAATTTTAGCTGAATTCGTTTTTGCGGATTCAGCTTTTTTTTTAAGGGGTTACTAAAATGGCTAAGAGAACAGACATCAACAAAGTTCTTATCATTGGTTCAGGTCCAATCGTTATCGGTCAGGCATGTGAATTCGACTATTCCGGCACACAGGCTTGCAAGGCCCTTCGTGAACAGGGATACAAAATCGTACTCGTAAACTCAAACCCTGCAACTATCATGACAGACCCTGTTATGGCAGATGCAACTTACATCGAACCACTTAATCTTGAACGCCTTACACAAATCATCGAAAAGGAACGCCCAGACGCCCTCCTTCCAAACCTTGGAGGACAGACAGGACTTAACCTTGCGCAGGAGCTCAACAAGGCTGGCGTCCTTGACAAGTACGGTGTAAAGGTTATCGGCGTAAATCTTGATGCCATTGAACGCGGTGAAGACCGTGAGATCTTTAAGGAAACAATGCAGAAGCTTGGAATCAAGACTCCAGCATCCGACATCTGCTATACAGTAGAAGAAGCTGAAAAGATAGCAACAACAATCGGTTTCCCAATTGTAGTCCGCCCTGCTTACACAATGGGTGGTGCCGGTGGTGGATTCTGCTACAATATGGAAGAACTTCGTACAATCGTAACAAACGGTCTCGACCTTTCCCTCACACACCAGTGTCTTATCGAACAGTCAATTCTCGGTTGGGAAGAGCTTGAGGTTGAAGTTGTTCGCGACGCAAAGAACCAGATGATCGCCATCTGTACAATTGAAAATATCGATGCAGTCGGAGTTCACACAGGTGACTCATTCTGCGCTGCCCCATTCATGACAATCGACAAGGAACTTGAAGACCGTCTTGTAAAGGACGCATTCAAGATCGTTGAATCAATCGGTGTTATCGGCGGTACAAACGTTCAGTTTGCACACAATCCAAAGACAGGCGAAGTTGTAATCATCGAAATCAACCCTCGTACATCACGCTCTTCTGCCCTTGCATCAAAGGCTACAGGTTTCCCTATCGCCCTCGTTTCAGCAAAGCTTGCCTCAGGCATGACATTGGATGAAATTCCATACTGGCGCGACGGAACTTTGGACAAGTACACAGCAGGTGGCGCTCCAGACGGAGACTATGTTGTTCTTAAGTTTGCACGCTGGGCATTCGAAAAGTTCCGTGGTGTAGAAGATTCCCTTGGAACACAGATGAAGGCCGTTGGTGAAGTTATGGCCATCGGTAAGACATTCAAGGAAACATTCCAGAAGGCAATCCGCGGTCTTGAAAACGGACGCGCAGGCCTTGGTTTTGCTAAGGACTTCAACAAGAAGTCTGCTGATGAACTCTGCGACATGCTTAAAGTTGCAAGTTCTGAACGCTGGTTCATCCTTTACGAAGCAATCCGCAAGGGTGTTTCTTTGGACAAGCTCAACGAACTTACCTTCGTAAAGAAAGAATGGCTTCAGGAAATGGCTGAACTTGTTGCAACAGAAGAAAAGATGCTCCAGACACCAGGTCAGCTACCTGCAGATGATCTTCTCATCCAGGCAAAGAAAGAAGGCTTCAGCGATAAGTACATTGCAAAAATCCTCGGAATCCGCGAAAAGGACGTTCGCAAGAAGAGAACAGAACTTGGCGTAAAGGAAGGATGGCTTGCAGTTCCAGTTTCTGGCGTAGAAAACGCAAACTACTACTATTCAACATACAACGATGTAGACAAGGCTCCTGCAACAGACAACAAGAAGAAGATCATGATCCTCGGTGGCGGTCCAAACAGAATCGGACAGGGAATTGAATTTGACTACTGTTGCTGTCACGCAGCCATGCAGCTTAAGGAAATGGGATACGAAACAATCCTCGTTAACTGCAACCCAGAAACAGTTTCTACAGACTACGACACATCAGACAAGCTTTACTTTGAACCAGTTACACTCGAAGATGTTCTCCAGATCTACGAAAAAGAAAAGCCAATGGGTGTCATCGTTCAGTTCGGTGGACAGACACCACTTAACATTGCCCGTGCCCTCAGCGATGAAGGCGTAAACATCCTCGGTACATCCATCGACTCAATCGACATCGCAGAAGACCGCGACCTCTTCCGCAAGATGATGGACAAGCTTGAAATCCCAATGCCAGAAAGTGCAATGGCAGTTAACTTTGAAGAAGCAAAGGCAGCAGCTGACAAAATCGGCTACCCTATCATGATTCGTCCTTCATTTGTTCTTGGTGGACGCGGAATGGAAGTAATCTACGACGAAAAGATGCTTTCTGAATACGTTGAAAAGGCAGTAGGCGTAACACCAGACCGTCCTCTCCTCATCGACCGCTTCCTCCACAACGCCCTTGAATGCGAATCAGACGCACTTTCAGACGGAAAGGAAGTTTACATTCCATCTGTAATGGAACACATTGAGCTTGCAGGAATCCATTCTGGTGACTCAGCATGTGTAATTCCACCAGTTGGAATCAGCAAGGACAATCTTGCAACAATTAAGGAATACACAACAAAGATCGCACAGAACCTCCATGTCTGCGGTTTGATGAACATGCAGTATGCAATGGAAGACGGAAAGGTATTCGTAATCGAGGCAAACCCTCGTGCATCCCGCACAGTTCCTCTTGTATCAAAGGTATGTAATACACAGATGGCTCGTCTTGCAACACGCCTTATGCTCGGTGAATCACTCAAAGACCTTAACCTTAAGGACAAGGTAATTCCACACCACGGCGTAAAGGAAGCAGTATTCCCATTCACAAAATTCCCTAACGTTGACCCAGTCCTCGGACCTGAAATGCGTTCAACTGGTGAAGTTCTTGGACTTTCTGACAGCTTCCCATTGGCATACTTCAAGAGCCAGGAAGGAGCTGGAGCAGAACTTCCAGCAGCACCAAAGGCTGGAGAAAAGAAAAAGATCCTCGTTTCCCTCAGCGATAAGGTTGCACTCAAGGAACAGATCATCGAAGTCGGAAAGAAGCTTTCTTCTCTTGGATTTGAACTTATTGCAACTGAAGGTACAGCAAAATACTTTGCAGAAAACGGTATTCCATGCGAAAAGGTAAACAAGATTGCAGAAGGCCGTCCAAATGTAATGGATGTAATCCTCAACAAGGAAGTATGCCTGTGCATCAACACACCTTCAGTTCGCCGCGGTGTAGTAGCCGATGAGGAAGCAATTCGTAAGGCTGCCCTCAAGTATAAGGTACCTTATATCACAACAATTGCCGCAGCCCGTGCCGCAGCACTTGGTATCGAAGCAAGCAAGGAAGGAAAAGGTGGTGTTAAGTCCCTCCAGGAATTCCATGCAGCAATTAAATAAGGCTAGATAACACTCAACCATAAAGTCGCCTTGAAAAAGGCGGCTTTTTTTATTGATGGCAATCTCTGCAACTTTAATTTTTTTTATTTTTTCTATATAATAATTGCGTTTGAAATCATACATATAATTCCGTTCATCGGAATCACAGGAGATACACATGTCTGTAGAAGCATTGAAGAAAGACCCAAAATGGCAGGGTCGTCGTGGTCCAGTTGTCCTCGTTATCATGGACGGCGTTGGATATGGTAAATATGAAGAAGGTGATGCTGTTAAGGCTTCTAAAATGAAGTACCTGGACTGGTTTACAAACAACTGTCCACATACACAGCTTAAGGCTCACGGAACCGCTGTTGGACTTCCATCAGACGACGACATGGGTAACTCTGAAGTTGGACACAACGCAATCGGTTGTGGACGCGTTTTTGCTCAGGGTGCAAAACTTGTTGGAGAATCAATTACTTCTGGAAAAATGTTTGAAGGTGAAACTTGGAAGAAGCTTGTAAAGAATGTAAACGACAAAAACACAACATTCCACCTTATGGGTCTTGTTTCTGACGGTAACGTTCACTCACACATCGATCACCTTAAGGCAATGATCGCTCAGGCTCACAAGGAAGGCGTTAAGACTTTGCGCGTTCATGCCCTCCTCGACGGACGCGACGTTCCACCAACATCAGCACTTGAATACTTTGAACCACTTGAAAAATACCTTGCTGAATTCACAGATGTAGACTACCAGATTGCTTCTGGTGGTGGACGCATGTACATCACAATGGACCGCTACGGCGCAGACTGGTCTATGGTTGAACGCGGATGGCACGCTCACGTTCTTGCAGACGGACGCCAGTTCGCATCAGCAACAGAAGCTATCAACACATACCGCACAGAAAACGCAGGTCTCCTTGACCAGGACATGCACGAATTCGTTGTTGCAAAAGACGGAAAGCCAGTTGGACCAATCGTTGACGGAGACTCTGTAATTTTCTTCAACTTCCGCGGTGACCGCTCACTCGAAATCACAGCAGCATTCGAAGAAGACAACTTCCCACACTTTGACCGCGTTCGCCGCCCAGCAGTTGAATACGCAGGAATGATGGAATATGATGGCGACAACCACAAGCCAGCACAGTTCCTCGTTAACCCACCTTCAATCGACCGCACAATGGGTGAATACCTTACAAAGTCTGGTGTACACCTTATGGCAATTTCTGAAACACAGAAATACGGACATGTTACATACTTCTTCAACGGTAACCGCCCTGGAGAATTCGACAAGAACCTTGAAACATATGTAGAAGTTCCATCTGACGTAGTTCCATTCGAACAGCGCCCATGGATGAAGTGTGCAGAAATCACAGACAAAGTTATCGAAGCTATTGAATCTGGAAAGTATGACCACATCCGCCTCAACTACCCTAACGGTGACATGGTTGGACATACTGGTGTATTCAACGCCGTTTGCTGTTCTATGGAAGGTATGGACCTTCAGCTTGGTCGTCTTAAGGCTGCAATTGAAAAGGCAGGAGGAATCCTCTGTCTTACAGCTGACCACGGTAACTCAGACGACATGTACGAACACAAGAAGGACGGATCAGTAGCAAAGGATGCAGACGGCGAACCAAAGCCAAAGACTTCACACTCTTTGAACCCAGTTCCAGGCATCATCTACGACCCAGAATACAAGGGCGAATATGAACTTGAACTCAACAGCGGTCTCGGAATCTCTTCATGGCCATCAACACTGATGCAGCTCATGGGCTTCGTTCCTCCAGCAGACTATGACAAGTCTATGATCAACCTCAAATAGATTTTGAAAACCGACAGCCACTACATGGCTGCGGCTTAAAATCAATCTATGCTCTGGATGCTTTGCACCAGAGAAATCTACTTCAAAGCCGACACTTGCTTCGCAGACTTCGGCTTAACATAGTGGGTGGAAATACGCCCGTTCTCCTTTTGGAGGGCGGGTATTTTTTTTGAGCATATAGTTTATAATGAAAAAGGAGTAAGACTTTGAAAAAAATATCTTTGTTTTGTCTTTTCATTTTGTTTTGCTTAACTCAAGGATCATATGCTCAATCAAACAACATACGATTAAAATTTTCTAGAAATATCACCTATAAAAAGATAATGGAATCTCTGGATTCTGCTATGAATGATGAAAGCAATAAGGACAAGTTGTTTATTCTGGATTTTTCTAAAACAGAATGTCCTGAATGGAAAGAAGACTTCTATTTTTCTTATGAAAATACAAAAATTCAAGGTGTGATTCTTCCTGATTCAATTCAAGGTGTTAGCTATTTTGATTGTCCTGATTTAAAATTTGTTCAATTCAATGATTCACAAAAAAGATTCTTCTCATGTCCTTTTTATAGTTATTCACTGCGCTATATCTTTATTACAGGAAACAATGAATCAATTCACGAATATTTCAATAGTTCTCCCATTCTTCATTACAATTCTGCGAAAATAATTTATCAAGATTGTTTTGAATACGCAAAATCAAACAATATAAATCTGTATAAACTGAATGCTGCCGTTAATGAAAAAAATTTTAAGCTTTTCGTTCCACCAGAAGAAGTAAAAGTTACAAATGAAGTAACTATTAATAATCAAATATATTCAACTATCACAACCGATGAAGAATCGGACCGTAGAGTTTTTCACGTAGAATTTATTAAACTGAATGAAAAAACAGGACTTTCAGAAGACGAATTACAAAATTATGAAACTGTCATAAATAAAATGAATGAATTTATCAGCTGGAATTGTGCAAACTTCTACAATAGAATTATATTGAACTGGAAACCAAGAACTGCGCGTGGATATTTTACATCAAGTCTTGGAAAAATTATTACTTATAAAAATTATATTTCTATCATCTGCTATTTTAGTTATGACACCGGCTTTCCTCATGAAACCCATGAGTACAAATCATTTTGTTATGATACTAAAACAAAACGTTTTGTAAATCTTTCAGAAGCTTCTGGTTGGTCTCTCAAAGAACTTCACGACATCATTTTAAACGCAGATTTTGATGATGGTTTTAACATATCTAAGGAAAATCAGGATTTAGACATAGATATAATTGAAAATCTTAATTTTGAATTTCTTGAAGACGGAAAAATAGAAATTTTATTCAGCGATTATATTTTTGACAGATATTCACATGATTTAGTCATCGAAAGAAAATAGATTTTGAAAACCGACAGCCAATCGAGAAATTGAAAGAACCTGATAAAAAAATCCTTAAAAAGAAACCTGTTCCAGATGAAATAACAGATTTAAAAATTGAAATAATATATGATGGTATCAATAATAGACCTAAAGGATTTAATATTAAGTATAAAGTAAATGGGGATATGGTAAAAGTACCGACAATATATAATTAGGGATAAAAATGTTTGAAGATGAATTTTCAGAATTACAGGCGGATATGGTGGATATTTGTAATGAATATTCGAAAGGTGTTGCAGATAAAATTTATATCTATGCTGCAAATGAAGGACTGATTTTTAATCAACATTTTTATTGTATAAATAATGTTCTTTATAACTGCAGTAAACTTAATAATGCAGGATTACAAGTAATTTTTGATGTTTCAGATGATTGTCAGGAACAAGTTTTGGATATCTTGAATGAAGACATTCAAAAAATACAAGGTATTTGTGAAAATTATAATCAGCCTGTTCCAAAACTTATGAAACTTGTGTATGAACCAAAGACTAAAAAGTTTAATGCAGAACTGAAATATGAAAACCAAACCACGGACGATATTTCTGTATTTGACAATTATTATAGTTGGTTTGAAGAAGTAAAAAGTAAAATTTAAGGAATAGTCTCATGACATAAATCACCGGAACAAATACATACATAGACGTAGAAATAGACGAAAGAATGATAAGAATTTATGGAGAACTTGTAGTAGGTAGATAGAGCAATTTTTTTTCACAAGGAGCCATTGACCCTGTAAAGATTTTTGTGTAAATGGCTGACAAAAAATGATACTCTTAAGACCTGCTATGAAATGTCAATTAGATGATTGAGATTTAATTGCCTTTTCTGCAAGTTTTGAGATGTCAACATCAGGAGGAAAAACAGGAA
>NZ_JAZUGX010000026.1:0-2325 GCF_045641405.1 Treponema sp.
TACTGTTGAATTTGCAGAACCTGTTTCCTTTGATGAAATCCAGATTGTAAACGGTTTTGTAAGCAAGGATTATTATCTTAAGAACAACCGTGTAAAGACTCTTCGCCTTACTCAGGTTGCAAAGGAACATTTCCAGCAGAAAGACTATACACTTAAGGACAATGTTCAAGACTGGCAGTCGATTAAGTTTGACCTTCTTCAGACAGCCCAGACACTCACTCTTGAAATCCGTGAAGTCTACAAGGGGTCAAAATACGATGACACCTGCCTTGACGACATCCGTCTCTTGCACAAAGGAAAGGTAATTCCATTTGAGAATGTCGCAAACCTTAAGGCCGTTCAGGTTGAAAACTCAAAGCAGATGCTTCAGTCAAATGCAAAGGAATTTGAAAAACAGTTTCTTTCACTTGCAAAGAGCATCAGGCATAGATTCGGTGGATTATCAGATTCAAAATACATATTCCTTAAATCAGAAAAAAAGCACGATGACAGGGTAATCAAATTCAATTCTGAGAGGAATAATAAAATTGATTATATAGCTGACTGCATGATCTTAAGCCAAGAGGAATTCCTTAAGGAAAAAAAATTACAGTTAAATGACGATTATTATTGGTACAGATACAACTCAAATATTGGCGACCCAAAAGAGGATCCAATGGAAGATGATTTTGACTATTCAAAATATCAATATTACATAGGCTACTGGGAACCTTATTTTGGATATGGATACAGAGTAAGATATGAGCTTGGAAATTCAAGGATCATTACTTCAAGACAGGTGGACTATGTAGAAGTAAAGACAGTCACTTTAATAAAGATTGACGGCAATTCAATCTTCATTGACGGCGTAAAATACACAGTAATTGATTCAGACCAGGCTCTTGATGTCCGCTTTTCTGACGGTCCCTAGTTTTTAATGTACCGCTTCATTCCGCAAAAAAAGCGCTCAAGGCTCAGGGTGACTTTGGGCGTTGTTTTTTATTCCACAATAAGATATTTTCTCTGGCTACGTTACTCAAGTCTCTTTGCAAAAAAAACAAAAATGACGGATGAACAAATCGATAAGGAATTCCCTTTTGTAACAGCAGAACATTCTTCTCCCATATTCAGGAATTTAAGCAAGGAAGATACAGAACTCCAGCAAGGTAAAGCCCATAACCTTTCTATCGCTGTCAAAAAGCTCAACGGTGCTGTCTTAAAACCAGGAAACATTTTCTCATACTGGCGTCTTGTTGGAAATCCAACATTTTTCAAAGGCTACGCAAAAGGAATGATGCTTGTCAATGGAAAGCCTGTTGCTAAAATCGGTGGAGGTCTTTGTGCCCTTTCAAATCTGATTTACTGGATGACACTCCACAGTCCCCTTGCCGTTATTGAAAGGTTCCGTCACAGTTACGATGTTTTTCCTGACACAAACAGAACCCTTCCCTTTGGAAGCGGAGCAACCTGCGTCTACAATTACCGTGATCTGATGATAAAGAACAATTCATCCACATCTTTCATCCTTAAAGTCTGGATAGAAGACGGAAAGCTCTGTGGCCAATGGAGGTGCAACATTCCATGCCCGTTCCGATATGAAGTCTATCAAAAAGACCACTGGATAACGGCAGAAATTGGCAACAACTATGTGCGCCACAATACAATCTGCAGAAAAACCTTTGATGCCCAAACAAACCAAATGCTTTCCGACGAGCAGATTACAGAAAACCACGCCCTCATGATGTACGAGCCACTAATTGCTTCCAGCAGTACAAATGAATGAAAACGGCTGCTTCACATTTTTCTGCAAATATCGTAGATCTCATTCCGCACCAGTTACCTTCGCCGAGTTCGATGAAACATGGACATTCATGGAATTGAGGATGAACCTTCTGTAACCGAAGCAACCGGAAGGAAAAAAAATTCAGAACCTTATTAAAAATAAACCGTTTAAAAGAAATCAACATATGTGTATAATGATTTCTAACACTGATTTTTTTCAAAGCAAAACCAGGGGGAAATATGAAAAAGTTTTTTGTCATTGCCACAAGCCTTTTACTTGGAGCAAGTGTTTTTGCCCAATCAAAATGGTTCAAGGCACAGTCTAAATCTGCATCCGTTAAATCCGTAACAGCCACAAGCGAACTTGTTGAAGCCCAGTTTGATGGAAAATATCTTTATCCGCCCATCAACATTCTTGACGGTGACTTTAACAGCACCTGGTGCGAGGCTGACCAGAAAGGCTCTGGCATTGGAGAATCAATTACTGTTGAATTTGCAGAACCTGTTTCCTTTGATGAAATCCAGATTGTAAACGGTTTTGTAAGCAAGGATTATTATCTTAAG
>NZ_JAZUGX010000027.1:0-20700 GCF_045641405.1 Treponema sp.
AACTCCTCAACGTTGTTTTTACTGTTCTGAAAAACAACATTGATTACGTTCCTGTTTTTCCTCCTGATGTTGACATCTCAAAACTTGCAGAAAAGGCAATTAAATCTCAATCATCTAATTGACATTTCATAGCAGGTCTTACTATATAATTAAACTGAAAAATATAAAAAGAGGACATTTTAACAAAGAAATTTATCGAGGGGTCTGTCCCTATTGAATTTAACGAAATAA
Organism: Treponema sp.; assembly: GCF_045641405.1. Taxonomy (GTDB): domain Bacteria; phylum Spirochaetota; class Spirochaetia; order Treponematales; family Treponemataceae; genus Treponema_D. The sequence continues at coordinate 232 of NZ_JAZUGX010000027.1, forward strand.
TTTCAATGGGGACAGACCCCATTGAAATTAAATCCTTCAAAACTGATTTTTTTTACATATATAGTAAGAAATTCACTCTTTTTGATTTGCATTTTTCCTTCACTTAATATATAATTAATAAACTTTAATTATACTTAATATTTTTTAGTATTTATACAGGAGTAAAATTATGGGTGAAAACTATTTTAACTCAATTCCATGGCGCAAGGCTCGCATGCAGCTTGGACACTGCCGCTCAATGGCTAAGGAAGAATTTGCAGACGGCGTAAACGCACTTAAGGGAAAGAAGATCGTTATCGTAGGTTGTGGTGCTCAGGGTCTCAACCAGGGTATGTGTCTCCGCGATTCAGGTCTTGATGTTTCTTACGCACTCCGTAAGGAAGCAATCGCAGAAAAGCGCCAGTCTTGGAAGAACGCTACAGAAAACGGATTCAAGGTTGGAACATACGAAGAACTTCTTCCTACAGCTGACCTCGTTGGTAACCTTACTCCAGATAAGCAGCACACTCCTGTTATCACAGAAGTACAGAAGCACATGAAGCAGGGTTCAGCACTCTGGTACTCACACGGCTTCAACATGATCGAAGAAGGAATGCAGGTTCGCAAGGACATCACAGTTGTAATGTGTGCTCCTAAGGGACCAGGTACAGAAGTTTGGCACGAATTCCAGCGCGGATTTGGTGTACCAGATCTTATCGCAGTTCATCCTGAAAACGACCCAGAAGGAAAGGGTTGGGCAATTGCAAAGGCTTTGGCTGTAGGTATGGGCGGTTCAAAGGCTGGTGTTCTTGAATCTGACTTCGTTGCAGAAGTTAAGTCTGACCTTATGGGTGAACAGACAATCCTCTGCGGTATGCTCCAGGCTGGTACAATCGTTTGCTACGACAAGATGGTTGCAGACGGAATGGATCCAAAATGGGTTACAAAGTTCCTTATGCACGGATGGAACGTAATCACAGAAGCCCTCAAGTGGGGTGGTATCACAGGTATGATGGATCGTCTTTCAAACCCTGCAAAGCTCAAGGCTAACCAGCTTTCAAAAGACATCAAGGCTCTCCTTGCTCCACTTTACCAGAAGCACATGGACGACATCATCTCTGGAGAATTCTCTAGCACAATGATGAAGGACTGGGCAAACAAGGATGCAAACCTCCTCGCATGGCGCGAAGAAACAGGTAAGCTTGCTTTCGAAACAATGGAAGAATCAACAGACGAAATCAGCGAACAGGAATACTTTGACAAGGGTATCATCATGGTTGCTATGGTTAAGGCTGGTTGTGAACTTGCATTCGAAACAATGGTTGACGCTGGTATCAAGGAAGAATCTGCATACTACGAATCACTCCATGAAGTTCCACTTATCGCTAACCTCATCGACCGCAAGCGCCTCTATGAAATGAATAAGGTTATTTCTGATACAGCTGAATACGGATGCTACCTCTTTGCACGCGTTGCAGCACCAATGATGCAGAAGGATCTTATGCCAAAGGTAACAACAGAAGTTATCGGTAAGGGTCTCAACGTTAAGGACAACAGCGTAAACAATGCTGAACTCGTAAACGTAAACGCAGAAATCCGCAACCACCCAATCGAAGTTGTAGGACGCAAGCTCCGCGCATACATGACAGCTATGAAGCCAATTGTTGGTTAAATAGTCCACACCAACTCGCAAGAGTTGGTGTATTATTCTACAGGAGATATTTATGAATTGTTTTTATCACCCGGAAGTTCCTGCTGTCGCTACATGTGGCAGATGTGGAGTTGCTTTATGCAAACATTGTGAAGGAAGTGCATACTACAGACTTGGAGCAGGGAAAGGACAAGCTCTGTGCGGACGATGTAGTGTTGCAGAAGCCCAGGATAAAGTAAACGAGGAAAAGAGATATTTGAAGAAAACTTTGATTAAGTTGATAATATGCGGTTACTTTGTAGTTAACGGTACAGCATCTCTTATACGGGCTTTTAACAGTGATGGATACACAGACTCAGTAGATATGCAAACATGTATTTTAATAACACTTGTATCGTATACAATAGCAGGACTTGTATCAAGAATTGGTCTCAAGGTGAAGAACGAGTCACTCAAAAATCAAGTATGGAATGCTTTTTACAATTACGAGCATCCAATTTCAAGTTTTCTTATAAGTTTCATCATCAATGCACTGTTTGCACCATTTATGTTCATTGCGCACTTGATAGGGTACTTTAGAACAAAAAAATTATACAAAAATGATATTGAAGAATTAAAAGAACTTCAACAATATTTTGAGCTGTAATTTATGCAACTGAGCTGTCCCAAACAAGGGCAGCTCTATTTATTTACAGACAGAGGGGACAGACCCCTATTTTTTTCTCCAAATTTACCACTACTAACATAATTTTTAACAGAAAATCACATAAATAACGCCTCCAATACCATAAATCATTCATTTAAGTTACAATACATCTATGCCTATACATACAAAACCAGCAAATTTCATTTACAAACACAATATTGCAATCAAGGGGACAGACCTCCTGTTGACTACAGAGGGTAATTTACCAACCTCAAAAAATATGGAATCCCTATGCAGCATTGCCCTGGACTGGTTTTCAGAAGATTTATACGGCTACACTGCCCTTCTTTTGAAAAATGATGCTGAAATACCTGACAACTTTACCCTTTGCCCTATCCGAAGGTTCTTCTATGAACGCAAGGAGCTTGTTTTCATTGCCGCCCGTGCCAAAAGCCTTCTTTCCCAGCGCCAGATGTACAGATTTTGCCCGACCTGCGGGGACAGACTCCTTGACGACACGACTGAAAGCGCCCTATTCTGCCCAACATGCAAAATAAAGTTCTTTCCCCGCATAGAACCTGCTACCATCACATTGATTTCCCGTGGTGATGAAATTCTCCTTGCCCGAGGCAAACGTGGTCCATACAAAAAATTTGCCTGCATATCAGGGTTTGTTGAGCAGGGAGAAACCCTTGAGGAATGTGTTGCCCGCGAAGTAAAGGAAGAAACAAACCTGGATATAAAAAACATAAAGTATATGGGAAGTACCGCATGGCCTTTCCCTGATCAGCTTATGCTTGAATTTACCGCAGACTATGCAGGTGGAGAACTAAAGATCCAGGAAGATGAACTGGAGGAAGCAAGATGGTTCCGTAGAGATCAGCTGCCACCACCAGAGGATCTTCCTCAGCCAGGCTCAAGTGCATGGAATCTTATTTTTGGTAATGCAAATAAGTAAAAAAAATATTATAATTGTATCAATCTTTTATTGGAGAACATTATGGAACAGAATCTCATGAAGCTTCAGAACGGAAGCGATGTTCGCGGAATCGCCCTTGAAGGCGTTGCTGATGAACATGTAAACCTTACAGAAAACGCATGCAACAGAATCGGTCAGGCATTTGCAATCTGGCTTTCTAAAAAATGCGGAAAGAATATTGCAGACCTTAAAATTGGTATCGGTCGTGATGCCCGTGTTACAGGTCCAGCCCTCCTTAAGGCAACAGCAGCAGGTATGGCATCGACAGGTGCAAAGGTTTATGACTGCGGTCTTGCAACAACTCCAGCCATGTTCATGTCTACAGTTTTCGACCAGACAAAGTATGACGGTTCTGCAATGCTTACAGCAAGCCACCTTCCATTCAACAGAAACGGAATCAAGTTCTTTGATGTAAACGGTGGTCTTGAACACGATGATATCACTGATGTTCTTGCAATAGCACAGGAAAAGGCAGAAAGCGGAGCAGCAGACTTTGCAGGTTCTTTTGCCCTTCTTGAAACTTATGCTGCACACCTTAAGAATACAATCGCAAAGGAACTCGGTGCAAAAGACGGAGACAAACCACTTGCTGGACTCCACATAGTAGTTGATGCAGGAAACGGTGACGGCGGATTCTTCGTAGACAAGATTCTTCAGCCTCTCGGTGCAGACACAACAGGAAGTGCTTTCCTTGAACCAGACGGAATGTTCCCTAATCATATTCCAAACCCAGAAAACAAGGATGCAATGAAAGCAATTCAGAATGCAACAACAAGCAGCAAGGCTGATCTTGGACTTATATTTGATACAGACGTTGACCGCATGAGCGCAGTATTCAGTGACGGAACAGAAGTAAACCGCGACAGCATCATCGCCCTTTTCTCTGCAATCCTCGCACCTTCTTTCCCAGGAAGCACAATCATCACAGACAGCGTAACAAGCGACCGACTTACTTTCTTCCTTGAAAAGAAACTTGGACTCAAGCACCTTCGCTATATGCGCGGTTACAAGAACGTAATCAACAAGTGCATCGAGCTCAACTCAAAGGGAGAAGTTTCACCACTTGCAATGGAAACTTCAGGCCACGGTGCCCTCAAGGACAACTACTATCTTGATGACGGTTCTTTCCTTGCAGTAAAACTCATCGTTGCTCTTGCAAAGGCAAAGAAAGAAAACAAGAAGATTGAAGACCTTATTGGAGATCTTCCAGCTGCGGGTGTTGAAGGCGAATACAGATTCAAGATCAAGGCTGAAGACTTCAAGGCTTACGGAAAGAATGTTCTTGAAACTTTCAAGAAGCGTGCCAGTGAAAAGAATTTCGACATGCCTGAAAGTTTTGAAGGCATCCGCATTTCCTTCCACGATGAAAACGCAGAAGGCTGGATGCTATTAAGGCTTTCCCTTCACGATCCTGTAATGCCTCTCAATGTTGAAGGCAAAACACAGAAGGATAAGGATGCAATCATCGCCTATGCAAAGGAAATGATTGCAGGTTTCGACCAGCTCGATGTAAGCTGCCTTAACTAAGAGTTTTTTAATCAACCAACATAGAAGCCGTCGATGTCAACTTCGCTTGATGCGACGGCTTTTACTTTTACTACAGCACCAGGAACGATTGCCTTTACAGCCTTCTTGTCATCAAGGTCATAGCGGATAACTACATTGCCGTCAACTTCAGGTGCTTCAAACCAGGCTCGTCCGATGGCAAGCCCTTCATCTGTTCCCTCAAGGTTCTGGACAATTTCCTCAACAAGAACGTCATAGGTTTTACCAACGCGCTTTTTCAAAAGTCTCTGTGTAATTTCATGCTGAATGGCAGTAAGATTTGCAGCACGCTTTACAGCAACACTATGAGCAACACGACCTTTCATCTTGTAGGCAGTAGTATCATCTTCACGGCTGTAGTCAAAGCATCCCGACCAGTCGCTATGAATTGTTTCAAGAAACTTTACTGTATTCTCTGCATTCTCTTCCTTTTCCCCTGGAAAACCTGTGAGGAAAGTAGTCCTGATACAGCTGTCAGGAAGTTCTTTTCTGATTGTCTTAACAAGTTTTGAATAGCTTTTGAAGCTTCCTTTTCTGTTCATGGAATGAATGATTTCGTCATCACCACTCTGGAAAGGAATGTCAAAGTAAGGAAGAATCCTTTCATCCTTTTTAATGAGTTCAAGGACGTCCGTATTGAAATGATCAGGGTGAATGTAAAGAAGCCTTACCCAGAATTTTCCCTTAATCTTTGAGATTTTTTCAACCAAAGAATACAAAGGTGTTGCTCCATAATTTTCAGTAAAACTTTTTTCATCAACAAGCGGCTTTTTAAGATCATGGTACATGATTTCATGCCAATCTTTTTTTCCAAATTTTCCCTTATCCTCAATTCCGCAACCATAGGCTGCAAGGTCCTGTCCAATGAGGTTGATTTCAAAAACACCTTTCTTTAAAAGAGCTTTGATTTCAGCAATGATTTCATCAACAGGACGAGAACGAAGTCTACCGCGAATAAGAGGTATTGCGCAGAACGAACAGCAGTTGTCACATCCTTCTGTGATTTTTACAAATGCACTTCCTTTATATGAAAGAAGATCGGTTCTTTCACCGCAGAAAACACCTTTCTGTTCGCCTTTAAGGACAGGACGCTTTTTTGCTTTTGAGAAGACATCCTTTACGGCCTTGTCCAGCAACGAAAGATCACCATTTCCTACGATTCCGTCTGCCTCAGGAAGATCTTTTTCAAAAACTTCTGCATATCGTTCAGCAAGACATCCTGTCAAAATAATTTTCTTTTCAGGATAGGCACTGCGGGCATCAAGCAAAGAATCAAGACTTTCTTTTTTTGCACTTTCAATGAATCCGCAGGAATTAACGATGATAAGGTCTGCTTCATCTGCATTCATCACCTGAACGAGTCCAAGGTTTGCAAGACGAGACATGATGATTTCGCCATCCACCTGATTTTTTGCACATCCATGCTGATCAAGAAAAAAAGTCTTTGCTTTTGCCATATTTCTACTCCGAAAAAAAAAGGACTGTCCAAAAACTCAATCCAAGGTGGTTGAGCTTGTCGAAACCACCACTAAATGTGTGATCGTCATTTCGACAGGCTCAATGACCGCAACGCTGAAACCTTTTTAGACAGCCCAATTCTTTTTATTGCAATAAATTTCTATTCAAGTTCAATAAGAACAAGGCGATACTTTCCGTCGCTGTCACGAACCCATTTGATGTCCTCAGCCTTGACTTCACCTGCGCGACCAACTTCAAGATCATAAGTTGAAAGACCAGCTATAACGCGGATCTTAAGTGCATTGTTGTTGCTCATCCAGAGGCGAGTACCGTTGTTCGAGTTGACCGCAACCTGATCACCGTTCTTGAAGTAATCTTCAACATAAGTGTTTCTGTCGCTCTTGTAGCGGAACAGACAAGATCCGCGGAATGTTACATTGATTGTAAATGGATATGCACGTGTATCTTCGTGAATTACGACGCGCTTCGAATTGTTCTTAACGCTGCCTGCAGATGGAATTTCTGCAAGTTCAGTTCCTTCTTCATTGCTGTTGATTTCTACTACAGAGGTTTCTCCCTTCTTTTCTATAAGGCGAACTTCTGCACCGTGGTTTCCATCGTCTGTAGAAATATCACTCAAGTAAACTATTACATCCGCAAAACCATCGCCATCGACATCAAGGTCGCGCTCTTCACTAAGCTCGACAATCTGTGTTCCAGACGGCATAAGAAGAGCAAGTTTTCCCTTTGTTTCACCAACAGTGATGACGATGTTACCGTTACCCTGTTTTGTAGGGAAAAGAATCTGATCACCCTTATAGAATCTTTTTGTCTCAGACTTGCCTGTAAATTCATACTGATGTATTTTTTCTTTTTCCGTTGATTTCTGAGCCTTTTCCGCAAGCTTCTGTGGAACATTGAAAACACTGAAGTAAAGGTATAGACCGATTCCAAGAACCACCGCAGCACTACCAGCAATGATGGAAGGTATAAGGTATTTAGGCTTATGCTTGATAGTAAGTTCAATCGGAACAGGAGCTTCCTGAATTTTCTTTGCATGGTATAGATGCAGAATTTCCTGGGCATTCACACCAAGGAATTCACAGTAGTTCGTAAGAAATCCAGTGAAATATGACTCACCTGGAAAATCATCGGAACGTTCTTCCTCAAGTGCAATGATATAGTTCTTCGTTATCGCTGTTGCACGCTCAATCTCTTCAAGAGAAACATTCTTCTCTTCGCGTGTCTTACGCAGAAGTTCTCCGTAGCTTTCCATATATCACCCTTTCCCTTATTCTGATAGCAAGAAGTTGTTGTAGTTGTTAGCAGATGACGGCGGATCGTACATGAAACGCTGGTCACTGATGTTTGAATTCAATTTATAGTTGAAGATGTCAAAAACATACTCTTCATCCTGTGCCGTAGTTGCATGAACACGACGGATGAGTTTTGTTGAAGGATCAACGGAAAGTTTTATTTCCCTGAAAGACTCTGTCGCAGAACGACGCTGTAAAAGGAAATTTACAACCATTTCGTCACTGCCTTCATCGAGAGGAACAGCCGTCTGACCTGACTCATAGGCTACTGTGTAGTAACGGCGCATAAGAGAAAGACCTTCTGCAGTTGCTGCGTTTGCCGCTTTTGAATCATTGCCAGATACACTCTGCTCAAGAATTGCAGAAGATCCAGGAAGATAGATGGTAAGATCATTGCCATTAAAAAGGACTACCTGTTCAGCAGGATTTGAGAAATCAATACGCAGCATCTCTGGTCGCTTGTAACTGATCCTGCCTGTCATTTCAGACTTTCCGATCTTTACAACAACATCCGCTTCGTAGTCCTGAATCTCTGAGTATCTATCGCTAATCGTCTTAAAAAAATCACTGGCTGTAGTAATTCCCTGTGCAAAGGTCAAAACTGACGCAAAGGCAAGGCACAAGGCTGCAGTTATCAACTTTTTCATTAAATGAAACTCCAATCTATTTAAATAGAAACATTCAATACATTATAAAAATAGATTGGATTGTTGTCAAACCATGCTATTTGAGTTTTTCCTTGATTTCCTCAAGCACTGCAAGGGCATTTATTCCTGTCTGCAAAGTTGAACGCAACGGTTTTTTTCCATCCAAAAAATCAACGGCATTCTGAACCATATTGGCAAAATAAAGGGTCTTCCGAGGAGACTTCCTTCTCCTATCACTCTGGAGAGAATAGAAACCTGAATACAGACGTGATTTCTCCCTTTTATAGAATTTCAGGAATCCATTTCCTATGCATATTCTTCCCTCAGTTCCAGTTATGTCGATTTCGAAACCAAAAAACCTGGATCTGCCGCTTATGACGATGGAAACATCTGGACATTTTTCAGTTGAATAATGGGCACTCATCTGGCGAACATTACCATTTTCATCCCGAAAAACACCAGTCATTACAGGATTGTTCAGCAAAGTATTAACTGTCCTGATTTCAGTCCTGATCTCCTCATTGCAATTCTCCGCTCGTTTCAAAAGCCCTTTGTTTTCTTTTTCCACAGGAACTTTCTTTACTTCAGAAGGAATTCCATCCTCCTCAAGGAAAAACAAAACCGCATCAACAAGATGTGTACCGTCATGGATAAGGCTGTAGGCTCCAGTCTTTTCTTCCGCACGGTTGTATACACATAAGCTGGAGCAAAGTTCCGCACGGATGGACTGGATTTCTCCAATCCGAGACATGTATTTTTTTGCGGCGATGAAATCTTCAGCAAAACGGCGTTCATGATTGATAAGGATATTGACCTGATATTCGTCGGCTTCCTCTTTGATCCTTTCGGCTTCCCTAAGGTTCAAGGCAACAGGCTTCTCAAGAATTATGAGGCGAGGTTTTGAACGGATGGCATCGATGGCTTCCCTCATATGTGCATTTTCATTCACAGCTATGGTAACTATGTCTGTCTTGGTACGGGAATACAAAGTGGCACTGTCAGGATAAACAATTGCCTTTTTATTGGCATCATGCCAATGAATGAGCTTTGTCTGGTCTGTGTCACATCCTGCGATTATCTTTACCCTTGAGTTGTTTTTTAAAGCCATGGTATGACTTGCAGGCTGCTCTCTTTTTTTATCCAACCCAAGAGAATAGCCGATACGGCCACATCCAATCAACGCCGCTGTGTACTTCTTTCTTGCCATGCAGACATTATACAAGAGTGTAGAAATTGTAGTCAAATGAAAGATTTTCTGATGTCACAAACCTTATTTCAGTAGCATCCTTGGGTGCATAAAAAACATTTGTAAAAGCATACTCACCGTCAGAAACAAATACTTCAGCACTGCTGATGTCGCACACCATTCTAAGATCAAACATTCCATCAACAGGAAGCTCAAAGCGGAACCGTCTGAAGCTTTCACAGTCTTTCCGCGTTCCACTTTTACTTCTGTCAAAACTGATTTCCAGATTTTCAAAATCAATCATCAGATCGCAACAGTGCACATCATCGCAGGCTATCTTTATATCAAGGATACCGCTATTCTTGCCCACATCCTTCATCTTGAGTTCAAGATCAAAAAATCTGCCGTTAACACCCTCAAGTGCAGTCTCTTTTTCTGATTCAAGGACGGCTTTCCCTTTTATTGGATTGCATCTCATTGAATCAAGTTCCTTTACAGGATGCTGATAAAGCTTTCCATTTTTAATTTTTAGTTCTCTAGGCAATGTCATCATCCCTGACCATGGATAATCATCAGGAGTACTGAATCCTTCCCAACGATGCATCCAACCAACCATTATGCGTCTTCCATCAGGAAGCAAGGTCGTTTCAGGTGCATAGAAATCAATTCCAAAATCTATCTGCTTTACGATTTTTCTATTAAACTTCCATGTACTACGATCCAGTTTTCCAATCATGAACACACTGTTGTTACCATCATGCCAGCCTTGCTCAAGGTCTTCTTTCATTTCCTGAGGAGAAATAATGATTACATCTTCACCGTCAAGTGAAAACAGATCAGGACATTCCCACATCATGCCAAGCCTACATGAGCTTCTATCTGCAACAGAAACAAATTCCCAATTCCGTAAATTCTCCGACTTAAAAATCAACAGTGCACCGCTTCCATCATCCGTCTTGATGACAGCTGCAACATAGTAAAGTCCATTTTCTTTCCACAGCTTAGGGTCGCGAAAGTGGGCCTTGTCATACTCAAAAGGAATATTTGCTGCAGTAATCACTGGATTGCCGTCAAATTTTTTATATTCAACACCATCACCGATTGCAATAGATTGATTTTGAATCGTATTCCCCTCAATTACACCTGTGTATACGATGACATGCTTCCCGTCATCTTCAATAGCTGTCCCAGAAAAACAGCCATCGGCATCGGCTTCCGAATCAGGTGCCATTGCGACAGGAAGAAAATTCCAATGAAGAAAATCCTCGCTCATCGCATGCCCCCAATGCATAGGACCCCATCTATTGCTGTACGGGTGATATTGAAAGAACAGATGAAGCCGCCCATTAAAAAAGGAAAGTCCATTGGGATCATTTATCCAGCCACAGGGAGAAGCCATATGGAATCTAGGTCGCAAGGACTTAAGTTCATCTGTGGAATCTATTCTTCCAAGACATTCTTCCTGAATAAGATTTGCATCATCAAGGAGTTTACTCATAAAAAAGATTATAGATTAGGCCTGACAAAATGACAATTTTTATTTTTTTTCGGTTATATAAATAACATGGAGGAATTAATGAACGAAAACGAAATCCAGTTTCCAGCTCAGAAAGCAAGCAGCGAAGATATTCAGACAGATGACGCAGCACTCATTGCAGCCCAGAAAGCATTTGGAATCACATACCTTTATCCATGGCAAAGAATTGTAATCGCAAACATTCTTGATGCACAGATACCAAGTGAACTTAAAGAAGATCCAGGTGATTCCGACGACACGGAATTATATAGAGGAAAACAGATAGTCCTTTTACCAACGGGAGCTGGAAAATCCCTTTGTTTCCTGACTCCATCACTCCTGTTGAAAGGTGCGACAATGGTGCTTTACCCATTACTGGCATTAATGTCGGATCAAAAAAGAAGGATGGATGAAGGAGGAATACAAAGCGTAGTCTTCTGTGGCGGGCAGACTAAAGAACAGAGAGAAGAAAATTTTCGTCAGATAGAAAATGGAGCAAAAATAATCCTTGCAAATCCAGAAGTCCTTCAAAATCAAAGTCTTGTAGATCGGCTCGCAAAGTGCAACATCTCCCACATTGCAATCGACGAGGCACACTGCTGTGCTGAATGGGGAGACACATTCAGGCCTGCCTATCTTGGACTTGGCAAAGTAATAGAACAAATCAATCCCCCTGCAGTAACCGCCTTTACCGCCACCGCATCTCCTCAAGTTCTTTCTAGAGTTTCGGAAATTCTTTTTGGAGGAATGTCTCATGTAGTAAGAAGTGATTCTGACAGACCAAACATCCACTACGAAGTAATCAACACCTATGCAAAAAAACGAACCGCATTCATGCTTGCAATCCAGCGGTCAAAGCCTCTAATCATCTTCTGCGGAACAAGGAAAAAATCAGAAGACATGGCAAGAGAACTTGCAGCCTATTACGGAACGAACAAAGTAAAATTCTATCATGCAGGAATGGAAAGATCAGAAAAAGATACGGTTGAAAAATGGTTCTACCCAAGAACAGATGCAATACTTTGCTGCACATGTGCATTTGGTATGGGCATTGATAAAAAGGATATACACACTGTAATTCACCTTGAACCAAGCCCAACCGCAGAAGCATACATTCAGGAAGCAGGGCGTGGTGGAAGAGATGGAAGCATCGCAGACGCCGTCCTTCTTTGGAGTCCTCGAGACAGCATGGCAGCGGAAAAATTTGCCAAGGGCAGCAGAGAAAGGGTGTTGAAGGAATTTGCAGAAAGCGAAACCTGCCGTCGACAGGTTCTTCTTGATGCACTCGGTGGAGAACAGACCGCCTGCCAGGGATGCGACATCTGCAAACGAGGGAAACCTGCACCCAAAGCAAGAGATGGTCAACTTGTCCTTGATCTTGTCCGCCATCATCCAAAACGATGGACTGTTGATGAGCTTAATTTTCAAAGTGCAGAATTCCTGAATAAAAAAATTGCCGCTGACCACAGAATGAATTTCTATGAACACAGCGACACTGATGAAATCATTTCTCAACTGGTGGATCAAAAACTCATCAGAGAATGCAGATTCCCATTCAAAGGATTGATGGATGTCGGATCGTCAAAACAGAGGCATGGATGATTTCCTTCTTGATCCATACACATGTTTCAGCCTCATTCTTCATTCAAGCACAAGGTTCTTTTCGTTACCTGGGAATGTCACCGCATACCAGGTAGAATTTCTTTCCACCCAATATTTATTGAACACCCTTACAACATCATCAGCAGTCAATTCTTTTATCCTCTCAACTTCCTTAAGATCGTGATCCATATCCTCGTAATACATTATGTCGGACATGATTCTAAACATCTGGCCGCTTGTAGTCTTTGAACTGCCATATTTTGAATTAATCCATTTGCTTTTATAGCTCTCAAGATTTTCTGCAACCGTAGAAAAAACATATGTTCCATCATCATTGGATTTTTCAACGATGACTCCTTTACTCATATAACCCATGGCTTCCTTCACAGCCATTCCTACCTTCCCATAGTCAGACACCTTGTAAAGATAATCCTCACTCACGGGTGCCTTGCTTGTAATCACGTTTGAAGATGGAGTATAACAGACTCCATGATGTTCACGGACAACATTGTAAAGAATGTCGCTGTAAATCATTCCAGCGAGAAATGCAGGAACTGTATCAGGATTGTCTATTGAAGGACTTGCAAAAGCCCGAACACAATAGGCTGTCCCCGCTGCGGAAGGATGCGTAACAACAACTGGCTTTTTATGCTCAATCTTAACCTGAGGAATATCTTTGCTTTCATGTTTTTTTGCTGGATCAAATTTCAACTGCCCGATATTTCTGTTCAAAGTCTTTATGAGTTTTTTTGTATTGAAGCTTCCCGTTGCAGCTATGAAGAAATCCCCACCACCGAGTATCTGGTCATGGACTTCCTTCATTCTTTCTACGGTGATGTTGTCAATGGAATCAGGTGTCACACCACCAACAGTTTCATAAGGATGTCCTTTGAACACATCCTTTGTCATAGTCCAGGACAATAGAGACTCTGGAGAATTCATTATCCTCTGAACCCTCTGCGCATTTCCATCATTAAGGTTCTCTATTACATTTTCCGCAAATTCAGGATGGAGAAAACCATCGATGAACACATCCATATAGCCGTCAAAATATTTTTCCATTCCGTACATATAGAGAACAGAACCTCTGGTACGGCAATATTTATCAATCGTAATTCCATTGTCGTACTGCATCTGATTCCTTGCTTCCATGGAATATTTTTTTGAAGAAGATGACATTACATCAAAGAGACATCCTTCAAGTCCAGAAAGGTCAGGTTTATATTTTTCATAGCCTCCCAGACAACCGATGGCAATGGCATTCATTTTGGAATTGGAATGCTGTACATACACCTTGATTCCATTCTTCAGCTGAACCACATCGACATTACGTTTTCTATCCACTTCCTTGTAAGCAGAACTATTTTTTTCTGGAATATAGATCCTGTCTTCCAGAACAAAGTCGGTCTCCTTTGGAAAATCCTTTACATTCACCGCAAATTTTTCTTTCTTCCACCAGATCTCTTCATCGCTCTTAACCTCATAAAAACCTGCTTCCAGGAATTCACTTCTTGTCTTTTCATAGACTGAAGGATTAACAATTACTGTTACAAGAGCATTCTTTGAGACAATATATTTTTCTATAAATTTCTGAACTGAATTTTGCTTGACAGGTTTTTCCTTTTTATTTTTAAGAAAGTATTCAATCTCTCCATCAATCCAGCATTGCCGAGCCAATGTGACAAGACTTTCTGGAGTTTCAGAACGACGCACAAGGGAATCTTCCTGACTGTTTCTGTAGTTCTTCATATTTCGAGAGGTAAATAAACTCTTGTCAACGCCTATTTCTGGATATAGTGAATTCTGAATATATGATGAAATATCCTTTGCCCGCTCCGCCAGTTTTTCTCCAGGTTCCTTAACAAGGACATAGCACCCCAATGATGAATTTTTTCTTCCCAAGGATAAAAATGAACCAGCATAGGTCAAATCTGGAATTTTATATTCTTCTTTCTTCAACAGGGATGTCTTAAACTTTGAATTAGGCATTCCAAGAATATAATCAAGATAGGCTCCGTTTTCGCAATCTTCATAGTCATAATCAAAATCAGGGCCACGCCAGGTAATTTCAATTTCCGCAAGATCTGCAGACATTCTATCATATGGCATTACGATGAATTTTTTTTCGTTCAATGGATTGGTGGAAGCCTGTGCGCCAGTGACCGATACAATCTTCTGAGAAACAACACCGACTGTGTTCTTCCAGGTGCCATATATTTTCTTTACAAGTTCATAAGTTTCCTGTGGATCAACATCCCCCCCAACAAAAATTGCGGAGTTGCATGGAATATAGAATTCCTTCTGCATGTTTCGCATCTGGGCAACGGTTGCATTGCTGACAACATCAAAACTTCCCCGTGGGTCGGTTCTATAAGGCTCATCAGGAAACAACAGAAGATTTGTGTAATAATGAAGCACATAGGAAGGATTTGCCTGATCACCTTGAATCTCACTCAGGACAACTTTCTTTTCATTTTCAAATTCCTTTTCAGAAATCAAAGGGGTACGAATCGCAGCATTCCAGAAAGCAAGTCCCTCCTCCAGTTTCGACGAAGGAATGGTAAAATAATAATTTACATAATCATTTGAAGTCGTTCCGTTACGGGATGTAACACCAAGATCCGCAAGGGCCTTCGTAACACTTGCAGCATCCTTATATAGAGAATTTCCCTTGAACATCATGTGTTCATACAGATGAAACAGACCAGAAGTTTCCTTTGTCTGGCTGATGGCGCCTGCACGCACTGCAAGTTCAATATAGACAAGTGGAACGCTGTGGTTTTCAGCTACATAAAGCTCAAGTCCGTTATCCAGTTTATATCGGAACAAGCCATCAATCTTTGTTTTTTCCGCCACCGCATTAAACGAAACAACCGCAGCAATGGCAATGAATAAAAATGTCTTTTTTAAGTTTTTAGTAAAAAAAAATGTCATAACCACATTCTGTTACAAAAATGCAGTTATGACAATAATCCAGCTCTTATGAAAAATGATGAATATTAGTTTTCCTTTTCCCTTATCTCGGCATTGAAGAGTTCAACCTCACCCTTGGCTTTTGCATTGAGCCATTCAGAAGCCTGCTCATATTCATCCACATACTTGATTGAAACATACTCAAATGTCTCAGGGTCGATTGTAATTTCCCACGAACCAAGATAAACATATTTTGTCTTTTCAGGTACTTCACATTCTCCAAAACTTGGAATGGAAAGCATCGAGCGTGGATGCTTGAAGACATAGAAATAACCTCTTGGCATTGGAAGCTTTCCATTGTAACCACTTCCATAGATACGAGATGTGAATTCACCGTTTTTATAGCCGTTAGAAATATCTGATGAACTAATCGAATTATCCTCGTAAATACTATCGAGAAATAATTCCAGTTCCTTTGTTTTCGCTGGAAGCTGAAGCATCTTCTTCATGACGTCCTTGTTGTAATCACAGATAATTGTATACTTCCATACACCGCAGATCTGTTTTCTTACTGTAGGTTTCATAAATCTCTCAGCAAAGGAACTGCCGACGAAACAAATGAGAGCACAAAGCACTGCACAAATCTTTTTCTTATTTTTCATCTGAATCTTCTCCTGTTGCTTTTTTATACATTTCCTTTACTTTTTCAAGCTCAGCAGTCAAAGGCTCTTCCCACTCTGTAGCCTTGTAATCAAAGATGAGTTTCTTGAGAGCAGCAACTCTCCCTTTGAGTGTATGTTCAAGAATTTTCTGATCATTAACCTTTCCAATTTTGATTCCCTCAAGATCATTGTAGTAGTCCATGTCCACCATCTTGCCTTCCCAGTTCTTGTAGCCGAGATAGTAGACGCAATGCTTCTTTGGAGCCTTAAAGTCATATCCACTGCCACCGCAAAGACCAGGAAAATTGAATCCACTAAAGTAGGAACCTTCTGCCATCATGCGGATCATCCTGTAGTTTCCTCCGCAAACAGCCTCTCCATAGTAGTAGGAAGGACCGATGATTGGCCTTGCAGACTTTGTCTTCGTCAGGATAGATGAAGGCAGTTTTGGATCAATCTGGACAAATTCAATTTTTTCAATCATAGTATCCCACCCATGAAGACCATAGACAAGGCATGTCTCAACTTTCTCATCCTCAGCATGAAGACTGAATCCAAGTGACAACATGGTCACTACAAGTAAAAGGAACTTTTTCATAAATTCTCCCTCCATATATATTTTTTACTCACCCAAACCAATTCCAAGACCAACAAAGAAGCCCTTGTTGTCAACATCGATGTCTCCTGAGTAAGAGCCTGTTCTCTTGATGCTGATGGAATTCTGAACATATCCTGCAGAAAAATAGATTGTTCCAAAGCTTTCTGTTCTACGGCAGATTTTTAGTCCACCCATAATTTCCTTAAGAAATCCAAAATCACTGTCATAGAATCCAACCTTAAGTTCTCCTCTTCCCATAGGAACAAGATACCATTCACCAACTCTGATTGGAACCTGAAGATTCAAGCCTGCACCGAAAGCATTCAAGCCTTCATCCGCAATCTTGTTTCTTTCAAAATTGAAACCAACTCCAAAGAAGTCATTGGTAAAGACATCAACTCCAATTGCAAAAGCCTTTCCACTAGCATCAGGGTCAACATTAGGTAGCATCTTGAAATCAAAACCCAAATAATATGGAGTCTCTATGGAAATGTCCGTATTAGATTTCTTTGTCTTCTTTGAATCCTTTGACTCAGACTTTGTGTCAGTCTTATTTTCGGAAGAGGAAGATTTCTTTGCTGAACCCTTCTTTGACTTTTTCATGTCGCTGGAATTCTCAATATCACTCATGCGCCAGAATCCAGTGAAACCTGTGCTTTCATAGATCCATTTTGTATTTACAGTCCTGTCATCAGTCTTGATTTCAATTGAATAGAAATCATTGTCGAGTTTTTCGGGCTGTCCTACTTCTGCATTCTTGATGAAATCATTCTTCGTGAGTTCCTTGTATATCTTAAGGGCACTTGCATAGGAAAGACCTTCAAGTGGTGAATAGTTAACATAGGCACTTCTTACTACAGCTCTGTCATTGCTTGAAGAATTCCTCAATGCCTTTATGAATGACTGGACACCGTTTTTCTTTACATAGTCAAATGAAATAAGTTTTGCAAGGTCTCGAAAAAGAACATTCTCATCCTCGAAAAGGGACTTCATGTCTGCAACTCTATTGCTAAGGCTTTCTACAGAATTGTTGGATTTCTTTCCGTTGATTGCATCAGAAATAAAGCCTTCGATTGTTGCCGATGGCAAGGAAATGTTTGTACTCTGACGATAGAAGAATTTCCATGTGTTAACGCCTACAACCTCATAGCGCTCCCCTTTCTTTACAAGAAGAGGTCCACCGCTTGATCCGCTGTCAACAGGAGCCGAATGCTGAATAAGCTTTGTGATCTCTGGGTTTACGAATTCCTTGATAGCAACACTTCCGTTGGTAACGTTTCCCTTGCCGAACTGCCATACAGGTTCATTGCCAAGTCCAGGGAATCCTGCAGACCAAACCTCATCACCGTCCTTTGCAGGTGTTGCAGAAAAAGAAAGCCCAGTCTTAAAAGGGCGTTCATTCTTTTCAAAGGCAAGCAAGGCAATATCCAGGTCTTCATCAGTTGCAACTACAACAAGATTTTCAAACTTCTGAACGCTTCCGTCTTCCTTTGTGAATTCCACTACAGCACCTTCACAGCGATGAACAACATGACGATTCGTTACGATGTAATTGCGGCCATCCCTTGCAACATAGATGAATCCACTTCCGAATGTATTGCCGACGCTTTTTTCCATGAGTTCAGAATAATCGGGATAACCGTTGATATTAAGTTCATCAGCAGCTTCCTCACAGAACTTCTTTGTTTCATCAAAATAGCTTTCTCGTACAATACAGATTTTTGACTTGAGCTGTGCAACAGATTCTGCATTAAGGCAAAACACAGTCATCAAAACCATTGAAATTGACAGAAATGATTTTTTCACTTTTTCCAAATCCTTACTTTCTTATAGTTTCCTAAGATTTTAATATTATTTCATTATTGATATTCCGCCACAATACTATACAAAGCTATAGAAAGGAATAATTGGATTGCACCGCAAATGTAACAATGGCATGATTAATTTGTTCAATATATAAAACTATGAAGGAGCGCATCATGGATAAGAACAAATTCAAGAGACTATTTGCAATAGGCTTTACCGCGGTATCAATCCTAGCTGTTATCGTAGCGAACAATAGAAAAGAAAATTTGTACAAGGCTGAACTAATGAACTATTCAGCTGAAAGGCCAAGACTTGCAATGACAAAGGTAAGCAGCAAAAGAGCCTCTGAACCAATCAGCAACATGGCATATTCAGATGCCATAATCGAAGAAGAAAGCTTTGCTTCACCTAAAATGCATGAGGATTCTGATTCACAGGACAAGAAGGTAATCAAGACCGCCGATGTCAATCTTCAGGTCGAAAGCCTTTCAGGAACTCTAAGCTCCATTGAAGAATGGGTAAGAATCAATGATGGCTACATATCATTCTCTAATGAAAGCTCCACAAATCTGAATATTACAGCCCACATACCTGCTTCCAAATTCGATGCTGCAATGGAATCCTGCGGAACCCTTGGAAAAATCATGAACAAGAGCATCAATGCCGAGGATGTTACGGAGCAATACTATGATCTTGAAACACGCCTTGAAAACAAAAGGATTCTGGTCAAAAAATTCCAAGAATACTTGAAAAAAGCAACCAATGTAAAGGAAATAATGCAGGTAGAATCTCAGCTTGCAAGCACAACCGCAGAACTTGAAAGAATGCAAGCCCAAATGAACCGAATGTCAAAGGAAATTACATATTCAAGGGTACATTTCTACGTCCAGCTACCTGCAAATCGTACGGAAAATGGAATCATACTTCCTGATACAAAATCGGAATTCTCTGAATTCATCAGCAACCTGGTGAACTTTGCACTCCATTACCTATGGTCCATCCTTTACATCGCCATTTGTGGCACTCTTCTTGTAATTCTGTTCATTGTTGTTTACTGGATATGCTTTGGACGTATTGGACTTATAAGAAAACTATTCAATAAGATAAAATAGACAATAAACCCCGCCGCCATTGGGATGCATGCAAGTCACCCTTGAGTTTTACATGTCATGCCTGGTCCGGGAGAGCAACTGAATTTAAAATAAAAAAGCCGGCAGCCCCAGCACCGCACGCACCTGCTACGGTGCTGTTTCCCGGATTCGCAGTCCCTGCGAAAGCGGTCTGGTTGTCTTTCCAGATCGTTGTAACTTTTCAGGTTTAAAATAAAAAAGCCGGCAGCCACCTACTTTCCCGCTTTCGCAGTATCATCGGCGCAGAGGTGCTTGACTTCCGTGTTCGGAATGGGAACGGGTATTGCCACCTCGCCATGGCCACCGGCATCTATCACTATGCCTGCGCTCGTCGGATCAGGGCTCGTCGCCGGGCTCCTCGGAGCTTCTCGTACAGTTTCATATATGGAATGCATTCAACATCTTCTCAAGGTGAAGCGGTGATATGGCCAAGCCGCACGGACTATTAGTACTGCTCGGCTGAACGCGTCGCCGCGCTTGCACCTGCAGCCTATCGACCGGATATTCTCTCCGGGTCCTTCAGGGGGATCGAATCCCCTGGGATGTCAAGTCTTGAGGCGTGCTTCCCGCTTAGATGCTTTCAGCGGTTATCACTTCCGAACTTAGATACCCTGCGCTTGCCGCTGGCGCGACAACAGGTAAGCCAGAGGTTCGTCCACCTCGGTCCTCTCGTACTAAAGGCAGCTCCTCTCAAACATCCAACGCCCGCAACAGATAGGGACCGAACTGTCTCGCGACGTTCTGAACCCAGCTCACGTACCGCTTTAATTGGCGAACAGCCAAACCCTTGGGACCTGCTCCAGCCCCAGGATGCGATGAGCCGACATCGAGGTGC
>NZ_JAZUGX010000028.1:0-68375 GCF_045641405.1 Treponema sp.
TCGTCCATCAGCCTCAGGTTCCTGATTATCTCAAGGATCCTCTGCCGTCGTTTTTCTTTCACTATTAACCTCGGTCATATGAATTTCGAGAAGCGCCTTTCTCGATGTTTACATATATATATAACCGCAGAAAAATAAAAAATGACGGTTTCATATGGAAAAAACAAAAAACTCAGCCCAAAAGTATATTTCTGGACAATCAAGAATCGTGTAACAATCCGCATGACGAAAGTTGCAGAAGCTCCTTGCTCCCAAAGTGCCACCAGCCCCCCCAAGATTTTCCGTAGGAAAATCCAATCCGTGTAACACCCCGTGAGCGCCGTAGGCGCGAAAAGATTCGCTGGCAGAAACAGAGGGGACAGACCCCTGTAAAGCATTTTTATAAAATCAACAGTTTTGTCCAATTTGAACAAAATTACAAAAACTGATAAAATGTCATAATAAATCAAAAAGGCAGGCAAGCATGACATACGTTGCACTTTGTGCCGTGGGCGCAGAAAAAATTCTTGGAAATGAAATCAAGCACTTGGGTTATTCTCTAATGGACAGACAGGCACCAGGACGCGTTACATTCAGCGGTGACCTTGATGCCATGTACCGTGCGAACTACTGCCTTCGCACAAGTGACCGTGTATATCTTCAGCTTGCCGAATATAAGGCATACAACTTTGATGAGCTCTTTGAGGGCTGCTACAGGATCAACTGGCAGGACTATCTAAAGAAGACAGCCCGTGTTGTTGTAGACAAGGTGCGCGTTCATGGAAGCAAGCTCAACAGCGAGCACAGCATACAGTCAATGATCTTGAAGTCGATCTACACAAAACTTGGTGATGTGTGGCACATGGCATCAATGCCAGAGACAGGCGAGAGCATTGATGTCCGTGTTTACCTTGACAGGAACATGGCTACGATTCTCCTTGATACAAGCGGTGAAGCACTTCACAAGCGTGGGTACAGAACTGACGGTGGAATTGCACCATTGCGTGAAACTACAGCAGCGGTTCTTCTACAGGAAATGATGTGGAGGAGAAAGACTCCTTTGCATGATCCATTCTGTGGCAGTGGAACCATTGCCATCGAAGCCGCCCTATACGCCCACAATATCGCACCAGGGCTTGGCCGCCGTTTTGCCTACGAAAATCTTGTCATCTATGATCAGCAGAGAGCCCTTGAAATCAAGAAGGAAGAAGCATCAAAAATCCGCACTGATGTTGAATGCCGTATCACTGGAAGCGACATTGATCCTGCGGCTGTTGAACGGTCAAGATTGAATGCAGAGCATGCCTGTGTCATGGCGGGTCGTGCACTTCAGCTTATTGGAAGCGACATGAGGATAGAACGTCCAGACTTCATTCAGAGCGACTACAAGGATATCCGCGCTCCTTATGAAACTGGTCTCCTTCTTTGCAACCCACCATACGGTGAGCGTCTTTTGGATCAGGCGGATGCAGAGGATCTTTACGGTGAAATGAAATCCCTCTTCGTGGACTTTGAAAACTGGCAGATGGGCGTAATCACAAGCCAGAAAAATTTCCAGGAATGCATCTGCAAGAAGGCAGCGGCACTCAAGAACTTGAAGGCTGGAAACCTGGATACAACATTGTATATTTATCGTTAAGGGTGGAGCATAAAGAATGGCAATAGTAGTAGAACATGAAAAACGCAAGAAGGAAATCCTTGAGAAATCCCTTGAGCTTTTTATTGCTGAAGGTTATGAGGATGTTACCTATCAGAAAATTGCAGACCGCTGTGGCATTACACGCACTACCCTCTACATCTATTTTAAGAATAAGCGTGAGATTTTTTCATTCAGCATAAAGCAGCTTACAGGTGATCTTGAACGTCAGCTTCTTGAAATCATCAAGGAACCAGGACTTCATTCCGTTGATTGCCTTAAAAAAATTTTCTTCAAGATTTTTGATGTAGCAGAAGCAAACTGCAAGTTCTTTAAGGTCCTCCAGATGTACCTTATGCAGCTTGAGAAAGGCGGAGTGGATATCAATGAAAGGATAAAAAAACGCGTGATAAGGATCACTCATCTTATGAGTACCATCATCATCCGCGGCCAGAAAAAAGGTGAGATCAAGAATGTTTCGGTAAAGGACATGAACGATCTTTTCTATAGCCTCATCGAATCAGGAATGTTCCGCCTAGGAATCCTGAACCAGTCGAATCTAGACCAGATGAGAAGCATCATCAATTTTACTGTTGAACAGTTCAGGGGATAGGAAATGTTTACAGGACCAATCATTCCTTCAGTTTTGATTTGCATTCTTCCTCTGCTTGCGGTCTTTGCCTGCATGCTTATCCTCGTCAAGGAATTCAAATTCCTGAGCGGCGTTTTTTCGATCCTTCTTGGGCTATTTGCAGTGGTACCGATAGCTGCCATCCAGTTTACGATTGACTATTATCATCTGGTTTCTGCCAATTCCCTTTCCCAGGTGCTTTTAAAAAGTCTTTTGATAAACGGCGTGGTTGAAGAGACCATAAAGATGCTGCTGCTTTTTACTCTTTCAAAAAAGCATAATCTTTCATCTTTCTTTGCCTGCGCACTTTTAAGCGGACTTGCATTGGGATGCTTTGAGTCGTTGGTATATCTTGTTTCAGGAATACAGAATATTGGATTGAGGATGCTCACGGCAGTTGTCATCCATACGACCTGTGCGGGTCTTTCCGGTCTTTTTGTCTACAGCATAAAGAATGAAAGTACAAAGGTTCTTTCGTTTGTTCTTGCAGTTCTTCTTCATGGGATCTACAACTATTTTGCGGGATTCAAGATGGACAGCTTCTTTTTCTGGTTTTCTCTTGTGGTTGTTCTTGTTGCCCTCGTTGAATGCCGCATCCGCTACCGTGCCTTGGTGCCAGAAGGGCTCATTCTCTTTCAGTAAAGACTAGCGGTTGCCGCAGTCCCTGCAGGTTCCCCATAGGTTTGTCTGGCTCTTAAAGAGCTGGAAGCCTTTTGGGAGCATGTCTTCATCAAGATCAATTTTTTCATAGATGTCAAAAATCTTTCCGCATCGTGAGCATTTAAAATGCATGTGGTTGCTTGTGTCTGCGTCAAAACGGAGTTCCCCATCCTCGATGGTAATGGTGTTGACAAGTTCCACTTCGGCAAACTGCTTGAGTGTATTGTAGACCGTTGTCTTTGACAGTGTTGGAATCGAGGGAGCCAAAGCCGTATAGATGTTGTCTGCCGTCGGATGGACAGGGTTTTTCAAAAGATAATCATATACTGCGATTCTCTGTAAAGACGGCCTTATTTTTTTTGATTCCAATCGATCTGCGATTTCCTGTTTGGTCAGCTGGGTGATCATTTTTTTCTTCCTGTTTATAAAAATGAAGGGGAACCAGAAACATACTGATTCCCCGCAAAGAATGGGAGGGAATGGATTTAGAAATATCTTTTGAGCAGACCTTTGAAACCTGCGCCGTGGCGGGCTTCGTCTTTTGCCATTTCATGAACTGTATCGTGGATGGCATCGTATCCAAGTTCCTTTGCGCGCTTTGCAAGTGCAAGCTTTCCTTCACAGGCACCTGCTTCTGCATCGGCCCTCATCTGAAGGTTCTTCTTTGTATCCTTTGTCAAAACTTCACCAAGAAGCTCTGCGAATTTTGCTGCGTGCTCTGCTTCTTCAAATGCATAGCGTTTGTATGCTTCTGCGACTTCAGGATATCCGTCGCGTTCTGCCTGGCGGCTCATTGCAAGGTACATGCCGACCTCCGAGCATTCTCCGTTGAAGTTGTCGCGGAGGCTCTGTACGACTTCGGCATCAAGTCCCTGTGCAATACCTACTTCGTGTTCACAGGCAAATCCTTCCTCTTCCTTTACTTCCAGCCAGGGATTTTTTGCCTTGCACTGTGGGCAGACTTCTGGAGCATTGTCTCCTGTGTGGACATAGCCACAAACCTTGCATCTCCATTTCTTCATAAGTTGTTCCTCCGAATAATATATAAAAATGTAATGATTACAATATTGAATATATTATAGTTTATGTGTCCTGTCAATTAATAAAAAAAGGTTGTCCAATAAGTAAGTACACGGTTGCCGAGCCTGCAGAAGGACTCAGTGATCCTGGTACAAATACTTATTGGGCAACCCCATTTATGGATTGCTTGATGTCCTAGATTTTCTTCAAGTCGTAGGCACGGACTCCAAGACCGATTTTTTCCGCGTGTTCAAGGCAGCTTTCCCATTCAGTGTCAGGATGGTTCATCTTGAATACGTCGTGAGCTTCGTCGTGGTGGCAGTGCATTTCCTTTTCGTTGTCGTGAAGTACGCTTCCTTCGATGGCAGGCATCTTGTTGCATAGGTCGGCACATGCTTGGTCCAGTGCAACTGGGTCAAAGCTTGCAAGCATTCCCACATCAGGGATGATAGGAATGTCGTTTTCGCTGTGGCAGTCGCAGTTTGGAGAAACGTCGCAGATCAGGCAGATGTGGAAGCAAGGTCTGTCCTTGCAGACGGCAAGGGAATATTCCGCCATCTTGTAGTTGAGCATTGCGATGGAGTTGCTGAAGTTTGCGCTGATTACATCCTTTGGACAGACAGCAAGGCATCTTCCGCAGCCAACGCATTTTTCCTGGTCGATCTCCGCCTTTTTGTCCGTGATGATTGGAGCTCCATGGGCACAGATTCTTGAGCAGGCTCCACATCCGATGCATCCGCTCTGGTCAACGTGAGGTTTTCCGTCGCAGTGCTGTTCCATTTTGCCTGCACGGGATCCGCAGCCCATTCCGATGTTCTTGATGGCGCCTCCAAATCCAGCCATTTCATGTCCCTTGAAATGGGAAAGAGAAATGAAAATGTCAGCGTCCATTACTGCATGACCGATCTTTGCTTCCTTTACATACTCGCATTTTGTTCCTTCGAGATTGACGATGGTTTCATCCGTTCCTTTGAGACCGTCACCGATGATTACATGGCATCCCGTCTGCAATGGCGAAAAGCCGTTGAGATATGCAGTCTCAAGATGGTCGAGTGCATTTTTTCTTGAACCTACATAGAGTGTGTTGCAGTCCGTAAGGTATGGTTTTCCGCCAAGTTCCTTTACATAGTCGGCGACAACTTTTGCGTAGTTAGGGCGAAGAAAAGAAAGGTTTCCAAGTTCTCCAAAGTGAACCTTGATAGCCGTATACTTTTCGTTGAAATCGATGTTTTCAAAACCTGCGGTCTTTATGAGACGATGAAGTTTCTTTAAGAGATTTTCACTTCCTGTAGCCTTGAAGCTTGTGAAATATACTGGTGATTTATCTGTCATTTTCTAGTTACCTCTAATCCAATTCTGAACCAAATTCAATTTTGGGACAAGTCGATGGATGTGGGACAAACAATAATTTTTTGATATTATTTTTTTGTGGTAAAAAGATTTTTTTCGCTTGTGATGGTAATGTTCTCTTTATGTTCCGTACTTGATGCAGTTCCAGTGGAAAAAATAGTTCCAGAAGAATTCCTTGAGGAATTGATTGCCGAGAAAGTTGTTTCAGTAATTCACGATGAGGATGATGAAAAGCTTTCCCTTGTTCCTGAATCTGCTTTCAAGGATGAACTGCTTTCAAGTCGAATAGAAAAAAAGGACAGTCCTTATACTGCGGAATTCCTATACCTTGTTTCAAAGCAGGAATTGATTGAATCTGGAAAAAAGAATTTCAGCGAAATAACCATGGCAGACATCTCGGAAATTTTTACTGCCCTTTCAAGGATGAGCGGAATGCGCTACAGGTTTTCAGAGACCAACACAGAAGGAACCGTTCTCTATAAAAAAGTGTGCACCATCGATGCCATTGAAAAAGGAAATGAAATTCCTGACA
Organism: Treponema sp.; assembly: GCF_045641405.1. GTDB lineage: Bacteria > Spirochaetota > Spirochaetia > Treponematales > Treponemataceae > Treponema_D. Next base: position 5,809 of record NZ_JAZUGX010000028.1, read on the forward strand.
TGATTTCAAGGAACTGTGATGGAATGAAAATTTTCTGCCATCAGCATGACCGTCTCCTAGGCAACCTTAAGTTTCTTCTGGGCTATGAGATGAAGGAGGATGAACTTTATCTTTCCATCACGAATGAAAACAATCTTGGACTTTTCGGATTCAACGCATGCAAAAAAGAAAATCTCCGCATCAACATACTTGTTACTGATTGCGGAGACGACATCCTTTTCTACATATCGGCGGATGCAAACTATGAGAATGTGCTCAAGATGTTCAGCATCAGGAAAATCATAAAGAAAATGATGAATGAACGTCTTGATGCAATCTACCGCTGGTTCTTCATCCAGTTCTAGAAATTGTAGTAATCCTTTTTATCTCCGTTCATCCTCATCTTTACCTTGTTTGCCTGGACGTTGTCAACGCTGCAGCCTATGCCTGCGCTGTAGTGATGTATGAGGTGTCTCAGATCCTTTGGCACATTAAAGTAGCAAAGCTTCTTGAGCCAGTGGAAAGAAAGTCTATCGTCTTTCTTTACGCGCCTGTAGTAGTTCCAGAGGGTATTGTAGGCTTCCCTGGTCTGTTCCCTTTCAAGCTCACGGAGCCTGTCGTCAAAGAAACCGATCTTGAAGCATTCGCTGTTCGTTTCCATCACTTCCCTGATTGATTCTACAAAGCCATCTTCCCAGTCACCCTCAAAGTCGTCTATCTCTCCTTCAAAGACGACCGTGCCGAATAATCTGAACTTGTATTCGTTGTCAAATTCTTCGTTGACCTCGATGGAGACTGAAGGAAAATCAATGTCGCTGTCAGCATTGATGGATTCGCGAATACCCTTGAGCTTTTTGAGCAAGGCTCTTCTCGGCTGGTTGTTGATGAACTGCAGGAACCTTTCACCTGTTTCAAGGACGGCGGGTGCTTTTGTAAGATTGAAATTCCTGGAATCCATGCTACACCTCAAATCCTATCACCTTTTTGTCTCCCTGCTTTTCCCTCTGGATCTCGCACAGCTCGTCGATGATAAGTTCGCTGGAAATATCGTCCGATTTCTTGAATCTTATCTTGCCAGACAGGGCGGCAAAGTCACCTGGCGTAACGGTGGTATAATCCGCAAGACGGCTTACAAGCTTCTCGTTGAAGTCATAGTTCCTGAAGAACTTTTTGAGAAGGGTCTTTATTCCATTGAAATCCAACGGCTTGAATTCGGTGATGATGTGGAACCTTCTCTGCATTGCAGGATCCATGATCTTGCGAAGGTTGGTGGTGCAGATAAGGATTCCGCTGAATTCTTCCATCTGGGTAAGGAATTCGTTTACCATGGTGCGTTCCCAGCTTGTGTGCGCATTGTCACGGTTTGCAAAGAATGAATCGGCCTCGTCAAAGAGAAGGACATCACCGCTGGCCTCCGCCTGTTCAAAGGCACGCCTGATGTTTTCTTCGTTTTCGCCGACGTATTTCCCAAGGATGTCGCTGGTCCTCTTAAGGATGATTTTCTTGTTGAGCTTCTGGGCGATGAATCGGGCAAGCTCCGTTTTTCCTGTACCGCTCAATCCGTAGAAGAGCATTCTGATGCCTGTTTCTTCGGAACCGTTCTTCTCTGCGAATTCCTGGGCGTTCTTTACCATGTCCACAATTTCTTCCGCTGGGGTCGATGTGTTGAGTATGCCGAGGTCGTAGGAGTCCTTGACCTTTTCCCTCATCGTGCTCTTTCCGTAAAGGAGCGTGGAATTTGCCTCGAGGACCTTCTGGACATCGCTTACAACGCGGTCTTCGGTGTTCTGGTCAAGATGCATTCCCTGGACGGTCTTGACCATGTTGTCTACGGATGCACCAGTGACATGATATTTACCGCAGAGATCGACAAGGTTTTCGTGGAGCTCCCTGCTCATGGTGATCTTTCCGAGCTTGGTGTCGACAATGTTCCTGAGCATGGTGCGGCTCATTTCCTTGAAGCGGATGGAGTATGTAAAGCGTCTCAAGGTGGATTCATCGAGGATGTTGGTGTAGTTGAGGATCCAGATGACCTTGTTGTTGCTGTTTTCCAGCATGGTGTTGACCGTCCCCTTCTTTGCGTTGCTCTGGTTTCCGCCAAATAGGCTAAAGAAAGAAATCATTCCAGTTGATAGCATGCTTTCAGCTTCATCTACGATGATGACCGAATCCTTCTTCTCAAGGGAAAGGAGGCAGTTGAGTCGGCTGAGGGCATGGTTGCTGTTGTTGTCGTCGCTGTCGTTTACCTCAAGCTCGTTCTTGAAGAGCAAAGGCTTAAGCCCCGATTTCTTGACGAGGCTTCTTGCGTATTCTGTCTTTCCTGCTCCAGGTGCACCGTAGAGAAGGATGTTGGAGGAGTTGGAGCCCTGTAGAAGGCGGATGGCAAGCTCGCTTTCCTCTTCGCTTACAGAGAAGGAATCCAGTGGGTAGATTTCCTTTTTTGTGTCGTTCTTAAGGACATCGCAGAAGAAAACATTGAGGTCGCCTGCATAGATGCAATCGGCCGCATCCTGCGCAATGCTGCCCTCGCTGTCCATGATTCCGTAGGAAATCAGCTTTTTGTCGTTTCTTAGGATTCCCCTGCACGACCTGACTGGAATATCAAGACACCTTGCATATAGGGAAGGTGAAGTTTCATCATTTTGATTCACAAGGGTGTTGAAAATCGGATAGATTTCCCTTGTTGCATGGGAGATGTAGGAAAGGTTGAGTATCTGCCCTTCTTCTTCGGAAAGGTTGAAGGAATCGATGAAGAACTTGACGGTGTCGCACTTTCTGGAAGAATCAAGGATTTCCTGGGGAATCTTGAATGTCTTAGGAATGGTGAAGTTCTTTTTTTCCTCATTGGGCTTGCAGAAGAAGGTTGATGCGATGATGTCCGTAAATGGTTCGGACTTTGAGGCAAAGACTGCACGGACAAGATTGATGTCCTTCAGGGTGTCCGTAGACCATCCTCCGCAAGTGTCGTAGATCGTCGAGTCTTCCCTGTAGTTGTCGTCAATAGGTCCGCGAAGATCGAAGGGATGCATGAAAGTATCTGAGTCGATGCTTTCTGTAAGGAACTTGTTCCTTTTATGGCGTGCTATGAAGGCATTGATTACCTTTCTTGAGTGATCCTCCAGATTAAGGGCCGAGACAAGTGAATTGTAAAGAATCTGGCATTCTTCATAGTTACGGAAATAGTCTATTCCACAGCAGATTCTGTAGAACCAAAGGGAAATAACTTTCTTTTCTAATTCATTGAAATCCTTGACTGAATATATAAAATTTTTCATCATACTTCCGTTACCTCTGTTTCTTCTAGTTCTTGTTCTAATCATGGTAACAATATAGGACTTAATTTCAGTTCGTCAAATTTTTTAGCAGGAGAATTCAAATGAATGTTTTCAACAAAGACCACTTTATAAAAAGATGTCTCATGAGCGCCATCGGTGTTCTTATCTGTGGAATCGCTGTAGGCTTCTTCAAGCATGCCTTCTTTGGAGTGGATCCCTTCCAGTCCCTCATGGCTGGACTTGATGCCCTCATTCCAATCAAATTCGGAACCCTCTATGTGATAGTGAATGTAATCCTTCTTCTGTTCAGCCTGATTTTTGACCGCCACTACATTGGTCTTGCAACTTTCATCAATCTTTTCCTTTTGGGATATGTGGCACAGTTCTCCCTTGAAACACTGCAGCATTTCTTCCCTGCCCCAGCCCTCTATCTCCGTGCAATTTTCCTTTTGATCGGTATCGGCGTAATCTGCTTTGCCTCATCTTTCTATATAACGGCGGATCTTGGTGTTTCAACATACGATGCTGTTGCCCTCATCATTTCGAACACATGGCACATCTGGCAGTTCAAGTTCATCAGAATCATTACCGATGTAATCTGTGTTGTTGCAGGCGTTGGTCTTTTCCTTCTTGCAACAAAGAAAATCGACGGCATTCAGGCGGTTGTCGGTATCGGTACCATCATCACCGCCTTCTTCATGGGACCTCTCGTTGATTTCTTCCAGGTAAAGGTTGCCCGTCCATTCCTCGAAGGCAAGAAACCAGCCCAGCAGAACCAGTAAAACACCTTCCGAATGCATTCCTTAGGGGGAATTCCCAGGATTCCCCCAAATCTCAAATATATCTGTAAATTTGTTCTTAAATGTGTTAAGATTGAATAAACTATGGAAGAGAATGAGAAAACAGTTTCTACAGGCAAAAGAGTAAAGACTTGGCTTACGGCGGTCTTTGCCATCGGCTTCATCGCCATGACAGTATTCTTTGTCTATGAGTATTCTCAGGGACGATTTAAATCTGAAGAAAACCTTCAGGAATACATTGCCTCCTACGGAATATACGGACCTCTCATCCTCACTTTCTTCCAGTGCATCAAGGTAGTTTACACGGTCATCCCAGGGGCTTTGGGATGCATTGTTGGGGCGACCTTGTTTGGAACGGTGAAGGGATTCATCTGCAGCTACATCGGTATCTGCACAGGCTCCTTGCTTGCTTTCACCTTGTCCCGCAAATTCGGGGTTTCATTTGTAAGTTCTCTCATGGGGGAGAAGCATTACAACAAATGTATAAAGTGGCTTAACAGGAACAGGAAGAACTACTCGGTATTCCTCTGGGTGGCGATAACATTTCCTTTTTCGCCAGATGACTTTTTGTGTTACTTTTCAGGCCTTACTCACCTGTCCTACAAGAAGTTTCTGATTATACTTTTGACCTCAAAACCATGGACCATTCTTGCATACAGCATCATTTTTGGTTACCTTGGCAAAAGCGTGTAGTATATTTAGGGGATAAATATGTTAGGTGTTTACAATTACACAGTTTGGATGACTTATGTGGCTATGATCGTTTCCTTTGTCGGCATCAGCTACGTTCTTGACGGAAACTTTAAGGCAGCCCTTCTTTGCCTCATGGTGTCGGGTGTCCTGGATATGTTCGATGGCAAGGTTGCTTCCACAAAAAAGGACCGTACCGACTTTCAGAAGGGATTTGGAATCCAGATAGATTCCATGAGCGACCTTATCTGCTACGGTGTCCTTCCTGCAATGATCGTCTATGAACTTGGACGCGAAGGTTCAAGACTTAAGTTTGGCCCTCTTCCACCGGTACATAACATTGTGACTGCAATCTGTGCCTGTTATCTTCTCTGCGCCCTTATCCGCCTTGCTTTCTTCAATGTTGACGAGGCAGAACGCCAGAAGACTACTACAGAAGAACGCCATGTCTACAAGGGACTTCCAGTTACTTCGATCGCCCTCATCATTCCTGCAATCTACGACATCTGCAGCGTCGTAAGAAGACCTTTCAGTGAATATGTGGGTGCTGGTATCCTTATTGTATGTGGAATCGCCTTCATAAGTCCATTCAAGCTTGTGAAACCGAACATGCTGGGCAAGATAGTCCTTATCTGCGTCGGCATTGCAGAAATTGTAGCCCTTGTTGTCTGCTGCTAGCCATCGAACTCAATCAATATGAAGAAAGAACCAAACGATAAATCCGTTCTTTTCCTTTACGGAACAAAGCCAGGCAGAGTGCTTCTTGAATTCATCCTTGCGATCAAGACACCTGCCCTTCTTGGACTTTTTCTACGCTCTCCACTTTCGGTTCCTGCAATCAAGCCTTTCATCAGGAAGAACGGAATCAACATGGATGAATGGAAAGGAAAAAAATTCAAGTCTTTTAACGACTTCTTTACACGAAAAAAAGAATCGGTTGCCTTTGATCCTGAGCCTTCACATTTCATCAGCCCTTGCGACAGCCTTTTGACGGCATACGACATCAATGAAGACAGCACATTCCACATCAAGGGTGCGGACTATGGGCTTACTGATTTTTTCCAGAACGAAGAAACGGGGAAGAAATTCATAGGCGGCAAATGCCTTGTGTTCAGGCTTTGTGCCACCGACTATCACCGCTATATTTACTGCGACAATGCAACCGTAGAAAGCAATCACTACATAGAAGGAAAGTTGTACTGCGTTCAGCCTATTGCCCTTGAGAAATACAAGGTTTTTACATTGAACAGGCGCAGCTGGAACATACTCCATACTGAAAACTTCGGTGATGTTGCTTCCGTTGAAATCGGTGCCTTCAGCGTTGGCGGAATTATCAACCACCATGAGAACTGTGCGGTAAAGAAAGGTGAAGAAAAAGGATACTTTGACTTGCATGGATCTACGATTGCCCTTATGTTTGAGAAAGGAAAGATAAAGCTTCTTCCTGAAATTGAAGAAGGCCTTAAGGACGGGGAATACCGTGTAAAAATAGGTCAATGGATTGCCGAAAGCCTTGTCTCTTAGTAATCAGACATCAGGACACTTTCGGCGCACGATTGCGGGGGCAATCGTGATAGCGTAGGAAAGGTGGTTTGCGAAAGCCTTGTCTCTTAGTAATCGGGCACCAGGACACTTTCGGCACACGATTGCGGGAAAGCATCATTAGGATCGGTAATTCTATGCCAGAGAATAAATATTCAGACCAGACGGACTCAGATGTTGAGGTGGAATTTGACGTTCCTCCCCAGTACAAGGTTGTCCTGTTCAACGACGACTATACTACCATGGAATTTGTGGTTGAAATTCTGATGGTTGATTTCAACAAGACATTTGAAGAAGCCAGCGCCGTCATGCTTGAAGTCCACAAGTCGGGCAAAGGCATTGCAGGCATCTATCCTTACGACATTGCAGCTACAAAAGTACGTTCAGCACAGAGCAAGGCAAGGGCTGCTGGATTTCCTTTACAGATTACGGTGGAAGAAGACTGATGGAACTATCTGACGAACTTAGAAAACTTCTGGACCAGGCGGAGGAAATCGTCCTTGACCGTGGCCTTGAATATGCAACGCCTGAGCTTGTCCTTTTCTGCATGCTGGACAGCTCGGTGATTTATCATTTTTCAATCAATCCAAATGTAAATTTGCCATCTCTCGAGAGGGACATACTTGAATACCTTGATGAATACAATCCGACGGACAGGATAAAGTATGGAGACGGAGATGCAGCGCCACATAGCGTTCTCTTTGACGAGGTCTATGACAAGGCTGAGGCTATTGCTTTAAAGGAAAAAGCCCAGGTGGTTTCTCTTTACCATTATCTTTTTGCAATGGTTCAGGACACAAGGCTGCATGCTTCGTTCCTTATGAAAAAGCATGGCATCAACATGGAATTCCTTGTTGCGGCAAGGCAGTTTGAGCATGACCATCCAGAACTCTTTGATCCGACAAAAATGAACTTTGAGCAGATCGCAGAGGAGGCCGCAGCTTCCATTGAAATGGAAACGGATGATACCCTTTCAAGATTTGCGACGAATCTTACTGAACAGGCAAGGGAAGGCAAGCTGGACAGGCTTGTAGGGCGTCATGATGAAATTGAACGCACCATTGAAATACTTTGCCGCCGTACTAAAAACAATCCCCTCCATGTGGGAGATGCAGGCGTTGGAAAAACTTCAATAACAGAAGGACTTGCCCAACGCATCGCAGAGGGGAATGTCCCAGACTATCTTATGGATGCCGAGATTTACTCCGTTGAGATGAGTTCCCTTGTCGCTGGAACCAAATTCCGAGGAGACTTTGAAAAGAGAATAAAGAAGCTTGTCGAAGAACTGCAGAAGAAACCTAAGGCCTTTCTATTCATCGACGAGATCCATACGCTTATCGGTGCAGGGGCTGGAAGCAATTCAAGCGGAAACCTTGATGCGGCAAACATACTCAAGCCAGCGCTGTCAAAGGGAAATCTACGCTGCATCGGATCAACAACCTTTGAGGAATATACAAAGACCTTTGAGAAGGACAGGGCGCTTGCAAGAAGATTTCAGAAAATAGATATCCTTGAGCCTACCCGTGAGGAGTGCATCAAGATACTCAAGGGCATTCTGCCTAAGTATGAGGAATTCCATAATGTCAAATATTCTCCTGAATGTCTTGCACAGGCCGTGGATCTTTCCGTCCGATTCTTCAGTGAAAGAAGACTTCCAGACAAGGCCATAGATGTCATAGATGAAAGCGGTGTCTATTCCCGTCTTCATGGCAAAAGCCGTGTAACGGTAAATGAAATCCGTCATGTGGTATCAAGGGCGGCAAAGGTTCCTTTGGAAAACCTTAGCGGCAAGGAAAAGGAAAACCTGCGGGGCTTTGACCAGAAGATCAAGGCAGAGATTTTTGGACAGGATGTAGCGGTCGATTCGGTTTGCTCTGCAGTAAAGAAGGCAAGGGCAGGATTCCGTAATATTGAAAAGCCAGAAGCAAGCTTTCTTTTCGTTGGGCCTACTGGTGTCGGTAAGACCGAGCTTGCAAAGGTTCTTGCAGAAAAACTTGGAATCAAGCTTCTTCGTTTTGACATGAGCGAATATCAGGAAGCATATTCCATCAGCCGTCTTATAGGTTCAGCACCAGGTTATGTGGGATATGAAAATGGAGGTGTCTTGACCGAGGCAGTAAGAAAGGAAAGCCATGCGGTGGTTCTCTTTGATGAAATAGAAAAAGCCCATCAGGATATCTACAACACCCTTCTTCAGGTCCTTGATTATGGAATGCTTACCGACAGTCAGGGAAGAAAGGCGGACTTCAGGAACTGTCTCATTATCTTTACAAGCAACTGCGGGGCCCGTGACATGGGAAGGAATTCCGTGGGCTTTGGTGGAACCGTAGATAGACTAACTAACGACCGTTTTGTCCTGAAGGATGCTGTTGAGAAGACCTTTACGCCTGAATTCCGCAACAGGCTGGACAGAATAGTATATTTCGAGCGCCTTGGAAAAGAAATGGCGGTAAGGATAGCCTGCAAGGCTGTCGATGCCATTGGAAGGCGCCTTGAATCAAAGAAGGTAGTTCTTGAAATAGTCCCTGAAGCCCTTGATTTCATCGCTGAACAAGGCATGAGCGAGGAATTCGGCGCAAGAAACATCCAGCGCTATGCCGAAGATAAAATTTCATCCCCATTGATTGACGAACTATTGTTCGGTAGTCTGATTAACGGTGGTAAGGTAAAGGTTGTCCTTCAGGACGGAGATATCAAATGCCAGGTAATCTCATAGACCCGTCGCTGATATATAGATTCCCAGAACCAGGAACCATTTATAGGGATTTTGGGGATTCCATATGTGCGGTGACTGAGGACATTGATCTTCAGCTTCTCTATTCAGCATACATGCAGGGAGTGTTTCCCTGGTTCAGCGAGGATGATGGGGAACCAGTAGTGTGGCATTCCACTGATCCACGGTTTGTCCTTATGCCTCAGGAATTCCATGTTCCAAAGAGCGCTGTAAAATTCCTTAAGCATACTCCGTATACTTATACAATGGACAAGGCGTTTCCTCAGGTAATGATGGAATGTGCAAGGCAAAGCCGCGAAGGACAAAATGGAACCTGGATCGGCACGATGATGCTTGAGGCATATACAAAATTCCACGAGGAAGGCTATGCCCACAGCTTTGAAGCATGGAAGGATGGTGAGCTGGTGGGAGGCTTCTACGGTATTCTGATTGGCAGCGTTTTCTGTGGAGAAAGCATGTTCACAAAGGCGACCGACAGTTCAAAAAGCGCCTTCATAATTTTCATGAGAGCCTTCATTGAGTGCGGTGGAATGATTGTGGACAGTCAAAGCTATACGGACAACATTGCACGCTATGGAGCAAAGAACATAAGCCGAAGCGCATTTTTAAAAATTGAGGAAAAGGCACTTTACACTCCACTAAAAAAAGATCTTGCGGTAGAATTTGAAATACAGTCGGACAAAGTGACAGGAGGCCGCGCATGATCAGTATTTACAGGACATTCATTGTACTTGCATATATTTTTTTCTCTGGGTGCATCCTCGGTTGGTTCATAGAATTCTTTTTCCGTCGTTTCAAGAAGGCGAACAAGGAACATGTCTGGTATAATCCTGGGTTTCTTACAGGTCCCTGGCTTCCTATCTATGGCTTTGGAGCCATGGTCCTCTTTGTGTTGAGTTCGTTCGAGCAGTATGTGGTCAAAGTCTGTGCTTCAGGTGCCGTTTATTATTTGATCATGTTTCTCGTGATGGCTCTGTTCATGACCCTGGTTGAATACATTGCAGGAAAGATCTTTATCAACGGAATGCACATCAAGCTTTGGGATTATTCAAAGGAATGGGGCAACATACAGGGAATCGTATGTCCTAAGTTCACGCTGTACTGGGGTGTGCTGAGTGCCATCTATTATTTCCTGCTGTTTCCAAAATTCCAGATGATGGTCCTGTGGTTTATTGACCATCCATGGTTTTCGTTTACTGTTGGTACTGTCTTTGGTTTGTTCCTGGTGGATTTTGCCTTTGCCGTAAGGCTTGGTGCTTTGCTCAGGAAGCAGGCGTGTTCCCTTGACAGGAAAGCGGCTCTGGATTTCCAGAAGCTGCAGGGAAAGCTCAGGATGAACAGCCAGTCGATTCACTCAAAGGGATTCCTTGAGAACAAGTTTGACCAGTTTGAGGATTTCATCCAGAGAAGCCCTGCCGCAAAAGATACACCATCCCACGATTGATGTGGGATGATATTGTTGTTTTTTAGAAAATGTATGTCATGAAAAGTCCGCTAGACCAAGCCTTTCTGTTGTGTCCGTCGAAGGCTGTACGGCTTTCAATGTTAAGGTATGCGTTGAATGTTGTATGGCTTGAGTAGATGAACTTGATGCCAGGCTTGATGTCGAAGATGGTACCACCGTCCCAGTCATCTGTAGCAGAGTAGTCCTTCCATCTCTTATCCTTTGAACCTGAAGCAAATGATCCCCAGAGGTTGAATTCGAATTCCTTTGTAAGAGGAAGGTCAAGTTCTGCGCCTGTGTAGAATGCGCTTGAGTAGTTGTCGTCTTCAAACCAGTTGAGGCCTGCTTCCGGTCTTAAAGTAATGTCTGTTGAAGGAATGATGAATGTGATTGAAGCGCCGATTCCGTATGCTTCATCGTTCTTTGCGTCAGAGAAAAGGCTGTCTGCGGCAAAGTATACATCAAGCACGAAGTTCTTCATGCCGATTGTAGCACCAGTGTAGAAGTTTGCCTGCTGGTCGAAGGCTCCTTCCAAAGCTGCGCTGAAGGAAAGCCAGTCGCATGGAGTGATTTTTGCGCCGAAGTTTGATGCAGGATCATCTGTGTTGAATCCGTTTGGAATTGCAACGCCAAGTTCAAGTCCGATGTCGCTCTTCTTGTCAGTCTTGAATCTTACACCAAGTGCGCGCTTTGCATACTTGTTTGCGAATGGAACAAAACCAACAACATCTGCTGTACCAGGTCTGTTTCCTGCAGCATGTACATTAAACTTGTATGAATGTACAAGTTCCGATGAAGTCTGAGTTCTAACTCCGCCCCTGTCATCGTAGCTTGTAGAGAATCCACCCTGGCGGGAATGTGCACCAGGTTCAAAGAGCCATGCACCGTAACGTGGGCAAGGACCAACCTGCCAGTTGAGCTTTGTTCCTACACCGACATCGAAGTTTTCGTTGATGTGGTAGAGGAAGTTTACATAGTAAGAATCCTGTGTAGTGTTTGATGAGTTTACTGCGTTGCTGTATTCTCCATCAAGCAACCTAGCTTCGCCCTTTACTGTGTTGTCGCTAGAGATTCCGCTTCTACCATAGTGAAGGCTGAGAGCGTTCTGGTTTGATGTTCCGAATACGAAGTTGTCTACGTTTCCCTTGTTGTTGTAGTTTGCAAGGAAGCTTGTGTTGAGCATTCCTTCTACAATGAAGTCCTTGGTGTCAAAACGAGCCTGCATTGTGTCTGTAAAGCCGTAAAACATTGTATCGCCGACATAAGGATTGCCGACTCCAGTCCAGAAAGTATTCTTCATCATAGGAGATGGAAGAACCTGTGCAAAAGCTGCAGCAGAGAAAAGTACTGATGCTGCAAAAGCAATAAGTGTCTTTTTCATAAAAAAGAACCTCCCTTAATAATGTCTGACATTTTAATGTTTTGTGTCATCTTAGTCACTAGGGGGGATCCCTTGTTGCGCTCGCAATGTCGTGTGAAAAGTGGTACACTAGACCCCATGGAACAGTACAAGAAAGATTTTATTGATTTTATGGTTCAGTGCCAGGTTTTGAAATTCGGTTCTTTCACTCTCAAGAGCGGAAGAAAATCACCTTTCTTCATGAACGCAGGAGCCTATGTTACAGGCAGCCAGCTTGCAAAGCTCGGTGAATACTATGCCCAGGCAATCCACGCTAACTTTGGTGATGATTTTGATGTTCTATTTGGACCTGCGTACAAGGGAATTCCCCTTGCCGTAACAACCGTAATCGCATACCAGAAGCTTTATGGAAAGGAGATCCGCTACTGCTCAAACCGCAAGGAGGTTAAGGATCACGGTGCAGACAAGGGAGCGATCCTTGGGTCTGAACTTAAGGACGGCGACAGGGTTGTCATCATCGAGGATGTCACCACTTCGGGAAAATCTATTGAAGAAACATATCCAATCGTTACTGGGCAGGCAAAGGTTACTGTCGTTGGCGAGATGGTTTCCCTCAACAGAATGGAAAAGGCATCTGCTGACTGCAGCAAGAGTGCCCTTGATACGATTACGGAAAAATACGGTTTCCCAGCCCGTGCCATCGTTACGATGAAGGAAGTAAAGGAAGCTTTGACGGGGACAGTCCTTACGCCTGAGCTTGTAAAGGAAATAGACGCCTACTATGCTGAGTGGGGTGCCGAAAGCGTTTGATTATAAAGTGATCTAGGTCTTTTGTAACTTTCGGCACACGAAATGCTTGAGGCATTTCGTGAAAGCTGCGGTAGAGGTAGAAGGGCGGAAGCCTTGAACTCTTAGTAATCAGGGGCTTTAGTAACTTCCGCGCCACGAAATGCTTGGGGCATTTCGTGAATGCTGTGGTAGAGGTAAGAAGGCGGAAGCCTTGAATTCCTAGTGATCAATATCTTTAGTAACTTCCGCGCCAGGGAATGCGGGGTTTATGGGTGCAGACTCTGTACCCATTTTTTATAGGCAAGGAGACGGAATCCATGACAGACGAGCAGTGGAAGGCATTTTCCTGGTTTCGTGATGAATATAGATCCCTATGTGAAGAATGGGGCAAGCTGGCTCCGAAACTTTTGCCGTTGCAGAAGGAGCTTGCAGGCAAGGATTATAGCGTTGAGACAAGCATTGTGTTCAATCGAGCGTACGATGAAATCACAAAGGAAGACGAAATAAACCTGATAGTCATAGGGGACAATCCTGGAAAGGACGAGCAGCTGGCAAAGAACAACCGCTATTTTGTAGGAAAAAGCGGCATCGTTGCGGAAAACTTCTTTAAGAAAAATCCTGAGCTTAACATGGACTTCAGAAAGAAGACCATCATAATGAACAAGACTCCGATCCATACGGCAAAGACAAAGCAACTTAAGGAACTTGCAAAAAAAGGTGGCCCAGAAATACGTGATCTCATAGAACAAAGCCAGCTAAAGTGCGCGGAGATTACCGCAAGGCTTCATATGGGTCTTGGCAAGGAATGCCAGCTCTGGCTTGTTGGACACAGCGAGCTTAAGAAAGGCGGTGTATTCCTCAAATACAAGGACCAGCTCAGAAAAAGTTACGGGGACAGTTCCATATGGGACAAGGTGTTCCTTCTGAATCATTTTTCCATGGGACGCTTCAGCTGCGACCTTAAGGCATTCGGAAAAACGAATCCAGAAGTTTCATTAAGCGATGCCCTGCATCAGATAGGCACAAGGCATAAGAATGAAGTTTACGGAGTTTGAAATTGAAAAACAATGGAGGAAGTAAAGGGTTCAAGCCCTTATGTCTGGCTGGGTTGGTCTGTCTTGCATTGATTACGGCCTGCAGCTTGCATCGTCCAAAAGCAGCTAAGGAATCTTTTGCCTCAAGGGTTGTCTGTCTTTCACCTGCAGGAGCAGAAATTCTCCATGCGATAGGTGCTGGTGAAAAAATCATTGCCCGTACCGATTTTTGTGACTATCCGCCTGAAGTTCTGAAGCTGCCTTCTGTCGGTGGTTTTGATGGCAGGACGCTGAGCGTGGAGAACATAGTTGCATGCAGACCAGATCTTGTTTACGGGGCAAAGGGAATGCATGATTTTCTGGTTCAGCCGTTGGAAAGCCTTGGAATAAAGGTGTACCTTTCCTCTGCTGGAACTGTGGATGCAATCTACGATGAGATGGAAGAAGTTTCTGTGCTGGTGGGCTGCGCTGAGAATGGAAAAAGTTATGTGGAATCACATAGACCACTCAGACAACTGTATGAATATGCAGTGCCTGTCTACTACGAGGTCTGGTATGCTCCCTACATGAGCACAGGAAGATCATTCGTCAGCGATGTCATTTCCTATGCAGGAGGTGCCAGCATCTTTGCCGCTCTGGATGAAGCATATCCGATGATAAGCGAGGAAGCGGTCATAGCGGCAAAGCCTGAGGTAATAATCATACCTCGTCAGAACGGTGTGACGGCAGAAGCGGTGATGGAAAGAAAAGGATGGCAGGATATTCCAGCGGTTAAAAACGGAAGGGTATATCTAGTTGACGGTGATGTTGTTTCAAGACCTGGTCCAAGAATCGTGGATGCGGTTGAGGAACTGAAGAACGCAATCAGGTAAAGGCAGCGGATCTTTCTGCTGGCATCATGGGGAGGAACCATGAAGAATAAAATATATGTTTCAATATTTCTCTCACTGATTGTTCTATCGGTGTCATTTGCCCTTTCTCTTTTTTTAGGAGCACAGAAGCTTTGTGTTTCTGAAATGCTTACGGAAGGTTCCGTTGCGAACAATATTTTCCTCAACCTTCGCCTTCCAAGATCCCTGCTATGTCTAATCGCAGGAGCGATGCTTGGAGGCAGCGGCGCCGTGTTCCAGATGTTTTTCCGTAATTCCCTTGCGGAGCCTGGCATCCTTGGACTTTGCGCAGGGGCAACCTTTGGTGCTGTTTCCTTTGTCTGTCTTGTTCCAGCTGTAGGTGTGGCAGGACTTACCCTGCTGAATCTTGGCGCTTTTACTGGAGCAATCCTCGGCGGAACGATAATAGTTTCCCTTGCTTTTTTTTCACGGCATTCCTTGAATTCTGTCCTTTTACTGTGCGGAGTTTCCCTTGGAACCTTGTATTCGGCATTGACCTCAATAATCCTTTCCATCGACACCGAAAGGATATCTTCAATGTACATGTGGATGCTTGGAAGCTTTTCTGGTCGCGGCTGGAATGAAGTGCTTTTGATTTTTCCAGTTGCGGTTGTGGCCTGCATCCTTTTCATCATTGCAATGGGACATCTGGATCTTCTTTGCGGAGGTGAGGAAGCGGCTTTTGCCCTTGGACTCAGATTGCCTGTCCTAAGGATACAGGTGCTTCTGTCAGGTGCCCTTGCAACAACGGCGGCTGTCTGCGCTGGTGGAACCATAGGTTTTGTGGGACTGATTGCTCCCCATATGGTCCGTAAGATTTACGGCACCCAGGCAAAAGTGCTTGTACCTCTTTCCATGGTGATGGGTGCAGTTGTTCTTCTTTTGTCTGACACCCTTTGCCGATGTGTTCTGCCTCCAAGAGAAATACCAGTGGGTACAGTTACAGCCATACTGGGAGTTCCATTCTTCCTGTCGCTTTTACTTTCAAAGAAAAGGGGTACAGAATGAACGCAGACAAGACTGAAAGAATCTCTGTGGATAAGGTTGATTTTTCCTATGGGGACAAAAAGGTCCTTTATGGTGTCAGTCTGATGGTGGAAAGGGGACAGATTACTGTTCTTACAGGTCCCAATGGAAGCGGCAAGTCCACCTTGCTTCGCTGTCTTCATTCTTCGTGTAGTCCTGAAATAAAGGACCCAAAGGATAGGGCCAGATTAATAGCCTATATGCCACAGAATGAGACGGCGGCGTGGAACTATGGTGTCAGGGATTTTATCCTTACGGGAAGGTACTGCCACACAGGTTTCAGCGGATTCTATTCCAGAAGGGACAGGATGGTGACAGATGAGGTCATTCAATGGTTGCAGATAGAAGACCTTGCAGAACAAGGGGTACAGAGTCTAAGCGGTGGTGAATTCCAGAAGGTTCGGCTTGCAAGATCTCTTGCCCAGGAACCGTCATATCTTCTTCTTGATGAACCTGTGGCAAACCTTGATTTTGGTTATCAGAATGAATTGATGGAGCTGCTCCACCGTCTTGCCGTTGAGCGAAACATGGGAATATGCGCCACGATCCATGACATTAATTTTGCCGCACTTCAAGCCGACACTATGGTGCTCCTTCCAAAAGGTTCACGGGAAATTACGGGAAAAGTGGAAGAGGTCATGACCAGGGAAAACCTTGAGCGGACCTATGGCATTCCGATGCAGGTTTACAGACATCCATTGCTGGGCGTGATTCAAGCCTGCTGCAGGTGAATTTATGGATTCAGCCTTAATGACAAAAACTCTTTTTCCTACTATATTGTTATCACAATTCTTAAAAAATCGTACCAAAGGAAATCATTATGAAAAGATTATATGAACCAGGACAGCTTGTAGAGACTACAGTTGTAGCGATCAGCGGTGACACAGTATTCATCGACTTGGGCTTGAAGAGTGAAGGCTTTGTTGATGTTGCAGATTTCAAGGATGCAGACGGAAACATCACTGTAAAAGAAGGCGACAAGATCAAGGTTTACTTTGTTGGCGGAAAGCACGAAGAACTCCACTTTACGACAAAGATTGCAGGAAGCTCTGCAAAGGGTGACAATTCAGTATTTGAAAATGCATATAAGAACGGCATCCCTGTAGAAGGAACAGTCAAGGGAGAAATCAAGGGTGGATTTGAAGTTATGCTCGGAACAACACGCGCTTTCTGTCCATTCAGCCAGATGGGTTACCGCCAGAGAAAGGAACCTTCTGAATATGTTGGCCAGCACCTTTCGTTCAAGATCACAGAATTCAAGAACGACGGAAAGAACATTGTCGTTTCAAATCGTGTTCTCCTTGAGGAACAGGCCGCTGCTGAACTTGCTTCCCTTGCTGAAAAATACACTGTGGGAATGACAGTTACAGGTACAGTCAAGTCAATTGAATCATACGGTGCATTCATCGACCTTAACGGATTCCAGGCACTTCTTCCAGTTTCAGAAATCAGCCGCACTCGCGTAAGCAGCGTTGCAGATGTTCTTGAAGTTGGTCAGGAAATCACGGCAAAGATCATCAAGGCAGACTGGAAGCACGAAAGAGTTTCCCTTTCAACAAAGGAACTTGAAGCAGATCCATGGGATTCAGTTGCAGACAAGTTCAGTGTTGGCGACAAGATTGAAGGAAAGATCAGCCGCGTTGCAGACTTCGGTGTTTTCGTTAATCTTGCAGACGGCGTTGACGGTCTTGTTCACGTTTCAAAGCTCAATGTTGAACGCAACACAAATCTCAAGAAGGTTTTCAATCCAGGTGATGTTCTTGATGTCATCATCGAAAAAATCGATACAGATGAAAAGCGCATTTCTTTGAGCACAGTTGTTTCAAACGAAGAACAGGACAACGCAAAGGAATACATGTCATCTCACAGCGATGATGATGACGGCGAGACATACAATCCTTTCGCAGCCCTCCTTAAGAAATAAGCGATAAATTTAACTTATTATAGGAAAATACCGACAATGGGAGTATGAGGAAGTTTGTCATATTCTTGCTGTCGGTATTTTTTTTGTCCGAAGCATTCTGCCTTGAACTGTACAAGGACAAGGTTGTCGTATCTTACTACGCTGAAAAATTTCACGGGCGAAAGACTGCCAACGGCGAAAGGTTCAACATGTATGACATGACCTGTGCCCACAAGACCCTCCCTTTCAATACAATCATCAGAGTCACAAACTATGCCAACGGTAAGAGCGTAGATGTACGCGTAAACGACCGAGGACCCTTCGTTGCAGGCCGTGAAGTAGATCTTTCAAAGGGTGCCGCCGTAAAGCTTGGAATGATAAAGACAGGTACCGCAAAGGTAAAAATCCACATCGTAAAGATGGGTCCAAACACAAAGCAGAGTGCAGTGTCTGCCGCAAAGGCCCAGAAAATTCCACTTACTCCTTCAAAAGGAACTGCTGCAAAATCCCAGTCTGCAAAAAAACTTGTACTTAAAAGCGGACAGCTCTATGACATTCAGCTGGGCTCTTTTTCCGATGAGAACAATGCCCGTGAATATGCAAGAAAAATCTTAAAGGCAAAATTCAAGAATGTCGCAATACAGAAATCAGGAAGCAATACTAAAGTTTTAGTGATAAAGGTTGACGGAAAGGATGTTCCATCGATTGTGGAGCGGCTTGAGCTCAAGGGTTTTAAAAATGCCCTGGTAAAGGAAAGGAAGAAGTAAAAATGTCGTTAAAACTTATCCATGTATCCGAGCAGAAGCCTTTGTTCGTCGCTCTTGAAAAATTTGTTCTTCCCCATGAGAAATTCTGCAGCGTCCTTTATGAAAAGATCCTGCTCAAGGATGAAAGTGTCTACGCCATCATGGGGGATGACATACAGGGTGTATTTTCTTTTTCCAGGGGAAACTCCTTTGTCTGCTGCATTCCAAAATGGAATAAGGAAATCAAGAAGATGATCTCTGATTTCTTTAAGAACAGAAAGGTCTTTTGCATCCACGGAGAGGAAAGCGATGTTCTCAAAGTGGAAAGGATTCTCAAGAATAGATATGAACAAAAGGAAATCAGGAACATGTTCCTCATGGAATATGATGGCCGTGTATATATCGATGGATCTGGACCACGAACCTTTGTCTGCGGAGTGGAAGACTGCGAAAAGCTTATGCCCCTTCAGACTGGGTTCTGCCGTGAGGAAGTTCTTCCTGCGTGGAAGGAAATAAATCTTCCGTTGGAAAGAATGAATCTCGACAAGGCTGTAAGGAACAACACTGTATATGCGGTGGGCGATGACAGCGACATCTATACAAAGGCAAACATCAACATGTTCTCAAACAAGATAATACAGATTTCAGGAGTCTACACAAGAAATGATCTACGTGGCAAAGGCTATGCTTCGGAGCTTGTGAACAGGATTGCCCTCATCGCTGAGAAAGTCGGAAGAAAGGCAACCTTGCTTGTCCGTCAGGAAAACATACCAGCATACAATGCCTACAAAAAGGCAGGCTTTGGAATCTCTGGAACCTATAAAATCGTATATCTCAAGTAGCTGCCGTCAAAACCGTATTCCAAGCTGAATGGAAGGATATAGCTGGAATTTCTGGTTGATTCTTATTCCGTCAAAGGTTCGTTTGCGTGCGTTTGATTCAAAGGCGCTGTCATTGAATCCGTCTATGTTCAGGTCAAAGGCAAATGCAAGAAAGCTGTTTGAGTGCGCGATAAGATTGCGGGAAAAAGAAAACCTTACTTCTGGGACAAATGAAGCTCTTTCGGAAACATCAGCCCTAGAAGAAAAAATGCACATCTTTCCAAGAAGTTCAGTATCAAGGGCATATCTTCCGTAGAAGGCCGTCTTATGTCCAAACCCACCGAGGATATCCACGCCTCTGTCCCATTTTGAAAGATCGTAGTTGATGAGGGCTGTCCCATATAGGACAGGAATTCCATAATGGATTCCCATGGTGAGGTTTCTATTTGTTCCAAATGAAAATTCTGGATAGAATCTTACCTGATGGTCCGGCTTCAGGTCCGCAAGGTCAACATATTCTTTCCTTTGCTTTAATGTAAGCTTTTCTTCGCGGATCCCAGGCTTATCTACGGCTTCATTTCCTATTTTGAACCTGCTTGCGTTGTACATGCTTAGGTAGATTCTCTGGGCTTCCGTAGTGCTTTTATATATTCCCGCTGAATTGAAATGCTCAAGATAGACTTTTGCAGGAGAAAGAAGGACCGTGTCGTCCGTAACGAACATCTCAAATTCCATGTTTGACGGAACTCCTACAAGAAGCTGTTTGCTTGCCGTTGGAATTGCGGCGACAGGAATGGTCTGGTTTTCAATTCCTACAAGCCCTTCCATGACCTTGAGGTAGATCTGACGGTTGCTGTCAAAAACCGCTGCTTCTATTGCTCCGTCAAGAACTACAAGGGTGTAGTCTTCATCGGAATAGGTATCCTCTTCTTCAGTGACAAGGAGAAATGAAAGATAGGTTTCAATCTGGTGCATGTCGGTAAATGCCTTTGCCATGTAGTCGGTGAAGCCTTCTCTTTTTTCGTCGATGCGTTCCTTCATTTTTTCTACCAGACGGGATTTCTGCCTGTTCTTTTTTTCCTGGATTTCTTCCTTGAATGAAGGGAAAATCCTGTACATAAGGTTGACTGCCTTGCTGTGCAAACCAGAAAAACCTCTGTAGAATTTTTCAACATTTCCAACATAATGGGAAACAATACGGGTGATGTAGATTGGAATGAAAGGTCCCGTGTAGAAGGGGCAGTAATCCCTGTCGAAAAAGCTGTTGTACAGCCTGTTTATCTCTGGGAGAATTTCATCATCGAATCTGCTCTGGTCCATGTTGGTGTAATTGGAAAGAGCGAGGGTATGCCCGTATTTCATGAAATGCCAGTTGTTTCTGTAGAAAGGCAAGGTTGGAACTATGTCCTCTGCATTGACGATGTTCCAGATGAAATCATATTCCTTGTTGTGGGCGTCTTCAAAGGTCGTCACGTTTGGAGAGGCAAAGGTATAGACATAGCAGTTGTCTGGCTTGAAGAAATTGTCATCGTATAAAGTTCTTGCAAGGAGATTTGATACTGCAGCCCCACGGCTATGTCCCGTAATAAGGATGTATGAATCGGTCGGGTCGATCTTGTTTCGCAACAGGTAGGAAATCAATGCCGTATGTATTATGGCAGAGGCCCTTCCGAAGCCCTTGTGTATCTTATCCTCCGTCTGGGAGCTGTCGTTGATGTTCAGGTTTGACAACCATTCGTTGGCGTTGAGAGGAGTTCCGCGGATGTTCAATATAACTAACGATTGTTTTCCTTTTGCGCTGTTTATGTCCTTTGAGGCAATGCTGAAGGCGCACTGGTCATTTCCCCAGAGGGAATCGTTGTAGTCTACATCATAGTGGAGCTCAATATTGTCTGGGGAGATACCTAACAAACGATAGTTAATATCTATCATTTCCGTGCTGTATGCGGTGGCAGAAAGAAAGCAGGCGAATCTTGCGATGCCATGATGATAGCTATAGGATGAGGATTCACCAAACCATTTTTCATTCCATTCGACAGGGAGTTTAGTCCTATGGCCAGGAGTAATATATGTGAAAGGAATTTTTTCCGAATGGATGGAAGCAAGGGAGAAAAACAGGGAAAAAACGGCAAGTATGATTCTTTTCATTGCGGCCATTATATTCCATTGTGGGATAATTTAATACTGCAATTTGCGCAAATCCATTGCCCAGGCTGGTCATATAATTCTTGCATCTGAAAGAAAGTGTGATATACTCTATCATATCAACGCGTGTTGATAAATTCATGTATTTTCGGGGTAAAAAATGAAAAAAACAATTCTGAATGCAAATCTTGTTATTGCTGGAGTAATGGCTCTTTCTCTGTTTGGTTCCTGCAGCCTGAAAAAATCCCCGGTGACAGTGAATCCGCAATCTGAAAAAATTACTGTTCTTCCGGTAAGCAATATTCCGGAAAATTTTTATATGGGTGTGGACATTTCTTCCCTTGTGTCCGTTGAAGCAGGCGGTGCAAAATTTTATGACGCAAAGGGAATGACTTCTGATCCAATTGAACTTTTAAAAGCCGGCGGTGCAAATGCTGTCCGCATCCGTGTATGGAACAATCCAAATACTATAGACGGAAGAACCTACGGCGGCGGAGCTAACGACATTGAAGTTGCATGCAAGCTTGGAAAGAGAGCGACAAAGGCCGGAATGAAGGTCCTCATCGATTTCCACTATTCTGATTTCTGGGCAGACCCTAACAAGCAGACGGCACCAAAGGGATGGGAAAAGTTCAGCCTTGAAGAAAAGCAGAAGGCAATAAAGGAATTTACTACCGACAGCCTTAAGAAACTTAAGAAGGCAGGAGTTAAGGTTTCCATGGTTCAGGTTGGAAATGAAATCAACAACGGGCTTTGCGGTGAAATCTACGATGCACAGGTCTGCTCCCTTGTAAAGGCAGGAGCAGAGGCAGTACGCGATTTTGACAGGAACATTCAGATTGCAGTTCACTATACTGATCCTCTTTCCGAAGGCTATCTTGAGCACAAGGCTTCATTGCTTGAAAAATACGGAGTCGATTACGATGTGTTTGGAACTTCCTACTATCCTTACTGGCACGGTGATGTAAAGAAGCTTTCGGTTGTTCTCCGCAAGCTTTCGAATTTCTACAATAAAAAAGTCATGGTCATGGAAGTTTCCTATCCGTTTACAGATGAAGACGGAGATGGATTTGGAAATGTTGTTTCAACCATGTCGGCAAACCAGGAATTTAAATATCCACTTACAGTTGAAGGGCAGGCAATTGCAGTCCGCGATGTAATCGAGGCAGTTGCAAAGGTCAAGGGTGCGGGAATCGGCGTGTTCTACTGGGAACCTGCATGGATTCCTCCAAAGCACTTTGATCTTTCTAAGCGTGATGCGGAAAAAGTTCTTGCCTACAACCAGAACTGCTGGGCTCAGAACGGAAGTGGCTGGGCAACTTTCAATGCACGCGATTATGACAAGGAAGTTAAGTCTGCGGTCAACGGCGGAACCTGGGACAATCAGGCATTCTTTGATTTTGACGGAAAGGTTCTGGACAGCATCAATGTATGGAACTATGCCCGCACAGGATCAAAAGGTGAGCTTAAGGTTGTTCACATCGATGATCTACGCGTGGAATTTGCCTACGGAAAACAGAATGAACTTCCTGCAACTGCAAAGGTTGCCTATAACGACGGAAGCGTTGTTGATGAGGCCGTCGATTGGCACAGGGCACAGGCTGAAGTGGTTTTGATTCATCCTGATTTTGGTGAATACAAAGTTACTGGAAAGACAAAAAAGGGCGATGATGTTACATGCTACGTGAATGTTACGGCAAGCAATTTTCTTGTAAATGGAAATTTTGAAAAGGGCAGTCTTGAAGGCTGGACCGTTACAAACGATCTTGGAAAGGGAAATCCTAAGGTAGACAAGAACAACCAGAATGCAAAGGAAGGGCTCTGCTATGCAACGGGTTGGGAACCTGACAACTTTGATTTTACCTTGAGCCAGGAGCTTAAGGGTCTTGATAAGGGTGAATACAAATGCTTTGCTTCCTTTGAAGGAACTGGAATTAAAAATCCAAGCGGGTCCTATCTTTTGGTTGAAGTAAAAAAGAAGGACGGAAAGACTGTTGCTTTCAAGGCTGATGCCGTAATTCCAAACCAGTGGAAAAAATTTGATCGTGTGGAAATTCCTAGCGTTAAGGTTGATGATTCCGTTGATAGCATCACGGTTAAAGTCCGCATGGCAGCCGAGTATGCCAAAGACGGTGCCAACGGTGCATGGCTGGTCTGCGATGATGTCAATTTTCTGTTTGTAAAGTAATAAAAAAGCCTGCTCTCGTCAGGAACTGTCCCAAAGCCGCTCCGGTGCGCCCTTCGGTTGCAAGTCGCGTTTTGGGACAAACCCTGACTACGCAGGCTTTTTCTAGCTGTTAAAAGAAATTAACATCAGCTTGGGATATGGGAGAAGGGTAGAAAAAATCTGCTTGCGTCAGGAACCGTACCAAAGCCTCTCCGAGGCGCCCTTTACCTCATACCCCAATTAACAGAAAACTGGCATTTTCTATCAGATGGGGTATGGGGAATCAACGGGTATATGATGCTAATATACTAAGTAGCAGATTTCTCCATTTTCTGGCTTAGTATATAAAACGGCCTTTCCGTCATAATTTTCGCTGTTGATGGATTTTAATATGATTTCTTCTGTGCCTCTAAAGTGACTGGCATTATCCGCGGAAAGATTCAATTCGGATTTTTTCAATACATAGCCTTTTCGGGGAATAATTACTGTAGATTTTAAATCTTCGCATGAGATTCTATTGATAGTTTCATCCAGACGTATAGCATCATAATTCGATTGAAGAAAATATCCATCATTTGCTTTTATCCAGAACTTAAGTTGTTCTGAATCATATGTAAAAAATATATCAGCATTAATTAGTCTATAACGAATTTTTTCTAGATCATTTTTTACACAATTGAGTTTGTCTTCAATTGTATTTGCTGTTGGTGGTGTTACAGGCGATTCATTAGTTGAGTATATTTTTTGATATATATCATCGAATGAAATTTCTTTCCATACCCAATTAGGCATACTATAGCTTGTTGAAATCCACCTGTGATATCCACTTTCAATACATTGTTTTGATTTATGCCCTTTTCTAACATATTCATTCGTGTGTTCATCAAGTTCATACTTAGATTCATCCAAAGGTAAGGTATGTGAAATTGTGATTAAATCTGTTATAGATGAGGCATTCTCTGATTCTGCAATTTTAATGTAGTTTCCATTGAAAGCTTTAATGTAAACCTGACCATTTGGAAGAACTGATATTTCTGATACATCACCGAATTCATCAGGATATTTTAAGCACACATTATCAACATAATATCCATAATTACTGCGAATTTGCCGTTTGTTATTAAAATTAATTGGACCTAGTGCTTCTGTATTATCAACAGTGTTGATAGTATAGCTTTGAATATTTACACTTCCATAACTTAAATACTTTCTATAAATGTCTAAGAATTTTTCTTTGCTAGGTGTAAATACTGCTGTAGTCTTAAAAACGTTGGTGTGAACCTGATCATGTTCTTGTTCTTCATATACTGAATTTGAACTTTCTGATGAACATGCGGCAAATAGTAAGACCAATAGCATCGAACCCGTAAAACTTGATAATTTTTTAATTAGGCACTTCATAAAATTTCTCCTTAAACTTTTTATATTTAAATCATAGCATACAAATGAAAACAGCAAAAGAAAAATTCTTAAAACAGGCATAGCCGATATCCAAAGCTTGAGGAAAAGGATCAGCTGGGAACAGGAGGGAACCTCCTGGTTCAATTTGCTTCAACCTAACTTTATTCATGGTAAAAATGGAAAAATTCCATCACTTTTTCATCTGATTTAAATATATAAAGAAGCCATACTTAATTTCCACGAGAGGTACGATTATGATTAAGATGGCAACTACAGCAATCAACTGTGTTTTTGATAAGAAGAAGAATTTGGAAAAATATTTCAAGTATATTGATGAAGCTGCTGCAAACGGATCTAACCTTGTAGTTTTTGCAGAACAGAGTCTTCAGGGGTATCTTACAAGCCTTGTTAAGATGGAAAGCTCGGATTTCATGTACCAGTACAAGAATGCAGAGATCGCCGGTGAAGGTGAATGCTTTAAGGCAATCATGCAGAAGGCTAAAGAAAAGAACATATACATAATTTTTGGATATACAGAAAAAGACAAGGATCAGGATTGGGTTCTATACAACTCAATGGCTCTTGTTGGACCTGAAGGGCTTGTTGGAAATTATCGCAAGGTTCACAATCCATTTGATGAACTCCACATCTATACTCCAGGAAATGAATTCAAGGTATTTGATACTGCCATCGGAAAGATCGGCATGCTCATCTGCTACGACAAGTCGTTCCCTGAAAGCACAAGAACTCTTGCACTCAAGGGAGCTGAAGTAATCGTCATGTCTACTGCATGGGGTTATGATACTTTTGAAACAAAACCTGAAGATATCGGCAAGGACAGATCATTCTACATCTATGATCTTTATGACCGTGTCCGTGCCATGGAAAACTGCTGTTACTTCATTTCTGCAAATCAGGTTGGAATTACCGGAAAGGGAAATTATTTTGGAAACAGCAACATCGTAAACCCACGCGGTGAAATCGTTGCGTCTACAGGAACAAAGGAAGGCATCGTTTACTACGAAACTGAAAGCATTCAGGAAGACCGCTACGATGCAATGCATGTAGGTTTCTTTGGTCTCAACATGATCAAGGACAGAAGGCCCATTGCTTATTCCAAGATTGCCGAGCCAAAGGAATTCAGCGCAGACGGTGAATGGCTATAAATTTTAGTTATGAATGAATTCATTGCTTAAATATACAAGAGCTGGCACTGTTCCGAATTTATAATCCTCCTTAGGACAGTGTCAAAGGCGATGCGTACTTTTTGTGCGCGTCGCTTTTTTTTTAGGAGAAACAAATGCCTACATTTTCGATTCTGATTGTTGATGACAACAGGTTGTGCAGGAAACAGATTGCGGGGTTGAATTTTTTCAGCGATAAGAAAATTTTTAAAATCGTGGGTGAAGCCCAGAACGGTTTTGAAGCTCTGGAAATTCTACGCCGTGAAAAAGTCGACATGTGCCTTGCGGACATCAACATGCCCAAAATGAACGGAATTACTCTTCTTAGGGAAATAAAGAGGGAGAACCTCTGTCCCGTTGTAATTTTTATTTCCGGTTTTGCAGAATTTGACTACGCAGTTGAAGGTATTCGTGGCGGAGTTTTCGACTATATTCTGAAGCCTGTTGATGAACAGAAGATTTCTGGTTGCATTACAAGGGCAATGGAATTCATTGAGTCTAAAAGAAAGCATGATTATTTCTGGTCCTTCAAGGCAGATTCAATCGTCAAGGCAATCAACAGCGGTGCCTGGCTTATTGACGGTGTCATCTATGAATTCATGGAATACATTCAGCAGCAGGATTTTTCCATTACGGAACTGGACATTGAATTCAACCACATCCTCAAATATATTTCGGCCAAATGCCTTGAATCAAAACCTTACATAAACAAGTTTTCAATGCTTGAAGAAATCTGCAGCATAAGAAATCAGCTTTTTAATTCCATGGAAGAACTTATTGAAGTTGCAAGGTTCAGGATTAAGGAAATGTACAACGAATTCAACAAGTTCAATCTGAGTACGGAAAATCAGGTTTTAAAAAACATCGGGGTTTACATTCTTGAGAACATAGAGAATTCAATCAGCCTTGAAGACATTAGCCGTGATTTTCTCATGAACAAAAAATACTTGAGCACATTCTTTAAAAAAGAAACGGGCATGAGCTTCATTGATTATGTTTCCTTTGCAAAAATCGAGAGGGCAAAAATTCTTTTGCGTCGTTCAGGCTACAAGGTGAACCAGGTTGCGGCAAAACTTGGCTTTGAAGATGTTGCTTACTTCAGCAGGCTGTTCAAGGAAAGGACCGGAATGACTCCTGTGGTCTATGCAAAGTCGTAAGCGGCTCTGGAAAGCAGGATGTGGAAATTCTCATATAAAATCTGACTAAAACCTATAATTACCAGTGCTTCAATCAGGATATTCTTTGGCCATCTTCAAAAAGACGGGGGTCGAAAATGATTGAAGCACTTAAAGAATACAAGGTAGCAGCCATCAACTGCGAGCCTAAGATGTTCGAAAAAGAAAACAATCTTAAAAAGCAGTATGCACTTGTAGAAGAAGCCGCAAAGAACGGAGCAAAACTCATTGCCCTTCCTGAAATGGCAACTACAGGTTACTGCTGGTACGACAGGGAAGAAGTTGAACCTTATGTTGAGCCGATTCCAGGTCCTACTACAGACTTGTTTGGAAACATTGCAAAAAAATATGACTGCTACATTGTAGTCGGCATGCCTGAAGTAAACACAAAGACTGGTGCCTACTATAACAGTGCAGCCCTTATTGGTCCTGACGGTGTTGTCGGAACTCACAGAAAAACTCACGGATACATTTCAGAACCTAAATGGACAAAGCAGGGTGATCTTGACCACGTTGTCTTTGACACTCCCATCGGAAAAATCGGAATGCTCATCTGCATGGACATCCACTTCATTGAGACGGCTCGTCTTGAAGGTGTGCGCGGTGCAGATGTAATCGTCCACATAAGCAACTGGCTTGCAGAAAAAACTCCTGCCCCATACTGGATCAACAGGGCTTATGAAAACGGCTGCTATGTTCTTGAATCAAACAGAATCGGTCTTGAACGCACCGTTGAATTTTCAGGCGGAAGTTGTCTCATCAATCCAGACGGAACTCTGCAGAGTTATTGTGACAGCGAAGAGACAATCGTATACGGAACTGTAAGTCTTGAAAAAGCACGCGAAAAGAAATTTGAAAACGGAATGGCAAAATTCGAAAGCCGCCGTCCAAAGCAGTACATGGATCTTTTGAGGGATCCATACCTTTGGAATCCATTGGACTTCCATCCCCTTTACGGACACGATCCGCTTCCAAAGGGAAAGAAGAGTCTAGTGACTGTCTGTCAGATGTCACCTTCAGCTGATGTCAAGGCAAACCTTGAAAAGATAATTGCAAAATCGGAAGAGGCAGCAAAGTCAGGAAGTGAACTTGTGGTATTCCCGGAACTTGCCCTTGCCTCAAAGGATTCTCCATTGACAGAAGGCTGTGCAGAAATCGATGCATTGATTGACTGTTCCATGAAGAACGGAATCTACATTGTGTTCGGTGCTGCAGAACTTGACGGCAGCGAAAAATTCAACAGCGCATTCATGGTAGGTCCACACGGTCTTGAAGGAAAGTACAGAAAGATCCACTTGAGCGAGGAAGACAAGAAATGGGCAAAGGAAGGAAACCTTGGCTTCGTTTACTGCAACATTCCATGCGGAAGAGTGGGGCTCATGATCGGTACTGATGCCTTGATTCCAGAAACAGGAAGAATCCTTGCACTTCTTGGATGCGACATTCTTGCTGCTCCTTCAAGCGTAGACTGTCCTGTTCCATACGGACTCAGGGGAACTACAGCCGGACACAACTATCCGATTCCTAAGGGATATTCAACAATCCACTGGCACCTTTGGAGGGTCCGCGGTGGAGAAAACAACTGCTACATGCTTTTTGCAAACGAAGTTTCATCAAAGGCATTCGGCAGAAGCGGAATCTTTGGTCCTGATACCTTCAAGTTCCCACGCGATGAAAGGATCTGCAGTGCAGACAAAGAGGAGCTTGTTTCAATGACAGTTGATACAGGCAATTCTCCAGATTCCGTATATCCGACAAATGTTGTCCGCAGAAAGGATCTTGTTTCAATGAGACAGCCTTTGTGGTACGACCCGCTGGTAATGTAAGGGAGCAGTGAAAATGGCTAAGAGATTTGCAATAACGATAGCAAGAACTTTGGGAAGCGACGGTGGAGAAATTGCACGCCGTGTTGCTCAGCAGCTGAACATCAGGTTCATCGATAAAGAACTTCTGAGCATTGCTTCTTCGGAAAGCGGAATCAGCGAGGCTTTGTTCAACGTAATGGATGAAAAGCTGAACAGAAGGATTTTCCGTCAGAGTACCGCCGCATACCGCGGTGAGGTATATACACCAGGTCATGAAGATTTTCTGTCAAACAAAAATCTTTTTGAATATCAGAGCAAGGTCCTTCGTGACATCTACAATCAGGGAGAACCCTTTATTGTGGTGGGACGCGCAGGAAGCTTCATCCTTGATGAATTCCCTAATGTTGTGAAGGTAAATGTTGTTGCCTCCGAACAGTATTGCGTGGAAAACATCATGGACAGGAACTGCATCAGTGAAAGTGAGGCGAAGAAACTCATAGCAAAGACAAACAAATACCGCTATGACTTTTTCAAATACTTCACTGGAAAGGAGTGGGGCAATCCGTTGAACTATGATCTGTGTCTTAATTCATCAACACTTGGAATTGAGAACTGCGTTCAGCTGATTGTGGAATCAGTCAAGGCTAAAGGACTCTTGTAGGGGTCATTCATCGGGAAGATGAAAATAAACAATGAGAGGTAGACTTATGAAGAGAATTACAAAAGTTGCATTGGGATTTTTGGCAGCAGGAATCATGGCTTTTACAAGCTGTGGTGGAAAGAAGGCTGCATCTGACAAGATCAAGATTGCAATCCTTACAGACGTTACTGGAGACTTTTCAAGCTATGGTATCCAGGCATCAATCGGTACAAAGCTTGCTGTAGATGAAATCAACGCTGCAGGCGGTATCAATGGAAAGCAGATTGAACTGATTCAGTATGATACACAGACAGACAACACAATCTACCAGGAAATGGCAAGAAAGGTTTGTCTTGAAGACAAGGTAGACATGGTTATCGCAGGTATTTCAAGTGCATCACGCGAAGCAATCCGCCCAATCTTTGAAGAGAATGAAACACTTTACTTCTACAACCAGGAATATGAAGGTGGTGTTGCAAGCCACTACGTATTCTGCTGTGGTCCAATCCCAGAAATGCAGATTGATCCAACTGTAGATTACCTTATGAAGGATGTATGTCCTGCAGGTGCAAAGGTTTACATCATCGCAGCCGACTACAACTTCGGTCAGATTTCTTCACAGTGGGCAAAGAAGGCTGTTGAACGCAACGGAGGTTCAGTTGTAAAGACTGAATTCATTCCTCTCGGTGTAAGCCAGTTCAGCTCTACAATTGCAAACATCAACGCTGCAAAGCCAGACATGATCATTTCATTCTGTACAGGTGCTGCACATATGTCATTCTACGAACAGTGGTCAAACAGCAAGTTTGCTGAAATCCCTATCGTTACAACATGTGCCCTTGCAATCAACGGTGAACACAAGCTTTTTGAAGCTCCTGCAATGGCAGACGTATATGTAGGTGCTCCTTACTACGAAGAAGTTGAAACACCTGCTGCAAAGAAATTTACTGCAGACCTTAAGGCAGCAAACCCTTCTGTAAAGTACATGGGTTGGGATGCTGAAACATGCTACACATCAGTTTACCTTTACAAGGCTGCCGTAGAAAAGGCAGGAACAGCAGATGTTGAACCAGTCATCGCAGCTCTTGAAAGCGGAGTAAGCTTTGACGGTCCAGGCGGAATGGCTGTAATCAACGGAAAGGATCACCACACAATCCGTGACATTGCCGTAGGTAAAGTTGAAAAGGACCACACACTCAAGGTTATCAATACTTTCAAGGGTGTTAAGTCAAACTTCATCGAAAGCCTTGGTGTTGACCTTGCAAAGGAAGGAAAGAACGCTAAGAACCTTCAGTACACTCCAGACGGAAACTAAGGTAAGTAAAACATAGGAGAAGAGTTTTATTGAACACAATGGCGTGTTGAATCCAAAGTTTATCCAGGGTTTAACGCGCCATTTCACTATCAGGGGGTCGTAAATGGATATAGTAATTTCATACCTTTACCAGATAATAGACAGCTTCAGTTTTCTTATTCTGAGTTCAATAGGTCTTGCTGTCATATTTGGAATGATGAACATCATCAACATGGCACACGGTGAATTCATCATGCTTGGTGCCTACATTTTTACAATAAGCGCTCTGGCGGGAATTCCGTTCATCTTGAGCGTACTTATTGCAGTTCTTGGAGTGACGGTTTTTGGCATCTTGATCCACAAACTGATCATCTCAAAGCTTCACTCAAGGCCTATGGATTCAATCGTAATCACATACGGAATGAGCCTTGTCATGAAGCAGCTCATACAGATCATCTTCGGATCTACAATGCCGTCTGTATCAATGCCGCTTGGTTCGGTTACCTTGGGTGGCAATGTTCTTTCAGTGTAC
This sequence comes from Treponema sp., assembly GCF_045641405.1. Lineage (GTDB taxonomy): Bacteria > Spirochaetota > Spirochaetia > Treponematales > Treponemataceae > Treponema_D. Next base: position 37,185 of record NZ_JAZUGX010000028.1, read on the forward strand.
AGACTTGTTCTTGTGGTAGTTTCAATAGTAATGCTCGTTGCATTCTACATGTTCTTCAACTACACAAAGTTCGGCCTTTATTCACGCGCCACAATGCAGAATGCAGAAGTTGCAAAGGCACTTGGAATCAACACAGGTTTTGAATATTCAATGACCTTTGCCATCGGAGCTGGAATCGCAGGCCTTGCCGGTGCCCTCTATGCACCTGTAATGGCAGTTTCTCCAATACTTGGAGACAGCTTCATCATCCAGGCATTCACAACTGTAGTTGTAGGTGGTGGCAATCCGCTCATCGGAACATTCCTTTCTGGAACAGTTCTCGGCGTCATCAGCGGAATCGTTTCTCTTGAACAGGGACAATTCATCGGAAAAATTGCAATGCTTGTTGCGGCAATCATCTGTATCCGTGTTCTTCCAGGCGGATTCTCTGGTCTCGTTGAAAAAATCCGCAAGGGGGTTTAACTATGAACTTGAAATCAATAAGCCGTTCTTTTAGAAGTGAATCAGAAAACCTGATAGCAGTACTCATGTTTGCTTTCTTCATGATCCTTCCGGCAGCAACATCAGCATATAAAATTCAGATCTATACAAACTTTTTCAACAGTATCCTTCTTTGCTTGAGCATCGTGTTCATCTGGGGATACTGTGGAACATTCAGTTTTGGTCAGGCAGCCTTCTACGGTCTTGGAGCCTACAGCTACGCAATAATTTCTGGCAACATGGGAATCCATTCAATGACTCCTGTGGCAGCTTTGCTTGCAATTGCAATTGTCTGGCTCTTTGCCCTGGTCCTCGGTTACTTCATGTTCTACGGCGGAGTAAACGATGTTTTTGTAGGAATCCTTACACAGTGCATTACCCTTGCCCTTTCAACCTTCTTTGGACAGACAGCGGGTCCTGAATGGCATGTGGGGAAAATCCTTCTTGGCGGGTACAACGGAATCACAAAGATTTCACCGCTTTACCTTGGAAGCCTTAAGCTCAAGGGAGTTTCACTCTACTACTTCTGTGCAATCGTGGTTTTCGCAGTGGTTCTTGTTTTCAAGATTCTTGAAAAGTCAAAGTTCGGCTATACAATGGTTGCCGTCAGGGAAAACCGTCAGAGAAGCAGCATGTTCGGTTACAACGTTCCAAAAATTCAGATGATCGTATTCAGCATCGGCGGTGCCATCGCAGCTTTTGCAGGCGTACTCTATGCATCATGGGGTGGATATGTATCTCCTTCTTCAATGAGCATCACACAGGCAACACTTCCTGTAATCCTTGTTGCATCAGGCGGAAAGAAAAGTCCTGTAGCAGCAATGCTCTTTGGATTCATCTACTACTTTGCAAACAACCTTCTTACAGGATCAGGAAGCAGCTATTCACTCCTTATCCTTGGCCTTGCACTTGTAGTTGTAGTCCTCTTTATTCCTCAGGGACTCTTTAAGGCTCTCTTTGGAAAACTTGATGAAAAGATTATGAGGAGATTCTGCCATGAGTGAGATTCAGGAAACAGAAAGAGGGTCTGAAAGACCAGGGTCAGAAAGACCCGTTGTATTGGAAGTTAAAAACATAGCAAAAAGATTCGGTGGAATCACAGCCCTTACAGACTTCAACCTTACTGTCCGCCAGGGAGACATCCACTGCCTTATCGGACCGAACGGTGCGGGAAAGACAACTGTCCTCAAGATAATCATGGGACTTTATCCTCCGTCAGCTGGAAGGGTAGAACTTAACGGCCACAACATTACGGGAATGAAATCCCATGAAGTTGTCAAAAAGGGCATCTCCATCAAGATGCAGGTTCCGGGAGTCTATCCTGACCTTACCTTGAGGGAAAACATGGTGATTGCAGCACAGAACTTCATTCCTAAAAAGGATCTTGATGCGGAAATCGACAGGCTCATAAAGCTTGTAAAGATAGACAACCTGGGAAATCCTCTTGTAAAGAACCTTTCCCACGGACAGCAGCAGTGGCTTGAAATTGCAATGGCATTGTCCAGTCACCCTAACATCCTTTTCCTTGATGAACCTGCAGCAGGTCTTGGTCCTGAAGAGACACAGTTTACTGCAGATCTTGTAAAGGAACTGAATGCCCAGGGAATGACAATCCTCTTCATTGAGCACGACATGAACTTTGTCCGCGCAATCGCAAAGCAGGTAACGGTTCTTCATCACGGAAAGAAATTTGCGGAAGGAACCCTTGATGAGATTCTTTCAAATGAAGAAGTAGTCCAGATCTATCTTGGAAAGCAGTAGGAGGCTGACATGCTGAAAGTTACTAACCTGTCATCAGGATATGGCAAGGTACAGATATTGAATGATGTGAATCTTGAAATTGCGGAAGGTGAAATCGTTTCCGTCATCGGTCGTAACGGTGTTGGAAAAAGCACATTCTGCAAGACTGTAATCGGAATTCTTCCAACTATGGAAGGACAGATTATTTTTGACGGAGACAAGGACATTTCAAAGACAAACGCCTACAAAAGGGCAAGGGCCGGAATTGCCTATGTTCCACAGGGACACGGTATTTTTCCAAAGCTTACAGTCCATGAAAACCTTACAATCGGTGCGCTCATAAACGAAGCACAGAAGGAAGAAGCCTACGACAGAATCTACAATTACTTTCCACGTCTTGGAGAACGCCGCAACCAGATGGCAGGAACCATGTCGGGTGGAGAACAGGCAATGCTTTCAATTGGACGTGCTTTGGTTAACAAGCCAAAGATCATGATTCTTGACGAGCCGAGCGAAGGTGTTCAGCCGAACATCGTAAACAGGATGGGTGAAATCGTTCAGAAGGTAAGCAGCGACCTGGGTCTTACGGTCATGATGATCGAGCAGCACCTTGGACTCATCCAGCAGGTAAGTCAGAGGGGATATGTAATGGACAAGGGGCACATCATTGAACCTTTGACAAAGGAACAGATCAACGACGAATCTTACGTAACAAAGTTCCTTTCCGTATAAAAAATCAGGCAGACTCCGTTTATATGGAACCTGCCTGTTTATATTCCCTGACACGGAGCATCAAACGACCCCTGGTGTTCCGTGTCTCTTTTTTTTACAGTGCCTGTCTGTACCTTTCATACAGCAATACGCCTGCTGCGACTGAAACATTCAGGCTGTCGATTTTTCCGCATGTGGGAATGGAAACGATGTTGTCGCACTGTTCTTCAAGAAGACGGCTCATTCCGCTTCCTTCGCTTCCCATGATGATGCAGGTCTTTCTGTCAAACTTGATTTCCTGCAGTGATGTTCCGCCTGCATCTGCACCGTAAACCCAGAAACCGCATTCCTTGAGCATCTGAACCGAACGGACAAGATTTGAAACCTTGGCGACATTTACCCAGCTTGAAGCACCTGCACTTGTACGGGCGATGATTTCATTGTCCTTTACGTCGCTTGCGCTTCTGTGGTCTGGAATTACAAGGAGGCTTGCACCAAACTGGTCGCATGAACGGAGTATTGCGCCGACATTGTGAGGGTCGGTTACGCTGTCGAGGACCACAACGGTTGCATTTTCGGGGCAGACCGTAAGCCATTCTTCCAATGCAACGATGTTCTTTGCGTTTTCTTCTTCGCCGTCTACGACAAGGATTATTCCGCGGTGGTCGCGTGACTGAGGTGGAAGGGCTGCACACATTGCATCAAGCTGCTTGCCGTCGACAAGGGAAACTTCAATGCCGCCTTCCTTTGCCATGCCGATGATTTTCTTGATGCGTGGACCAGGTTTTGAATAGTAAACATGAGGAACAATGCCTTCAGGCTTTGAAACGGAATAACGACGAACCTTTTCCTCAACGCCGTGGAATCCTGTATAGATGTTCTGTGCCATATCTGTACCTTAAAAAAATAGCGCAGCAAAAAGCTACGCCATGTATAAATAATGCTGAAAAAGCAAATCTAAAAACCAGTGGGCCCCAGCTACGGAGATAAGGGCAATGGATAACCTCCCGCTTCACGATTAAAAGCGCTGAGCCATTATGGCGGGCCCCTCCTTCCCCTTCTCTCCTGCGTCCCACAGGTTTTTATTAGTTTTTACCACACAAGGTCATAGCAGGTGCGTGTGACCTTGCGAAAATCGGAGAAAAAATTAATCGCAGACTAATTTTTTCCACACACGACCAAAGCAGGTGCGTATGGTCGTGCGAAAATCGGAGAAAAAATTAATCGCAGATTAATTTTTTCCACAACACTGCTTGTATTTCTTGCCTGAACCACAAGGACATGGTTCGTTGCGGCCGATCTTTCTGCCTTCGCGTACAACAGTTGTAGGGCGCATCATGCCTTCGCTGTAAAGCCATTCGCCGTCAACCTTTCTGAAGCCGCCGATTTCGTGGTGAACATCGCGCATGCCGTCAGATGTGTATGTTGCTTCGAATTCAACGATACCTTCGTCGTCGTTTTCTGTTCCCTTTTCTGTGCGCAGAATCTTGAGCCCATGCCATGTGCTCTTGTTGCTCCAGTCCTCAGTTGCCTTGCGGTCGATCTCTGCGATCTTGTCGCCTTTTTCGCAGCTGTTGATGATGAAGTCGATTTCATGCTTTACGTATGAAGTATAGCGGGCTCTCATGAGGGCTTCTGCAGTAGGAGCCTTTGTTGTTCCCTTGATGATTGGTTCGCAGCAGTCTGAATAGTTTTTGCCGCTGCCGCACGGACATAAATCTTTGTTTTCACTCATAATGTTAAAATTATACCAATTATGATATAATTATGGAAGATTATGAAAAGTGACCGCAGTTCCCCAAGAAAGAGAATATTCCTTGCCTTGCTTTTTGCAGCCATAATGTTTTTGGTTGCTGGCATCATACTGTTCTTTTCAAATATTCTTCCAAGGCTTAATGGACAGGGGGCAATCTTCGAGTCCACGGGAAATGAAAGGAAGCACCACATTCTCGTTGTTGGGCAGGCGGACAATTCTGCTTTTCTGAACCAGGTCTTTGAGGGTGCAAGGAGTCTTTCCGTCCATTTCAATTCAGTCGTCGAATTGAGGGCACCTAGTCTTCAGGCAGAGAACATGTCCTTGCAGACCCTTATAGACTATGCCTCCTTCGTCAACTGCGACGGAATAATCGCCTATGTTAATCCTCATGTGGAAGCTTTGCGGAAACCTGTCCGTTCTGATGGAACCGAAATTCCTATGATAACCATTGGACACTATGTTCCTGAGATTCCTCAGATTTCTTTCATCGGAAACAACTATTCAAGCCTCGGATGGCAGATCGGAATCGAATCCGAATCCATGGCAAGGGACAGCGATAAGACCTTCATCGTCATAAGCGGAAAATCGACAAATCCAAACTATGGAAACATGGTCAACAATCTTGTGACCTACTACAAGTCTAAGGGTATAGGCACCTACGAAATTCTTGACAAGGCGGAAGAAGAGAATGAAGCAAGGATAATAGACGCAATCAAGGATCCTGCCCTCAGAAAGACTTCCATTGTCTGCCTTACTGAAGAGGATTCCCTCAGGGTCATGAGGATCGTATCGTCGGTTCCTGCAGCACATAAGGCAAAGGTTCTTGGATTTGGTGAAAATGAGACGCTTGAAATCTACCTTAAAAAAGGACTCCTTACAAAGCTTGTTTCCCTTGATCCAGTCAAGATAGGACGGACCGCAATGTACGAATTCTTTGAGTACCGCAGCCGTGGCTATGCAAACAACTACATCAGCGCAGAAATCCGCGTAAGGAAGGGAAAATGAAATTGAAGATCTTCAGTTCCTTCCTCAGTAAAAGTCTCCGCTGGAAAATAATGTTCAGCATCACGGTTTTTTTCTCCATAATCGGTTCAAGTCTTTTTGTCACCATGCTCATCGACCAGTATGCTCTTGGGGTCATCGGGCGTTCATTCCGTTCCAACGAGGAATTGAATTCATTTTCCAACGATATCGTCCTTGCCGAGAATGCCTTGGAAACATATATCAACTACAGAACCTACGAAAGCATAAACAACTATTACATCGCCGCAAACCGCGTGGAATATTTCTGCCAGACAATGCAGGTTTTTCCATCGACAAATGAAATCAGGCATCAGGAATACATTGTCCATCAGCTTGCCCTTTCATTCCTGCAGTATACATCGAAGGCTGTAGCGGCACATCGAGCCAACAGTCCTGTAAATGAAAGTTACCAGAAGAGCCTTGAAGTCTATCAGTTCCTTGTGGATGAAATTTCCAGGCTGAACATCCTTTACATGAAGAAGAACTCAACGGTCTACAACGCGGACAGAAACAACGTAAGGCTCATACTGAATTTCTACATCGTGTTCTTTGCAGGATTCTTCATGCTTCTTCTTCTCATACTCTATGCCCTGGTCGGCTCCATGACAAAGCCTTTGGGGGAGATTTCCGATGTTGCCCTAAGGGTTGCAGAGCGAGATTTTGACGTTCCGCTTTTCAACAGGGAAAGCCATGATGAAATCGGAAACATCTGTCGTGCCTTTGACAGGATGATCATAAGCATCAGGGAATATATCGACACAATCTGGGAAAAGGCAAGAACAGAAAACGAACTTCGCGAGCGTGAAATGGAAATGCAGGCCCTCTATGCCGATGCACAGCTCAAGGCGTTCCAGAGCCAGATCAATCCACACTTCCTTTTCAACACGCTGAACACTGGAGCTCAGCTTGCCATGATGGAAGGTGCCGACAAGACCTGCTATTTCATCGAGCAGACCTCAGACTTTTTCCGCTACAACATCCAGCAGCAGAAAGAGGATGCGACAATCAGCGATGAGCTTGGAATGGTGGACAACTTCGTATATATAATGAAGGTACGCTTTGGACAGCGCCTTGAATTCATAAAGGATGTGCCACAGGAAAGCTTTAACCAGCATCTTCCGTCAATGACGCTTCAGCCTCTGGTGGAAAACTGCATTCAGCATGGCCTTCAGAATGCGACGGGCAGGGTGGCATTGAAGGTTGAGCGCACTGATGGTTTTGTTGAGATTTCCATAAGCGACAATGGAAGCGGTTTTGATCCAGCAGTAAGGGAAAAATTCCTTGAGGCTGCAAGACGCGGTGTTACGCCTGATTACAGTGAAGTAAAGAAAGAAGAGAAGAAATCAACTGAAGAGCATACGGGAATCGGTCTTATAAATGTTTTCCTTCGGCTTAGGCTTTATTTCCACAGGGATGATGTCTTTGACATTAGGACAAACGATGACGGACAGGGAACCAAATTCATAATAAGGATACCAGAGAATGTATAACATTTTGACTTGCGATGACGAACAGATTGTAATTGATTCCCTTCAGTTCATAATCAAGAAGAATTTCGAAGGACAGATAAATTTATTTTCAGCCCTTTCTGGAAGCGATGCCCTTGCCATTGCAAGCCGTGAAAAGATAGACATCATTTTCATGGACATAAACATGCCTGGAATGAGCGGACTTGAGACCATCAGCTGCATAATGAACCTTAAGCCAGATACGGTGATAGTTGTCCTCAGCGCCTTTGATAAATTCCAGTATGCACAGGAAGCAATGAACCTTGGTGCCTACAAGTACATTACAAAACCTGTAAACAGAAATGTCGTGATCCAGACAGTTCGCAATGCAATGAACCTTGTGGATGAAAGAAGGGGAAAGGACAGCGACGGTCAGGAACTTCAGAAAAAGCTTGATACGGTTTCTCCTATGGTTGAAAGCGACTTCATCTATTCCTGCATGTTCAGCACGGACAGGAATGAAGATCTTTCAAGCTATCTTGAATACTTCAACCTTGAGGTGACAAATTATTTCTTTACCTGCATTGAGGTTCCCCACATCGATTCAAAGAACCAGTATGAAATCTACAGCAGCATAAGGAAAATGTTCGCCGATAGGTACAAGTGCCTGATGGGTTCCTTTATGGCAAACAGACTGGTCATGTTTTTCTGCCTGGACAAGAAAGATCCTTCAGAAGATCTCTTAGAAAGCTTCCATGGAATGACAAAGAGCATCTATCAAATGCTCAGCATGAACATAAGCCAGAAAGTCCGTATGGGTGCAAGCCGTCTTTCCAATGAGTTTGCAAATGTTTCTTATGCATGCAAGGAAGCGGTCAATGCCCTCAACGGAACATCTCCAAACGGAGAGCTTCTGCTTGCCGAAGACCAGACAAAGAAAGCTACTACCACGGAAAAAACCTTTGAGGTTCGTGAAAGAATCTACAACCGCCTTCGCATAGGAGATTCGGCTGGAGTCCAGTTCCTTGCGGGTCTTTTCTGTTCAGAGCAGGCTGCGGCGGGAACGGAACTGGACAAGATAAAGAGCAGTGTATTTGAACTTCTTGTCAACATCAGGAACATCACAAAGGAATTGAATCCTGCCTATGACAATCCATCTTTCGATTCAGCCTTTACCGTTCTTGTCGGTACCCAGGAAATTTCCGTCATGCAGGACTTCCTTACAAATGTCCTTGTGGAATGTGCCACCGCTATCGCCTCGGTTAAGGAACAGAGGGAAAATCCTCTTGTAAAGAAAATAATAGAATACATCGACCAGAACATGAGCCGCAATTATTCCCTTGAGGATGTTGCCGCCAGCGTAGGTGTAAGCTCCTTCTATATGAGCAAGCTTTTCAAGGAAGAAATGGGAGAGACATTCATAAATTATGTTACTGACAGAAGGCTGGACAGGACAAAGAAGCTTCTGCTTGAAACTGACCTTTCGATCAAGGAGATTGCGGGGCAGACAGGCTACAGCGACCAGAACTATTTCAGCCGTCAGTTCAAGAACAAGTTCGGTATTTCACCGACTGATTTCAGGAACACAGGCATTCAGTGAGAGGTCAGAAAATGAAAAAAGTCTTTGTTTTATTAAGTGCATTGATTCTCTTCTTTTCATCCTGCAGCAAAAAGCACAGCGGTGAGCAGAACATCCAGAATCCCAAGGACGCCATCACCGTGGGGTTTTCCATCGACACTCTTGCCATCGAGCGTTGGCAGAGGGACCTGGATGTGTTCATGGCAAGCGTGCGCAGTCTCAATGCCGATGTAATTGTCCAGAATGCTGGCAACAGCGTTGAGGAGCAGAAAAGGCAGCTTATGTACCTGCTTGAAAGGAATGTTGATGTAATCGTCATTCTTCCAAAGGATGCCGAATCCTTGACAGAGGAAATAGAAAAAATCCAGGCTAGGAACATTCCTGTCATTTCCTACGACAGGCTTATAAGGAATACGAAGGTCGATCTTTATGTTTCCGTAGACAGCACAAAGGTTGGAAATCTTATGGGACAGACAATGAAGTCCATTGCGGGTACAAAGAACTGGATATGTATCCTTGGACCTCAGGAAGACTTCAACATGACCTTGATCCAGAACGGAATTCTCAGTTCCATAAAAAATCATGGTCCTGTAATCAATGATATTTTTTATACTGAAGGATGGGATTACGATCATGCAAAACAAAAGATGGTTGATGTAATTACCAGCGGTCAGATTCCTGATGCGATTATCTGCGGAAACGATGCGGTTGCGGATGCCGTCCTTTCAGTTCTTCATGTCTATTATCCAGACAGGCATGTTCCGATCTGTGGACAGGATGCCGACATTGCAGCCTGCCAGAACATTACCCGTGGATACCAGGACTTTACGGTCTATAAGCCAATCACGCTTCTTGCCCAGAAAGCCGCTGAATATGCAGTCCGTATAGGAAAGGGTGAAAATGCGGAATCCATTGCTGCGACGGGAATGACCATCGATAACGGGGATTCAAAGATTCCCTGTATCCTTCTTGAGCCTACTGTGGTTACAAAGGAGAACATGGATGAGGTGATCGTCGACTCAGGATTCCATACCCACGGTGAAGTTTACATGGATTAGAATAGAAAGTATAATTTTTGACACGTTAAATAGAGGGGATAAAATGAACGTAATCACAAAAACTGAACTTGATGAATGTTTCAACTATATAAAAAGCGCCCGCGAAGAAGTAGGCAACCGCGTTGTTGGTCAAAGGGATGTTGTCGATGGAATCATCATGGCTCTCATTGCTGGTGGACATGTTCTTCTTGAAGGCGTTCCTGGTCTTGCAAAGACTCTTGCGGTAAAGACTTTTGCGGACATTTCGGGTCTTGAATACAAGAGGATCCAGTTTACTCCCGATCTTCTTCCAGCGGATGTTACAGGTACACTCATCTACGAACAGTCTACAGGAAGATTCAATGTAAGGAAGGGACCTGTTTTTGCTAACCTTGTCCTTGCGGATGAAATCAACCGAGCTCCTGCAAAGGTCCAGTCTGCGCTCCTTGAAGCAATGGCAGAACAGCAGGTTACAATCGGTGAGAATACATACAAGCTTGCAGATCCTTTCTTTGTTCTTGCAACCCAGAACCCAATCGAACAGGAAGGAACTTACAGTCTTCCAGAGGCAGAACTTGACCGTTTCCTCCTTAAGCTGATCGTCCACTATCCGACACCTGAAGAAGAAATCCAGATCGTAAAGTCTGAAGGCCGTGCAGAAAAAATTCCTGTGAACAGGGTCTTCAATTCATATGCCCTCCAGAAATGCAGGAGTGCAGTCGATGCCGTTACAGTTGACGACAAGATGCTTGCCTACATCGTTTCCATCGTAAACGCAACACGAGCAAATTCCGTACAGCCTAACAGAAAGAACGACATTCAGCGCTATATCGCTTTCGGTGCATCACCCCGTGCAGGAATCGCACTTCTCCGCTGCGCTAAGGTCCACGCACTTTTTGAAAACAGAAGCTTTGTCCTTGCAGAGGATATCCAGGCAGTCGCAAAGCAGGTTCTCCGCCACCGTCTTGTGCTTAACTATGAAGCCGCAGCAGACAATGTGACGGCCGACGACCTTATTGAAAAGATCATCGATTTCATGCCGGTGCCATGATGAAATCACGAAGTGATTTCATCTATCCAACTCTGACGAGTTGGATCGGTTTTCTCGAATCTATTCTGATGCGTTAGTTTTTATGTTAGTTGAAAATTTCAGCACATGTAGCGGAGCATTTTTTTGAAGAACAATACAGCCCAGAGGGCGCACCTTTTACATCTTACCTCCCTTTCTCTTGCAAACGGAATGAAGAATGGATCCTTCAGGTCTCTTTTCCGCGGTCAGGGCATGGAATTTTCAGGAGTCCGTGAATATCTTCGCGGTGACGATGTGCGTGCCATCGACTGGAACGTCACTGCAAGAATGGGAAAACCCTTTGTAAAGGTTTTTGAAGAAGAAAGGGAACTGGACGTCTTCATGATCGTGGACAGGTCCCTTTCCATGAATACAGGTTCGGGAATTCAGTCACGCCTTGAGACGGCAATGGATTGTGCTTCCCTCATCACCATGGCTTCCCTTCACAATGGAAGTCCTGTAGGTTCCGTCATCTTCGACGGCAAGATTGAATTCTCCATTTCACCCAAAGCTGGCAGAAACCAGGCCATGCTTATACTTTCTGAACTGGATAAGAAAGGCAATCAGATAATCGGTTCAGCCCTGGATAGTGCCCTTAGAGGTGCAGAAAAACTCCTTCGCAAGAGAACCCTTGTTTTTGTGATTTCCGATTTCCGTGCCGCAGGCTGGGAAATTCCGTTTGCCCGTCTATGCCAGAAAAATGATGTCATAGCAATAAAGATAACGGATCCACTTGATGATATTCTTCCATCTTTGGGTGCCGTTCCTTTCCGTGATCCTGAGACAGGCTTTGAATGTGTTCTTCCGACATCATCGCAGAAATTCTCCAGGGCTTGGAGAGAAGATGCGGAGAACCGCAACGAGATGTGGAAAAGGGAATGCCACAGGAACGGAGGAGTTCCACTTTCCATCAGCACCATGCAGGATCCTGCCGCAGAGCTTATAAAATTCTTCAGCACAAGAGAGCAGTATTCACAATGAAAAAATTAATCCTTGCCCTTCTTTTGTCAGTGTCGTTTTTCTCAGGCTTTGCCCAGTCAGCAGGTGAGGAAGAAGATGATTCGACCTTGCAGGTTATGGTTCCACGCGATGTATTCATTGGAGACTCAGGACAGATACAGTATTCCTTCAGAAGTCCTGTAGATTTCTTTGCGTTCACCGAAACCGTGGCTTCCAATGAGACCATGGAAATAGACCTTAAGGCAGAGGACTTTCTTGAAGATCCCCTTTCATGCCTTGTCACAAAGACCACACTTTCCCGCACTGGCATCAACTACAACCTTTGCATAACCTTTGTTCCGTGGAAAACGGGCATCATAAAATTCCGTAAGTTCAACCTTGAGGAGATCTGTGTTGAAGGAAAGGAAAATATTTCCGCGGACTTCAATATTGAACTTTCACCAGTGCTGATTCTTTCTCTTGCGGAAAAGCTTGGCACGACAACATTGAGGCCACCTAAGGCTCCAGAAGTTCTTCCATATACAAACTACTATTTGTGGTTTTTCCTTGTGCTTGCAGTGATTGTATTTTCACTTTTATGTACGGCAATAATCAGGTTGCCTGACATCATCAGGAAATGGAAGGAAATAAAGACAAGGATCGGATTCTACAAGAATGCCGTAAAGACAAAGAGACATCTCAACATGCTCCTGAGAAAGAAAATCACTGATGCTGATTTCTCTGAGCAGTGGCAGATGATTCTTCGTGAATATCTTGAGTACAGATTCAAGACACCTTTTGCCTCTGTCACAGGAAAGAACATCGAGTTCAAGATAATGACCGTTACTGGTGGAATGATGGGCGACAGACAGGAAAGGGCTGTTGAAGATTTGACCGCTGACTTTGTGCGCACAAACTATATCCGCTTTGCTTCAGGCTCCATCGATTCAAAAAGGCTTCCAGTGGAAGAACATCAGGCGGGCTTCATGAAGGGCGAGAAAAAATCCCTTATCCTTTCAACTCATAAGATAATCGACGCATTCGAGAAGGAGGACAGCAATGGTTGAATTTGAAAATCCAGGTACATTCATTCTTCTTCTCCTGATTCCTATTCTCTATATCCTGCGCCATATTAAGATCTTATCGCGCATTACTTTTGCACTCAACATGAGCGACTGGAATGGAAGCAATTTTTCATGGGACGGCAAGGTGCGAAAGGCGTTTTCGATTTTAGTCAAGGTTCTCTGCATCCTGCTGTACATATGCTTGATCATTGCTTGTGCATCTCCCGTATACCATCGGCAGCAGAAGGTCTATTCTTCTAGGGGAGCATCCATCATATTTGTTGTGGATGTAAGTCCTTCCATGGCTGCACGGGACATAGGAGAACTTCACCGAATCGATGCCGCAAAGGATGCGATCCATTCCCTTGCTCTCAAGAACGATGGAAGTGAATTCGGTCTTGTTGAAATGGCTGAATCGGCAAGCCTTCTTATTCCCCCTACAATGGACAGGAAGGTTTTCTTTGACAGGCTGGACACCATGAATGTTGGAGAACTTGGAGACGGAACGGCAATCGGCAACGGACTTTCCCTTGCCATCTATCACCTTGAGAATTCTCCTGCAGAAAAAAAAGCAGTTGTCCTCATTACAGACGGAGAAAACAACGCGGGTACGGTTCATCCCAACACCGCGGCGCGTCTTGCAAAAAGCAAGGATATTTCCCTGTATATACTTGGCATAGGAACCAGAGGTGTCGTGCCTTTGGACTATGTGGATCCAAAGACCAACAGGGTTTATTCAGGATATCTTGAATCCAACTTTGATCCTGCAGCCCTTGCAAAGCTGGCCGCTGAATGCGATGGAAAGTTCTTTGAGACGGGGTCCATCGTTTCACTTTCACAGGCAATTTCCACCATTGGAAAAAATGAAAGCGTGATGCAAAGCTATCACATAAAGAACAACGACACCTTCTACTATGCATATTTTCTTTTGGCTGCCGTTTTGCTTGCAGCCCTTGCATGGATCATCAAACGCATTTTCTTGCAGGAGGTACTATGAATTTTTCAGTCGGACATCCAGTTGCTTTCTGGCTTTTTATTCCTCTTGTCTTTGCGCTTTCCTTTGTCATCGTAAAGTACAGAAGACTGAAGAAAGTTCTTTCGGAAAAAAATGAGGTTTCCCGCGGTCACTTTCTGTCCAACAGGCTGGAGCATTGCTTCTGGTTCAAGACGATTTTCCGAACTCTGAGCGCCGCCATGGTCATCCTTGCAGGGGCTGGAATTTCCTGGGGGACAGATACGATTCCTGTTCAGAAAAACGGAAAGGCAGTTTCCCTTGTGTTTGACATTTCATACAGCATGGAAGCACATGATGCTCCAGGTGGAATCTCAAGGCTCAATGCCGCCGCCGCCTATGCAAGGGGGCTTCTTGATCGCTTTGACGGGACAAAGGTTTCGGTTGTTCTTGCAAAGGGAGATGGAACTGTCGCTGTTCCCCTTACGGACGACTACAACTGCGTAGAAACCCTCATCGACAATCTTTCTCCAAGGCTCATGACCGCAGAAGGAACCAGCCTCGGAAAGGGAATCAAGGCTGCCGTATCTTCTTTTCCTGAGCAGTCTTCTGAAGCTTCCTATATACTCCTGTTCACTGACTGCGAAGAGACGGATTCAAGCCTTCAGTCTTCCCTTGCAGAATCCGCACGCTATGGAATTCCAGTGGTGGTGATAGGTTTTGGAAGTGAACGTGAAAGCGAAGTGCTTACTGGCGATGGTCAGACGAAGGTAAAGACCGCATTGCGTACCACGGAAATCGAAAGGATCATAAGGGCTGTAAGCAGTTCTGGACATGCATCTTCATGCGAGTACATAGATGCATCGGAAATGGGATCTGCGACAAAGATACTCAAGATCATTTCAGCTGCGTCAAAAGGCACTGCGGTTACCTATGAATACCAGAGCATCAAAAGACATAAGATGTTCACCATCCTTGCGATCATTTTCTTCCTTGCATCCATTCTTTTTGGGGAACTGGATATTTCAGGAGGAAAAAACAAGCTGCTTTCAAGCGTGGCTGCGACTTCCTGTCTTTTTATCTTCACAGGATGTACTCCAAGGTTTGACGATGGGGTAAAGATTCTACAGGGAAAACTTGACTGGGGAAAAGGCAACTACCAGAATGCTACGGCAAGCTTCCTCCAATCTGCCAGCAGCGCAAAGCTTCGTGGAGATGATTTTGTATATCAATATTCGATCTATGGAATCGGTTCAACATATCTCATGCAGGGAGAAAACGATGCCGCCCTTGCAAAGTTCAACCAGATCTATGAGAACGCTCCAGACCAGATCAAGTTTGCCATTCTCTATAATTCTGGAATCATCGCACACAGAAACGGTGACTATGAGGCCGCGGCAAATTTTTTCAGGCAGTCTCTTTATATAGACGGAACAAGCACGGATGCAAAGATAAATCTTGAGCTTTCATTGAGGGAAGGATCGAGCCATTCAAATGAAAGCGCAAGGGAAATCGTTCCTGTATCGGAAAACAAGGAGGACCAGACTTTGGAAAATGCCCTCTATTCAATAATCAAAGAAGGTGAACAGCAGCAATGGAAAAGCCAGCAAAAAGATTCAGAAAGAACATCGCAGGATTACTGATTCTCTTTTTCCTTTCAGCGGGAACCACATTGTCTGCAAAGGTTTCATGGGCATATCTATGGGGCATGAGGTTCAGACCGACACAGGATACCCTTTTTACGGAAGACGACAATTCCTTCTTTGTTGAGATTGAAAACGTCACTCCAGACAGCGTTCAGATTTCAGTAAACTCACTTCCTCCAAATGTAAGCTTTGTTTCCCAGAAGAAGGAAACAGTCCTTATTCCAAGGGATGAATCCCAGGGAGGCGGTTATGCCCACGGAACAAGGATCATCCTCTGGATGCGGTTTGCAAAGACAGGAAACTACAGGATCAAGCCTATCGACCTTACCATCGACGGTGGCTTCTATCAGATTCCAGTTGAAAGCGTCGAGATTTTCCAGAATCCAAGGTTCATACATCCAGAAGTCAATGTCGTATTCCAGAACCAGAACCTGGAGTCCTCAAAGACAAACCGTAAGAAGCCTCTAAAAATAAATGCAGGCGAGCATATCGTCTTTACCGTGACCGCCCGCTACATGGAATCCGTCCAGAATATTTTCTGGAACATTCCAGAGAATTCAATATTCAAGAAAGTCAGGGATCATGAATTCAAGTCTACGGGAGAAAAGAATTTTGTTACACAGTTTCAGAGCGTGGCAACCTTTGACTGGCAGCCGCTTTCCGAAGGAGACAATGTGCTCCCAGAAGTTTTCATAACGGCAACTTCATATGACGGTTCCATGGAAGATATCCAGTGTCCTGTCTACAGCTTCAAGGTTGAAAAGGCACAGGAACTGATGTCGGAAACAAAGGACGAAAATCCCTTTGTCTATGCTTTCCATGAATCGGAAAAAGTAGCTGGTGACAGAAAGGCTGTGGAAGTAAAGCCTCAGGAAGTTCTTGCATTATATGAGCTTCACAGGAAGGAACGACGTTCTTTCTTTTTTTCGAAGGTGACCGCAGAAAGAAAGAAAGCCGAGATGACCCTTGGTCTGCCATATGATTATCACGAGCCAAGCATCCTTATGCTTAATCTCCTTTGCCTGATAGCCTGCATTTTCCTGGGGCTCATGGTCATGTTCCTTGTTTTCAGACGCAAGACCTGGACTGCGATCTTTGCTTCGTTTTTCATATTGCTGTCGGTTTTTGTTGGAATCTACGGAGTGCGCGTAAAGGCATCCCGCGGTGTGTTCACAGGCGGCGAAATGAGTCCGATTCCTGAATATAATATGCTGACAAGTGTAACCATTCAGCCAGGTAGCGTTGTTTCCATTATCAGGATAGCGGGGGAATGGATGTATGTCCGCCACAACGACACCTACGGATGGATTCCTTCCAGCAGTGTCTGCATCATAAAATGAATTGGAGAAAAAATGGATTTCGGTGATATCTTGAATCAGTGGGAAGGCTCCCAGAGAAAACAGCCGCAGAAAAAACAGCCTCAGGTTTCCCACAAGAAAGCCAATGCTCCGACAAAGGAAGAAAAGGAAGCCGCAAGACAGGGGTATTCATGGGAACAGATTATGGAGCAGGACGGCAAAAAGCGCATGAATCCCATGGATATCTGGCTCAACCGTCACGGCACCGTAGACAAGGATAGAATCAACGAAGAAGCAGAACGAAATGAAAGGCTCAGCAACATCGACTACCTTCGTTCCATGAATCCTGAGGCGGTCATAGACCTCCACCAGCTTACTCGCGATGAAGCATGGTCTAAGCTTCAGAATTTCGTAAACGACTGCTATCGTCGCAACCTCAAGAAAATCCTCATCATCCATGGAAAGGGAATCCATTCCAACGGGAGCGATCCTGTCCTTGGTCAGATGGTCCGCATATTCATCGAGCAGGACAAGCGCCTTGGAACTTCAGGACATCCCGACAGGAACCATGGCGGTAATGGAGCTACATGGGTAATAATAAAGCCTGGCAAGATAAAAGACTGATTCAGTTTGCAAACCTCATGTATTTTTATTATCTTTATGTTATGGAGCCTCTGAAAATTTGCATATCCTTTGTTTTTTTATTATCTTTAGACTAGGAACAGATGAAAGACTTATACGAAGTACTTGGTGTGCAGAAAAGTGCCACAGCAGATGAAATAAAGAAAGCCTACAGGACTCTTGCCTTTAAATACCATCCTGACAGGAATGCAGGCGACAAGATTGCCGAGGAAAAATTCAAGGAAATCAACGAAGCCTACACTGTTCTTGGAGATGACTCAAAGAGACGCCAGTATGACAGCTTTGGTCAATATGCCTATCAGAATTCAAGCCAGCAGAACGGATATCACAATGCGGAGAATTTCTACACCGATGATCCTTTTGCTGAATTCTTCAGGAATGCTTACAGGAACGGCGGCACCTATAATGGCAGCAGTGATGCAAACAACAACTACAGGTATACCTATACCTGGACTTCAAGAAATACAGAGGAACCCAAAGGAAGGAAGGCATTTCCATTTTTCTGCAGGAACCTTTGCAAGGTTATGATCAGCCTTGCGGTAATATATGTTTCAGGTCCATGGTTTTTCCTTGTGCAGATAATCGCCTTCTTTACCCTTATTTCGGGAATAAAGGGAATGATAAAGGGTGCAAGGCTCATGGCAGAGTAATAGGGAAACAAAAAAGGCCTTCCGTATAGGAAAGCCTTTCTGCTATATTCAAGAATTTTTTTGATTACCTTTCGCGGAAAATGATTCTTCCGCGGTTAAGGTCATAAGGTGAAAGTTCAACCTTTACGCTGTCACCTGGAACGATTCTGATGTAGTGCTTTCTCATCTTTCCGCTGAGGTGACCAAGAATGATATGACCGTTCTTGAGTTCTACACGGAACATTGTGTTTGGCAATGCTTCTTTTACGATACCTTCAACTTCGATAGCTTCGTCTTTGTTAGCCACAATTCCTCCAAAATATTTGCCTTTTCTAGAAAATATACTATACTATTATGAACAAAAGAAAAACGGCTGTCAACTAAAAACTACCGAACAGCCACAAGAGATGGGAGACACAATGAAAAAGGATTTCTTAGATAAACAGAAAAAGAAGCTTACTGCTGAACGCAACGAGCTGATCGATTCCCTCATCGGGCGTAATGATCAGTTTGAAAAGCTTGGTGGTGCAACAGAAAGTGGAGACGACGTAGACATCGCTTCTGACACTATAGATAGAACTCTTCTCAATTCCCTAGGGGAAGCAGATCAGTTCCGTCTCAAGATGATCGATGCCGCACTGGATAGAATCGTTCAGGGCACATACGGAATCTGTCTTGAATGTGGAGAACCGATTGCAGAAGCAAGACTCGATGCGATTCCTTACGCACCTTTCTGTGTCGGATGCCAGGCAGAATACGAGCGCCGTCAGTAATCAATCCAGATTAAATCTTTTGGAATTTAAGGCCGTCTTCATAGAACGCAAGTTCTGTGTAGCCGGCTTTTTTTATGTACTGAAGGGCTTCGTCAAACCAGCAGTCGATTCCGCCTGCGGTGTGGGCATCAGAATTAATTGTGAGCGGAACATTGTTTGCCTTGAGCTGTTCAAGAAGGTATGGGCTTGGGTAAGGACCCGATGCACCTAGCCTGCATATGGCACCAGTGTTCACTTCGACACAGACGCCAGATTTTCCGATTTCCTTTGCAAGGACCTTAAGTTCCTTTTTATACCAGGATTCGTTTTCGTCAAAGAGCTTTGTCTTTATGTTCTGCTTCTGGACAAGGTCGCAGTGGCCGAGGAACGTAAAGTCTCCGTCTTTCAGAAGCTTGCGTTCACAATGGAAATATTCCTGCACGGCTTTTTTTATCGAGCCACCGAAAAATTTCCCGATTCTTTCCTTTACGGAACTTTCGCCTCCGTCCGCCTCGTAGTATCCTCCCTTGCCTGGAACAAAGTGAACGGAGCCGATCAGATAGTCGGGCTTGAATTCCTTGTATGTGTCAAAGCAGGGGATGGAGATTCCATCTATGTATTCAACTTCAAAGCCAGTGTAGATTTTTATCCTGTCACTGTACTTTTCCTTGAGCCGGTTTATTTCCGCAACATAGTCGCCGTAATTTTTTATTCCGATGTGCCAGCCGCCCTCAAAGGGATACATGGCGTGGCTTGAAAAACCGAGTATTGAGATGTTCTTTTCGATTGCGGCAAGAACCATTTCCTCTGCAGTGTTTTTTGCATCGCAGAATTCTGTGTGGGTGTGATAGTTTGTTCTGATCATATGGATGTCTTCCAGTTGTTTACGATGTTGGTGAAGGTAATGAAGTCAATCTCGTAGTTGATTCTTGCCGATTCAAGGTCGGTAAGGTTTCTAGTCTTTGCTGCATCATTCATTTTTCGTCCAAGCTCTGCAAATCGGGTTGCGCTTACAGAAGCACTGCTTCCCTTCATCGTATGGGTATAAAGTTCAATCTTCTCGTAGTTGAGCGGAGTCTTCTTCAGTTCTTCCTTAAGGTTGTCCATGAGTTCTTTTGACTGGGTAATGTATTCGTCCATAAGGGAAATGGCGAATTCAATGTTCTGCCCAGTGGTGTCCATGAAGTCCTCGATGTTCCACATTTCGGAAGATTTGTTCTCGATGAAGGTAAGGGAAATGATGTCCTTTGCATTTGGAACCGTAAGAACGGAATTCCATTTGTCGAGGATTTCGCGGATGGTATTTCTCTTGAAAGGCTTTACGATGATGTCGTTGATTCCGATTTTCTTGTATGTCTTGAAGTCGTCGGAATCATTGTTTGCCGTACATGCAATGATGATTCCCTTGTAGCCCTTGTTCCTGAGCTCGATGGTTGCATCAATACCACTCTTAACCGGCATGAAGATGTCCATGAAGATAAGGTCGATTTCCGGATGGAGTGCAATCTGGTCAACGGCAACCTGACCGTTTTCTGCAAGGTATACAGTTGCTCCGAATTTCTTGAGGAAGGTTTCAAGAAGCCTCTGGTTGATAGGAGTATCTTCCGCAACGAGGATGGACATTCCGCTGGCAACCTGCTGGTCAAGGATGGAAGAGACTTTCTTCGTGCTGGTGTTCTCAAGGAATTCATCGACTCCTGTATTCTCTTTTTCCTTCTTGAGGTCAAAGGCGACTTCCAATGTGTCTTCCAGGGCCTTCTGCTTGATGGGCTTGTAGATGTATCCGTTGTACCAGTCAAGCATCTTCATCTTTGCATCCTGCCTGAGCTGTCCTTCTGGAACCATAAGGAACATCTTCATGCTTTCCGTGTTCGGAAGGGATCTTATCTCGCTTGCAAGTCTCCATCCGTCGACAGGATTCATGATAAGGTCGATGAAGGCAATGGTAAAAGGCTTTCCCTGCTGCTGTGCTTCCTTGATTTTCTGGACTGCGGTGTTTCCATTGTCGCAGAGGCTTATGTTCTTGACCCCGTAGAATTCAAGCTTGGACTTCATGGACTTGAGGGCAAGTGATTTATCATCGACTACAAGTACACGGGTGTTGTCAGGCACGGTGATTTTTCGTGAACGGTGCTTCTCTTCCTCTGAGCATTCAAGTGGAATTGCAAACCAGAAGTTTGAGCCGCCGTTAGGATTCTCTATGATGCCGATCTTTCCCTTCATAACCTTTACAAGATTCTTTGAGATTGAAAGACCAAGTCCAGTTCCGCTGCTTTTCTTTGTGGAGCTTCCATCCACCTGGTAGAAGTCGGTGAAGATGAGTCGTCTCTTGTCTTCTGGAACACCGATGCCGCTGTCAATGATTTCAAAAAGAAGGTATTTGTCCTTTACGGTTACGCGTATGTAGATGTATCCAGTCTCCGTGAATTTTGCGGCGTTCTTTACAAGATTTAGGATGATCTGCTGAATTCGTGTCGGATCACCAAGAAGGTTCTGAGGCAGCCTATAGTCTATGTCCGTGAGTACTTCGATTCCTCTGTTGAAGGCCTCGATGGTGATCAGGTCTACTACCCGTTCCGTAAGTTCAATGGCATCGTAAGGGCGTATCTCAAGCTTGAAGTTCTGTGAAGAAATTTTTGTAAAGTCCAGGACGTCGTTGGCAAGACCAAGGAGGGCGTTTGCGCTGAATTCAATCTGATGGATGAATTCAACCTGTTCCTTGTTGAGCGGAGTATCTTCAAGAAGTTCCAGGGTACTGATGATGGTCTGCAAAGGAGTGCGGACTTCATGCATGGTGCTGGCTATGAATCTGCTTCCGACTTCAACTGATGGTACTGCCATTGTATCTCCTGTATAAACTCCGTATAGACGGTAGAAATCGTTCTAGACTACCTGCCTGAATGCAATATCTCCAGTGCCTTGTTTAAGATGGCTCCTGGTTTCTGTGGCTTTACAAGGTAACTTTTAGCACCAAGTGAAAGGGCGTTCATTACGACATCCTTTGAAGAAGCCTTTGAATATATGAGTATAGGTGTCTGATAGTTCCTCTGCATTAGCGTCTTGAGGATACTGATTCCGTCCATGTCAGGAAGATAGAGGTCAAGGATGACTATGTCAAAGTCAGCGCCTTCAGTAATCGCCTTCATGAAAGAAGTGGCATTCTCAAAAAGGGTTGCTTCTCCACTTGCTGCGGTAAATGTGTTTTCAAGAAGCTTACGGACAACAACGTCGTCGTCAACAAGGGCAACTTTCATCATCGTTCCTGAGTTTGCATCTCCAGTGCTTCTGTCATCCATGAAACCGAGGGCAGTGTCGTCGGTAGGCCTGTCGGAATGGAGGATGTTGTCGTATATGAAATCCTTTGAGCCATAGTCAAGGCTGCTGTCATCATTCATGAGGGAGGAGATGACGTGCTGAAGGTTCTGTGAAACGACCATGCCGCTGTATTCAGGGTGTCCCTTTATCAGCTCGATTACAAATTCATCGAGGGAAAGAACCTTGATATATTTGTTTGGGATTCTTTTCCCTGCAGTGATGTTGTCCAGCAGAAGCTCAAGGTTTGCACCGTCAACGAAGGTGAGCTGAAGGTTTGTGAGCATGAGGATGACTTTAGGGATGTTTATCTTGTATTTGTCGATGATTTCTGAAAGCTTGTACTTAAGGAGCATAAGCTTTTCACGGTTAAGTCCCTGTGCAAGCTCCACGAAGATGATGCTGCCGTTAAGGTGTATGTCGAGGATGCAGGGAGTAGTGTCCATTGAAAGGGGCATCTTTAGGATGCGGCCGATGGAATCAAAAAAGACGTCGAATTTGATCGGTTTTGTGAAATACTTTACGACTCCGTATTCAACAAGGTTTGCGATCTTGCTGCGGTCCATTACTGGGCCTGTCATGATGATCGGTATTTTCTTTGCATTTGGATCAGTGCGCTTTTTGTCCAGGAGAAGATTCAGCTCTTCCTTGATCGAATCCTGAATTTCAATGATGATCAAATCTGGAAGAAGGGAAATCATCTTTGAATATGATTCTCTGCTGCTTGCGCATTCAAGCGTTACCTGTTCCGCAGCAACCTTGTCTCTAAGAAAATCCTGAAATAATGCCGATCCGTCGATGAGAAGTACAGATTTCATAATATACAATTTTATCCCTTTGGTAGTATAATTTCAATGAAAATATGGAGGACTTATGAAGAAGGTTATAGTATTTCTTGCACCTGGATTTGAAGAGGTTGAAGCCCTTACACCAGTGGACTATCTTCGCCGCGCAGGAGTAGAGGTTACGACAATAGCGACAGGAACCGCTTCAAGGAATGTGGAGGGAGCCAGAAAGATTACGGTGGTTGCCGACATGACCTTGGAAACCTATGTTTCTTCATGTGCGGAGCTTCCTGATGCTGTCATCGTTCCTGGAGGAATGCCTGGAACCGTAAATGTCAGTAAATGCCATCAGGCTCTATCCCTCATCGATAAGATGAATGAAGAAGGAAAGCTTGTGTGCGCCATCTGTGCCGCACCTGCTCTTGTTCTTTCTAGGACAAAGGCTCTCGTTGGAAGAAAATGGACCTGCTATCCAGACATGGAAGGCGAAGCAGGCGAATATGCCGCAAACCATGTAAAGGACGTTCCTTTCGTTCATTGCGAGAATGTCATCACATCCCGTGGAGCTGGAACGGCAGAACAGTTTGCCATGGAAATAATCCGTGAGCTTTGCGGGGAAGAAAAGAAAGAAGAAATCCGAAAGGGAACGATTCAGCGTTGATCCGTGACGATGGGGAATCAGCTGTTCTCCGTTGTCTGCTCAGGATCGCCAAGGACAAAGGTGCAGCCGTTGCAGAAGGCAAGGAATTCCGTGCGGCTGTTTACTCCCAGGTGATGGTATAGTTCTATCATCTGGGCTTTTACAGAACTTTCCGAAATGTTGTAGAGGGAAGCAATCTTGCTGTATTTTTCTCCCTTTAACACCCGTTCAAGAAATTCAATGTCGCGCTCCGTAAATTTTTCACGGCTTATGATTTTTTCCGATTTCATGGAATAGGCTTTTTCAACTCTAGGCAGCAGCATGAGATATGTCAGGTAGAAAATGTAGATTGCACCAAGTATGTAGAATACTGAAAGAAGGAAAGCAAGTTTTCCCGTATGAAAACACTGAACAAAGATACATGAAAGGGGAACAATCAGAAAGCTGACAATTTTTGTGTTCCTGCGGGTCTTTAGGAAGCCAGAAGTGTTCAGAAAGACAAGGGATGCCGAAATGCAAATGGCTCCAAGAACATTCCCGTTATCCAGGAAATTTCCACATCCATATATGTAGAAGAGAACAGAATAGGTTCTGAAGGATAATGGATTGAAAAATAAAAAAATAAAGAAATTTACTGCAAGAAAGTGGATTGCGATGCGGACTCCCTTCTGGAAAGTGTCTGCATCAGGATCGCAGTAATACTGAATTATGCAGACAACAAGGCAAAGGATTGTAAAGACGAGACCAATAGCCGATGCCCTTTTCCAGATTTTTTTGTCGATCAATTCCATAGGAAAAAATTATTTAATATCCCTGGATTCAACCATCACCTTTGTGATTTCACCGATATACATTGTGTGGAAGTCATCCTTGCGGTAATTCTGCTTGCATACTTTTTCTTCCGTAAAGCAGTTTGGATCGAATTCCTGGGCATAGAGCTTGTCGCAAAAAATTACGATTCTTGCCTGCTTGATCCATGGAGTTCCGTTCATGTAGTCCACTTCAAGCTTTGTTTTCTGGAACTTATCCTCATCGCGTCCTGAGTGTGAACCGCAGTAGTCAAGGGCAGACTTATATTTCTGTGGAAGAACGCTTAGAGAGAAGCTGTCTGTAGAATCAATGATTTCCTTTGTGTAGCGGCTAGGGCGAAGGTAGATTGTGGCGACATTCTTGTTCCAGAGAACTCCAACGCCACCCCAGCTTGCCGTCATTGCGTTTGGACGACCGGTGATGATTTTTCCTTCTTCATCATATTTTTTTGTACATGCGCTTACGAGCATCCAGTCCTTGCCGATCATCTTGAAGGCATTGTCTGTAAGTAATTCAGGTTTGATTGTCTTTAACATAATAAAAAAAATTATATAGGAATTGCAGGCAAAAAAAAAGACCGGCAAAAGGAAGGAGGCTCCCCATCACCGGTCAGGACTTAATTCTTTTTGATTTTACATTGTCCACTTCCAGAATACTGGAACTGCAAATGCCTTTGTCTTGTCGCATGTAAAGAAATCAAATTCAACACCAATTTGGTTATGTTCATCGATTGTATATTCCGTTCCCACAAGAACGCTGTAGATATTTTTGTTGTTGTCCTTTGTGTCAGAGTTAAGATCCATAAGAGTCTTTCCACCTGCATTGAGAACAAGCTGTTCGTTGACAGGTATTCCAACAACGGCGGCTGAATAAAGGTCATAGTCGCCTTCATCATTCTTTGTATTGTAGAGGGCTTCGGCAACAACAGAGAATGCTTCCTTTTCCAAAGAGAGGTTTGCGTTGATGATGTTTTTTCCAGTTACACCATAGTCCGTTCCAAGAACGGAAATAAGGTCGTCAAATCCTGCATCTTTTCCTTTTGCATTTGAGAAACCACCACCGATGGTAAGACCTTCAACTGCACCAAAAAGATCAGGGAATGAAACAGTAACACCCACAAGGCGTGTGTCGCTGTTTGAGATATCCTTTACCGTAAATCCAACCTGGAAAAGGTCGTCGGTATAGATTGCTCCAAGACCAAGATTTACATACTTGTCATCATCGGTTTCTGTTTCGTTGTCATCTTCATCTTTGATTGTCTTTTTTGCCTTAAGCCAGTTTGGCTTTTTACCAAATTCATCTTCCGTCTTTGTGAATTCAAATGGAAGTGTCGCACCAAGGCGCAGTTTGTTTTCAAAAATAGATGGACGGTAAACTACAGTGAATCCATTTGAACCGATGTTTCCGTTGGCAAGGTTGTCGTCGTAAATCGGAAGGGCAGAACCTTCAGTATAGATGTTGTCGTGGAGACCGATTGTAACAGGCTGGAACAATCTCCATTCAAGATACCAGTCATCAATGTATCCGTCCATGCCAAAATGCCTGTCGTCAAAATCATCAATGCCTGCAATTACCTTGAGGGCTGCATCAACATGTTCTGATTTGTATTCAACATTCATTTCGTCCTTGACTACAGGGAAATCCTTTTGTGTTTCCCCATCATTGTTTGCATAGAAATAATCCTCTTCAAAAATCTTGTTGTAGAAAGATACGGATGATTCAGCAAAAGCTGATCCAATCAAAGCTAGAGCTGTCAAAGCAGCAAGTGCAATTTTTTTCATCAGAAACTCCTGAAAATTGAAATAAAGTGTGTTCGCAATTTTGAAAGTTAGCAAACACTAACAAAAGATAGTTATATTTAACTTTTTAGTCAATATGCATTGAAGTACAATTTTATTTTTCTGCAGTTTTACAGCAGGATTTTTCATGTTAGAATGAATCGATAAAAAGTAAAAAAAGGGAATTGGAAATGAAAAAAAAGATTGTTCTGATTGTATTGGCTGCATTTGGTTTTGTTTTGCTTGCAGGCTGTAATAAAGAAAAAGCTTCAGCCGTAGAATCTGCATCGGACAGAAATTCTGAAGAAATCCAGGAGCAGTGGACTGAAAAAGAACTTGCAGAATACCTTTCTTCAGCGGAAAAATGGTGCATTGATGAAACCACTCTCTATGATTCCTATTCGGCAGATGGAAAATTTGCTTCATGGCACGATGGAAAGGGAGAAGCTGCCATTGGAACCTGGAAGGCTGTTTCACCTGCAACTGTAGAGATTGAATTCAACACTGGCAAAATCGAAAAGATAAGCATTACGGAAATTGCCTCAGATTCCTTTGTCTGGAACGGCCATAGGGCAAAGGCTGAAGATTCAAGAATTTCTGATGGATTGAAGAAAAAGATCCCTCTGTTCAGGAACCTTGATCTTTCATCCCTGAAAGAAAATGGCGGTGCCTCAGAAAAGTATTACATCTATCCTGAAACCATTGAAAAACGCGTATGCACTGATGACGGTTCAAGCCTTAACTACAGGGAAGAACCTATGAACGGAACAAAGCTCGGCAAATTTGAAGACGGTATGCATCTGTACATTACAAAGCGCACTTTTGAAAAGTATACGGTGGACGGCCTCACTGACCATTGGTATTACGCTGTTTCCTATGCGGACATAGAACCTTTTGGCGGCTGGGTATTCGGCGGCTATCTTAAAGACTATGATTCTCTTCCGGAAGGAAATGGCGACGGCAAGGTTGATCTAAAATTGCTTATAGGCTTATGGGAAGATGACAGTCTTCTTCTAGATATTGATGATGAAAATTTCTTCCTTAGGATGAAGGAAAGCGAAGGCTTTGGTGGACGATGGTCCTTAAGAAGTGGAAATAAACTGTTCGTAGACAATATTCAGATATATGATGAAGATCCCTGGTCTGTTGAATATGAAATTACAGAATGCGGCGAGGATTCCCTGGTTCTTGTAAGGACCGAAGACAACTGGAAGATTGAATTATGGCGTAGGGAAGGAAAATAATTTTTTTGTTTGTCTTTTAAAACAAGTCTGTGTCTGGAAATTGTATTGCTATAGGATATGTGGTGGTTGAGGCTCTCGAAACTACCACATATTTTGTGGATATTGCTTGATTTCGACAGGCGGCTACGCTCACTGACGGCGACCTCCTGTCGCCTTTTCCTCCCACTTGGTCGGATTTTCAAGGTAGCCTTTACACCAACAGGGAATCTGTTGGTGCGGCGAAAGTTACAAAAGGTAACGGTATCTACAAAAGCAAATGCTTTCGCCGGCTAACGGGTTCAAGTCCCTCTTTCGTTTTGCTTGCTTTTAAAACAACAAAGGCCTTACAACTTTTGTGTAAGACCTTTGTCTTTTATGGAGATGACGGGAGTTAAACTTGGATCCTGTAAAAAAACTGATGCGGCTCTTGCTATGTGAACCCGTCCCTTCGGTCGTCGCCCTCCATGGCTCCTCCCTTTGGGCGGCTACACTCACTGACGGCGACCTCCTGTCGCCTTTTCCTCCCGCTTGGTCGGCGTTCGCTTCGCTAACGGGTTCAAGTCCCTTTCTGTTTTGCTTGTCTTTAAAACAAAAAGAGGTCTTGCACTTTTATGCAAAACCTCTGATTTAACTATGGAGATGACGGGACTTGAACCCGTTACCTCTAGCATGCCATGCTAGCGCTCTAGCCAGGTGAGCTACACCCCCGGATGAATAGAATATATCAACGTTGATGAAAAAAATCAATGGAAAAAAAAACGGATCGCTCTAAGGAGGAAACAAGCGATCCGAATCTATAAAAAAAATTAAAATTTGCTGCTAAAGAAAAAATATAACAAATTCATAATGTAGTCAATACTTTTTTGAAGAAAATTTGTGAAATCTTTTGCAAATAGTGCAGTATTTTGCAGACGATGACAAAAAACTTGGATTCTTTGCAATTTTGTGCATCTTTCATGACTTTTCTTAGATTTTACTATTCAAAATAGTGCATTTATTGTAGACTTCATCACCATGAGCAAGAAGTTTTTATCGCTTTTTATGGCATCGGCACTGACGGCATCGACCGTTTCGTTTGCTTCTCCTATCAAGGCAATTCATTTTGATGGACTCAAAAAGACAAAGGAATTCATCCTTCAGCGTGATGTTGAGGGGTTTTTGGGAAAGGAAGCCGATGAGAATACGATTCATGCTCTTGAGACTCTCTTGCAGAAGGAAGGGTTGTTTTCGGAGATAAAGCTTTCTCAGTCAGAATCGGCTGACGGAACGGAGATCACGGCGACGGTAAAAGAAAAGATCACTTTCATTCCGCTTCCTCTTTTTTCCGTGTCGGGTGGCAAGGCAATGGGTGGTGCATTCCTCATCGATTCCAATGCCTTTGGTCTTAAGCATACAGTTGCTCTTGGAGGATTCTTTTCTTCCTCGGAATATCGCGGAATCTGGATGTATGGAAGACCTCCTAAAGGACATGTTCCAGGTGTAACCCTGTTTGGTTCAGCTGGAAAGAAAAATCAGAAATATGTGAACATCGATGATGTTGAATGCATAGACTATGACATGGTTTCTGCCAACAGCGGAATCACATTGACGGAGGTTTTCACAGGCTATCTGTCTGCATCCATGTCGGCAAATTTTGGCTTCAAGGATTTTGATGAACGGGACAAAGGTACAATTGAAAGCAACCGCTATGTTGATCTTAAGCCTTCCGTCAGGCTTGGATCCTCTGACTGGAATGGGGTGTTCATGTCGACAAAATCTTTGAGCTATACCAATGAGACGGTCATCTACACAAATCATTATGTGTGGCATGTGTTCTCGCCATCCATTGTTTTCCAGCAGCCAATTTTCTCCGATGACCTTAGGTTCATCTTTGGTGCCAACGGCGTACATTGCAAGTATGTTCCGTATTCAGCTTATGTCGGCAACGGCGCCCTCGGTGTCAGCATCCTGCCTTCAAAATTCGGTACACGCAGCGGTGTGGGAATGTCTGCGGGTCTTGAGTATGCAGCCTTCAAGACAAAGATCGGTCTTTTCTCTGTGTACGGAAGCTACCAGTGCGCAAAGGTAGAGGACTTTGACGACGAGTATAAATTCAACCAGGGATTCGGCGGTGGAATGACCATGTATCTTAAGCAGATCGCCATCCCAGCCATGAACCTTGGCATCTACTACAATACGACGAAAAAAGAAATGCACAGCAGCTTCTCGATCGGAATGACTCTCTAGATTCGGTTTAAATGAATAGAGGCTCCAGCGTTCACCGGAGCCTCTATCGTTCGGTTTCCCGAACTAAAGGAGAGAGTTTTATCAGCTTTATAAGCTGATTTAAATATACTTCGTTGCTTTCCTTATGTCAAGGTTTTTGTCGAATTATTTTGCAATGCCCCTCTATGCGGCGATGATCTTTATCTTCTGTTCCTGGGCTTCTTCCTTGCGTCCAATTTCAATACAGAGAACGCCGTTCTTGAAGTTTGCGGTTACCTTTGAAGGATTGATGTCCTTAGGCAGTGTGAATGTTCTACGGAACTGTGTCGTTGCTGCTGTCCTTTCACGCACAAGCCAGATTTCCCTGTCCGCGTTGTCATCCTTCTTTTCTTCCTTTGTTTTTTCTGCAGAGGCGATGGTAAGCACATCGTTCTTGAGGGTAATCTCGACATCGTTCTCAGTTTTTCCAGGAAGATCCATGCAGAGAACATAGCTGTCCTTTTTCTGCAACACATCAACCTTTGGTGTCATGTAGGCGTTGCGTACAGATGGGAATGTGAAACCGTCGTTTCCAAAGAGTGAATCCAAAAGTGAAAGTTCGTTCATAATCTTAACCCTCCTAGGTTATATAAAATTGTTTTTGTGAAGTTTTGATGCTGTAAGGTTGTTCCTGCCTTACACTTACTATAGTGCATATTCCGTGCCAACTAATAATAAATTTAATAAAATATTTGATTTTATTCATTGCGGGGCAAAATGACAGGGGATAAAGTATGGTCCTGCCGGTGACATTTTCATTGCGTGTCATTCTGATACACCATTTTGAATTTGATGAAAATTCCGTGCCATATGTACTCAGAGGATAGTAATTTTAAGAAAAAAGTGATCTCGGTAAAAATGTTGTTTTTCCAACAAATCAAACTTGTAGTGTCAGTACTTGATGGCCGATGATTTTGTTTCCGTATATTGCTTTTTAATACAGTTTTGTTGACGATAAAAAAAATTACTTGTATAATTTTTAGTTACATATATATATGGAGGACATTAATGGCTAAGACCAAATATGTTTATTACTTTGGTGACGGTGATGCAGAAGGCGACGAGTCAATGCGTCTCATCCTCGGTGGAAAGGGTGCTAACCTTGCTCAGATGGCAAAGAAACCTTTGAGCCTTCCAGTTCCATCAGGATTCACAATTTCTATCGATGTTTGTCAGGAATACTACAAGCTCGGACGCAAGTATCCTGAATCACTTGCAGCAGAAGTAGCAAAGAACCTTGCTAAACTCGAAAAGTCTATGGGCAAGAAGCTCGGTGACGAAAAGGATCCACTCCTTGTTTCAGTTCGCTCAGGTGCTGCAGAATCTATGCCAGGTATGATGGACACAATCCTCAACCTCGGTCTCAATGACAAGTCAGTAATTGGTCTTGCAACAAAGACAAATAACCCACGCTTTGCATGGGATGCATACCGCCGCTTCATCCAGATGTTCGGAAACGTAGCAATGGGTGTTGAACACGATAAGTTCGAAGAAATTATCGCAGAAGTTAAGTCACACCGCGGTATCAAAGAAGATACAGAACTCACAACAGAAGAACTCCAGGAAATCGTTGCAAAGTACAAGGAAATGTACAAGAAAGAAAAGGGCGAAGATTTCCCACAGGACCCACAGGA
>NZ_JAZUGX010000029.1:0-2281 GCF_045641405.1 Treponema sp.
CATGAGGAGCACAACAGATGAAAAAAAAACTTTTAGTAATTATGACAGGTCTATTCCTGGCAGTAACAAACATTCATGCAACAGGTTACCCCGTATTCGATATTTCAGGCTGGCTTACGGCAATCGACCAGCTTTACAGTCAGTACGATATGGTAATGAACACAATAACCACAATCGAAAATCAGTACCAGCAGATTCAGCAGGCCGTAGAAAGAGCTAAATCTATCGACTGGGAAAACATTCGTTTCGACGGTGACTTCGATATTCGAAACGATATCCGTGATGCAAACAAGAGAGTAAATGCACTTCTCACTCAGTCCAGAAGAATAAAAGAAACTCTGACAGTTCAGAGCATAGACTGTGGAAACGGCAACAGATATTCTCTCGCAGATTTATGTGGTATGGGAGAATCAGGAAAGAACTTCTTTACTGCAGTTACGGATACAGAAAGCTTTATGACTCAGAACATGAGGAATACAGTTAAGAATATCGAAGAAGGCCTGACAAAAAAACAGCGGGAAGCAATCTGGAGAAAATATGGAATCAGTCCAAGAAACTACATCTTTGCTTCTCAGGCTGTTGCAAAAGTGAAGGACGCATCTGCCAAAGTAATTGCGAAAGCAACAGATGAAGCAGTTCAGTTAAAGCGTGAAGAACAGATTGCAAAATCAAATGCAATCATGCAGGCTGCATACTCGCAGACTGACTCCGATGGAAACATGACTGACGGTGCTGCAAAAGA
This sequence comes from Treponema sp., assembly GCF_045641405.1. GTDB lineage: Bacteria > Spirochaetota > Spirochaetia > Treponematales > Treponemataceae > Treponema_D. The sequence continues at coordinate 743 of NZ_JAZUGX010000029.1, forward strand.
AGCAAACCTTCATCTTACTCAGCAGGTAATTGAAGAACTTGGCGGTGTACAGGAAGCAATAAACGATCTTGCCAATGTAACGGCATCAAAGCTCATCGCAGATGAAAATGCAAAACAGGTTGAAGCCGAGGAAATGAGAAAGGAACAGCAGAAGCAGGAAGCTTTTGATAATCGTGTTCCAGACTCATTTGTAAAATAGGAGCCGCCGATGGACGAATACACTTCATGGATAGATATTCCTGTCGTAGAAGCAATTGAATATTTTGGCGGCTGTCTCAAATCTTTTTATGGCTGGGCAAATCATTATGCTCTTGCCATAGGAATCGTAGGTCTGTGCTGGTCGGCTTTTAAACTGGCCAACAGCAGATTTACAATCCGGGATTTCTGGTGGGATACCATGTATAAATGGCTTCTCTTTCTTTTGATGATGTCAGCCTACCCTATCTTTACAATGGGGCTTTCTGCAGTTGGAAACCGAATCGGTATAAGTGCCGGAGGCGGAAAGCAGGCAATTGTTGATTCACTCACTTCAATGAAACGGTCAATTGAAAAAGACCTTGCAACCCAACAAAGACTTGCTAACGAGCTTCAGGCTGAAATCCAGGCCGACATTGAAAACTTTACATTTGATACTCCGTTCACGAAAGCAGAAGATTATACGGACTTCATGGACAAAGCTGCAGAACAGGTTCAGGTAACAAAGTTCAATTCAAAGAAGGCAAAGGAAAAAGCTCAGCAAAAAATTGAAGAGTACAGAAGCAAAACCAAGTACCACTCAATTTATGGTCGGAAAACCCTTGAGGCAATTAACAAAGTCCTTGTTCCAAAAATGGTTGATGGTTCAGATGGAAGGCCGATTGTTGATTCCTATGTAGATTTGAACATCTGGTTGAAAAATGAAAATGGAACTGATTCCTATTATCTTTCGCCTGCAGCACTGTTTCGAGTTTCGCTGTTAGGATGCCAGATTCTCTGGGAAAAAAATCAGCTTGCCTACGACATTGAAATGGATGATCTTGATGCAGAAGACGTTAACTTTATGAAGAAAGGTTTCAACAAAATGTCAGCAAGCATTGCTCACATTCCAAGCATGATTATGACAATCTTAAGCTGTATTGCTTTAATCTGCTGTACGATTTTTGCAGAGATACAGTACATCATGACAATCCTGGAATACACAATAATCATGGGGCTTGGAGCATTCTTCATTCCTTTCATTCTGTTTGATGGAACAAAAGAAATGCCAAAGAAGCTGATTCCTGTTTTCACAGGTTTTCTTATCAAGATGATTGTAATCACGATTTGTATGTTCTTCGTATTCTATCTGTTCATTGAAACAACAATCAACATCATGGCAGATAACGGTGGAATGAACTGGATTACATTCGCTACCCTGCTCTTCAATGGACTGATTTGTTTTGTATTAACACAGAATGCACCAAAGATTGCACAGACACTTCTTACAGGTCAGCCTCAGCTTTCAATGGGTGAATTCGTCCAGGCACTTGGTACTGCAGCATTCGGAGCAAGAGCTTTGGC
>NZ_JAZUGX010000030.1:0-2733 GCF_045641405.1 Treponema sp.
TCTCCATGGCAGAAATTTTCCGCTTGCTTTAAGGGCTTCTTCGGCTGCGTATTGCAATCCTCCGCAACATGGAACTTCCATTCGGACAATTGTAACACTTTTAATATTATTATTCGCGATAATCTGTGTAAGTTTTTCTGTTATCAAAAATGAACCAGTGGACGAACAAAACAAAACTAACATCATAGTCACTGTCAGGGCCTGGCAAACCCCCAGGCCCTGCTTCCATTTTCGCATGCATATAAAATGCGAAGCTTATAAAACATTATTTCAAGCCATCAGATTCTTAATATCATTTTCTGGAGTAGTAATTGGAGCAATGCCATACTTTTCCACCAGATAATTCAGAATGTTGGGTGAAATGAAGGCTGGGAGAGATGGTCCAAGCCGTATGTTTTTGATTCCAAGATGCAGGAGTGTCAGCAGAATACATACTGCTTTCTGCTCATACCAGGAAAGAACAAAAGACAACGGCAGTTCATTTACCCCACATCCAAAGGCACCTGCCAGTGCCACAGCAACTTGAATTGCGCCATAAGCATCGTTGCACTGCCCCATATCCATAAGCCTTGGCAAACCACCGATTTCACCCAGATTAAGATCGTTGAAACGGTACTTTCCGCAGGCCAGGGTCAACACAATACTGTCTTTTGGAGTCTGCTTTACAAATTCCGTGTAATAGTTTCTTCCAGGCTTTGCACCGTCACAACCGGCAACCAGAAAAAAATGCCTTATGGCACCAGTCTTTACGGCTTCTACCACGGTTTCTGCATGTGACAGAATTGCTTCATGACCAAAACCTGTTGTCACTTCTGTGCCGCCATTAATGCCGATAAACATCTTGTCCTCAGCATATCCGCCAAGTTCAAGAGCTTTTTCAATCACAGGAGAAAAGTCCTTTTTTTCATCAATATGAACTGCCCCTGGAAATGCAACAACTTCGGTAGTGAACACTCTGTCTGCATAGCTTTCTTTTGGCGGCATAAGACAGTTTGTGGTAAACAATACAGGTGCAGGAAGATTATCAAATTCCTTCTGCTGATTCTGCCATGCGGTACCAAAATTTCCCTTTAAGTGAGGATATTTCTTCAGTTCCGGGTAAGCATGGGCAGGAAGCATTTCACCATGAGTATATATGTTTATTCCTTTTTCCTCAGTCTGTTCCAAAAGAAGCTGCAAGTCTTTCAAATCGTGTCCCGTAACTACAATAAAAGGACCTTTTTCCACTGACAGAGGAACCGTTACAGGCACAGGAGTACCATAGGTTTCCGTATTAGCCTTATCCAGTAAAGCCATGCACTTAAGGTTCATTTCTCCAACTTTAAGTACTGTCGGAAGAAGATTTTCAACTGTTTCTTCATAACCGATTTTAAACAGTGCTTCACAGAAGAATCTGTTTACCTCATCATCAGAATATCCAAGGACGTCTGCATGATAAGCGTATGCAGCCATTCCGCGGATGCCAAACAGAATAAGAGACTTCAGGGAACGAATGTCCTCGTCCGCATTCCACAGCAGTTTCATGTCATATTCATCATTTCTTCCGCATGGAGAAGCGCAGGTACTGCAAGCTGGAACCAGCTTCTGTTTTTCTGAACGAACCTTCTGAATCATGTTCATAATGGCAGCATTATCAAAACTTACGTTGGTAATAGTGGTAAAAAGCCCTTCAATGATTGCCTTATACGTACTTTCTTCAGGAACTGTAGTACCTTCGGTTGACCTTGCAAGACCAATCAATGCACCAGTCAGTTCATCCTGAAGAAGAGCTGTATCTGCCTTTTTCCCGCAGACTCCCGCGTTTCCTACGCAGGCTGCACATCCTGCAGTCTGTTCACACTGAAAACAAAACATTTTATTTTCCATTTTCATTCCTCCTTTAGTCCAGAATCTTTCCATCAATTGATATAGTCACTACCTGCCATGGAATACATTTTCCGCTGTTCTGCAAGGCTTTTTTTGCTGCCATTTCCAATCCGCCGCAACAAGGAACTTCCATACGAACAATCGTAACGCTCTGAATATCGTTGTTTACTAAAATTTCCGTAAGTTTTTCACTGTAATCCACACTGTCCAGCTTAGGACATCCCACAAGTGTTACCTTACCCTTAATGAATTCCTGATGAAAATTTGCATAGGCATATGCTGTGCAGTCTGCTGCAATCAATAGCTTTGCACCGTTAAAGTAAGGAGCATTAAGCGGAGCCAGTTTAATCTGAACAGGCCAGGTTCTAAGCTGAGATACAGGAGTCATGCTACTTACAAAAGCTGAATCTTCTCTCTGCTCCATCATTCTAAGTCTGCTTCCCGGACAACCATCACCGTGATTTTGAATTTTTTCCTGTTGAGCAAGAATATGTTTTCTCATTTCTACAGCCTTTTCATCATAAGCAGCTGCTTCACGTTCAGTAATTGTAATTGCTCCGCTTGGACAAGAAGGAAGACAGTCTCCAAATCCATCACAAAAATCATCTTTTACAAGCTTTGCTTTTCCATCTACCATGACAATTGCATTTTCGTGACAGGCATTTGCACAAAGTCCGCAACCAGTACATTTTTCTTCATCAATATTAATAATTTTTCTAATCATAAAAGACCTCCGTTGCTCTTCTGTATGTATTTAATTTATCAGTTGCTGTAAAATAAAAATGTTGTTAAAACAACAAAATGAGGATATTTATGCAGAATAATATAGCTGATGTTTTAGTCGAATTTGGCCAGGAAAAAAAGACT
>NZ_JAZUGX010000031.1:0-3917 GCF_045641405.1 Treponema sp.
GTTCAGAGTTAACGATTGTACCTGCAATTGCTGTTGCTGCAGCTGTTGCAGGGCTCATAAGGTGAACCATTCCGCCTTTTCCCATACGACCGTTGAAGTTGCGGTTTGTAGTTGAAGCACAAACTTCACCATTAGCAAGAACACCATTTGACATACCAAGACAGGCACCACAAGTTGGGTTTGTTACACAGAAACCTGCATCCATAAAGATGTCGATAAGGCCTTCCTGTACAGCCATTTTGTAAATTTTTGGAGTTGCAGGAGAAACGATACCGCGTACTCCTTCTGCAAGGTGGTGGCCTTTAAGAACTTCTGCAGCAATGCGAAGGTCAGAAATGCGACCGTTTGTACAAGAACCGATGTAAATCTGGTTTACTTTAGTTCCTTCCATTTCTTTGATTGTTTTTACCTGATCAGGTTTGTATCCGTGAGTACAAACAGGTTCAAGATCGCTCAAATCGAATGTGTAAACTTTTTCGAATTCTGCATCGTCATCAGATCTCCACTGAGCATAGTCAGCGATTGCATCTTCTTTTGTTTTGTAGTCGTCTTTGATAAATTCCCAAAGGTAATCTACAGTTTTTGCATCAGGGTAACAGATACCAGAAGTACCACCAGCTTCAACAGCCATGTTACAGAGAGTCATACGTTCTTCCATGCCGAAGTTATCGATTACAGGTCCTGTGAATTCAACTACACAGTTTGTTGCACCGTTTACACCAATCTGTGAAATGAGGAAAAGGATTACATCTTTTGCGTATACACCTGGTTTAAGTGTTCCGTTAAGAACGAATTTAAGAGTTTTTGGTTCGCGGAAAGAACATACTCCTTTGAGGATTCCAACTTCAAGGTCAGTAGTACCGACACCTGCGGCAAATGCACCGAAGGCACCATGTGTACATGTGTGAGAGTCTCCCATGATTACAGTAAATCCTGGGCGAACAAATCCTTTTTCAGGGAAGATAGCGTGACAAACACCATTTGCACCGATGTCAAAGAAATCTTTAATTCCCTGGCGGCATGCCCAGTCACGGAGAATTTTGCCCTGTTCTGCAGTTTTGGAATCTTTTGCAGGAGTTACGTGGTCAATAACAGCCTTGATTTTTGTGCAGTCAAAAACTTTGTCTTTGTTGCGTTCTACAAGGTCGTTGATAGCGATAGGAGTTGTGATTTCGTGGCAGAATACTCTGTCCAGTTTAAGAACATAAGTGTTTGGATAAGGAGTATCAACAAGATGTTTCTCAAAGATTTTCTGAGCAATTGTCTTTCCCATAATTTTCCTCGAATATATTAGATTTTAATTTCTTTAATAATATTAAATCGACTTTAGTATAATTAAAGTTTGAATAATCGTCAAGCAAAGAAAAAAAATTAGGTGAAAATGAAAAGATATCAATTCTAAAAAATTTTGCAATTTTATTCTAATAAAAAATGACTTTTTTTTGTGGGTCTATCTGGTCATTTTGGGGGCAAATTGGGGCGGTTTTAGAGCTTTTTTTCGCATCTAAAACCGTTTTTTTTATTGATTTTTAACTGTTTTTAACTGCTTTTTACGCCATTTTTCAGCGATTTTTTTGCCTGTTTTTCCATAAATAATGCATAAATCTTTGTAAAATTTGCATTGTGTACAGTCTTCCAGGCCTGGGCATTTATAGCCTTTTTCTTCAGCTGTCATGTGCTTTTTAGTCATGATTTACTCCTTAACAAGGATCTGAGTCCTTACAAAACATGACGAACTATCGCCTGGGTTCCGCTGAATCACTTCAGCGTATCACAATACCGCTTGTTCGTTTACTTTTTTATCATGCCTCCTTAAATATTCCCAAAAACCGCATTTCGTTCATATTCAGACAGACTGTTAAACCAGTTGGCAGCTACTTCTAGTGGTACCGGATGATCAGGAGACCACCCACAATCACAAGCACTGCGATAATCAGCTATAACACCATATTCTGGATCAATGTCCAGGCAATATCCAACATAACAACCACAAATTGCGCAGCTATGATGTGGTATAAACCTGATATTTTTAGTGATAACTAAGTTCTTGAATTCTTCTATAGACATCTGTTTACTCCTGCCTTAAGTCTTCCTCAGAGAAGAGGTTTTGTTGATCATCTTCATCGTTGTAAAGTTCTTTGATGCAATCATCTATGTCTGTAAAGGCTTTTTTGTGGTCTGCAATCTCTTCTGGAGTCATTTCGCGACCTTGCGTATTCATGTTGTTTTGCTCCTCTTCAATTGGCTTTTCAGCAAGCATATTTTTCATTACAAAGTCAATTAGGTTTTGTTTTGTGAGTTTCAACATGCCGTCTGAAATCATTCTTTCTACTGTTGGAATGGATACATTCAGGACTGCGGCAGCGTCTTGAATAGTAAGTTTTTCAGGTACTCCTGGTAAAAGTTCTATGCCGTTATATAGATTTTGCAAGAAGTTTCTGGCTTCTTCTTCGTCTATATAATTGTCCTGAATGATATCCATTTCTAACTCCTTTTATTCATGCAATTTGTTTTTTTGGTAGTGACTGTATGTATTCTTTAACAGCTTCTTCAACATCGTCTGCTGGATCTGCAAGATACTCTACGAATGACCACCAAGGCACTCTTAAAACTGATCTGATTTGTGTGCAATCTAGTTTGTAGTTGTAAATCAGGCCTTGCATCACATCTATGCTTATCCGTAATCTTGCAGCTACATCAGACAATGAATACATATATTGTGCTCCAATGTCTGCTCTATAAATCAATTCATCAATCAGTCTTTTCTTATCCTGTTGTGTTAATGGAGGCTGTTTTAAGTCCTCCGCAGAAAATAAATCAAACTTCATTCTTTGGTTTCCTTAAAATCAGATGATTAAAAACATACGCTCTGCAGATATAAATTTTGTCGCATGATGTGTCTAAAGCCTGGCAATAGTTATCTTTTTTTTGATGTAAACAATGCTTGCAAAAACCTTTATCACAAGGATGTGTAATTGATTTAATTTTAATGTTGTATCTTTCATCGTTGTTATATTTACTCATTTTTGTGTCCTTTCTACGTTACTTAGCCAGCCTTGAATTTGTCGCAGTTCTTTATCTGAACACTGACTTAAGTTTTCTTTCTGATGGCTTTTTAAGAAGCCTTTTAACCTTATATCCCACTCATCACCAAGTATTTTTTTAGCTCTAGCAATGATTGAATCTTGAAGCGTTCCATGGTGTTGTTCCCACTTGAAAAAGAACTTTTCTTTTCCTTTTCGTTCCAGAACCATGTTCATATCAGCAAAGATTTTGAACAAATCTTGCATGTCGCATTCTGTACAACTTTGATTCCCAGTAGCACCGTAAATTATCAATCTATACTCTTCATCAGTAAGCTGTGCTGCTGATTTTTGAGTATGAATCATGGCAATCAAACGGCTTCTATTAGATTTTTTCTTTGCCATTTGGACTCCTTATGCTGAAAGCTGATCCAACATCTTTTCTGTGATGGTGTCTAAAGCTGATGCTTTTGACATCTTTGAAAGTGCAATTGAATCATTGACTATTGAACGGAATCCACCGTTGGCGTGTCTTGCAAGGCGTTCTGCAGTTTCTCTTGTAATCTGGAGTCCTGCAGCTTCGTGATAGTAAGCGGCAACATCTACGCTTCTAGCTTTTTCAAACAAAACTACTGGTTGACGGATTCTTGAACGTAAGCGTGGAACTCTGTCTGTTTTGGTCTTTAAGCCTTCCTCTCCTACGAGTAAAAAAGGAAGATTACAACGTTCGTTGATGCCTCTAATCATTTCCAAAAGCTGAACTGGAAGTTTGTCTGCTTCATCAATGATTACCAAGCGGCGGTTGTATTTGCAGGCTTCTTCTAAGGTGGCTACACATCCGCTGAAGCTGTAAGGTCTTGTGTAAGCTATGGCATAGCAGATGTCACGCAAGAG
>NZ_JAZUGX010000032.1:0-16137 GCF_045641405.1 Treponema sp.
CTTATGCAGCCGTTTTGAACCTATATGCGTTTCTTTATGCTCTTTTACAATTTTTAATTTGAACTCTTCTGAGTATTTGGACATAAAAAATGCACCTCCTAAAATTGAACTTTATTTGTCCAACTTTAGGGGTGCACTTCAAACATTCGGCCGCTTTTTTTATACCTCACGGATTCAATCTTGCTGACGAAAAATCATTGAATTTTTACAGCTTGTTTTGCTTTACATCATTCCAAAAAATTTTCAGATAGATGAAGCATATGATAATCTGCATCACCGTTGAGCTTGGAGTTGCAAGAGAAAGATAGAAGATTGAATCAGGATAGAAATGATTTATTACAAAAGACAAGGGAACGCGAATACAGAAGGCACCGAAGATTCCCTGAAGCATTACGAACTTTGTTTTTCCGGCCCCGTTGTAGAATCCGATAAAGCAGAACAAAAATGATGTAAACAATACATCAATCGAATATCCCTTAAGGTACTGCCAGCCTGCAAAGACAACATCGTTTTCCTTGCTGAACATTTCGCAGAGAAGGTCTCCGTGAAAGAATCCAAGCCATGCAATAAAAACTGCAACAATGAGGGAACTTCCGATTCCGCAGATCAAAGCCTTTACTGCCCTACCCATTTTCTTTGCACCGTAATTCTGTGCAACAACAGAACTCATGGACTGACTGAAAGATGAAGGAACAAGCATGATGAATCCGCAGAGTTTTTCTGCAATGCCGATTCCTGCACTGGCAACAACACCCATGGAATTGACGATGGCATTCAAAAAGAAAAAGGAGATGCTTACGAGCAGGTCCTGGAAAGCAACTGGAGTTCCAAGTTTCAAAATCCTTGCGTTCAATGAAGAATTGAATTTAATCATCTTCAAGTTGAAAGTAAAAGGCAAGTCCATCCTTACAATGATAAAAAGGGAAATTATAACGCTCAAAGCCTGGGCAAGAACTGTTGCAATGGCAGCACCTGCAGAACCCATTTTAAGAACCGCAACAAAAAACAAATCGCCAAAAACATTGAATACACTTGCAATGGCAACGATTATCAAAGGAAGCTTGCTATTACCAAGTCCGCGGAAAATTGCACCCAAAAGGTTGTATGAAACGATAAAAAGAATTCCTGCACTGCAGATGATCATGTAACTTTTGCAGTAAGCAACAGCTTCTACAGGAACCTTGAGTACAGTGATCCATGAGGTCGTTGTAAAAATCATGAGAACAGAAGTAATCATTGCAATGATGAAAAAAAGCACGATGCCGCTGCCGATGATTTTACCCGCTTCTTCAAGTTTCTTTTCGCCTATTCTCTGACCAAGAAGAATTGTCATACCAAGGGAAATTCCAGTAATCACATTGGAAATGGTCATCATGATGTGGCTTCCGTTTGAAACTGCAGAAACGGCTGCCGCATCACAAAACTGACCGATTATTATTAAATCCACGGCTCCATACATTGTCTGCAGGAGCATGGCAAAAAGGATTGGAAATGCAAATTTCAAAAGTGGCCCAAGGATTGAACCTTCCGTAAAATCAGAGACTGTTTTCATAGAAAAGAATTTATCCAATATGGAAGATTAAATCAATCGAGGCAATTTTTACTTCACTGTTTCTATAAAATCAATGGAGATCAGGTCGTCACCACGCTTTTCTATGCACATGTGCTTGTCATTTTCGAAGGAGTAGAAAATTTCTTCCATGGAAAAATCATGTTCTTCAATTACTTTCAACACGACTTCAGGAAAAGCTTTTTCCCTTTTTAGAATCTGACAGAATGTTTCAAGATCACATCTATTTAAAACGAACCTCTGAAAAAATCCAGAGTCCCTTACATTTATATTGGAACAGATTTCATGCACAATCATCTTTGCTGTACTAAAATCATTGGCCCTATACTTTCCATACCAAATGTTGGATCCATTTTTACTGCATAAATCATAGAGCCAGTTTCCAAGCCTTTTGTTTTGAACGGCATCTTCTGGACCGCATGGTCTTGTTGGAACCTGAATGTTATATTCTTTTTTACCCATCTCCTTCCATAGATTTATGTTGTAAAGGCCTGGATTATCTGGACCAGCAACACAATTATGGGATTCAATCTCGGGGCAATTTTCAATGGCAATGAGATATCCGAAACTGTCATCAGTGAACAGTTTAAAATTTGAAAGGGCAGAAAAAGATTGAGGTGACTCGCGAATAACCTTTGCCGCATAGAATTTTCTGCTCTTCCTATCAACCACATTCTTAATTATATGGATCTGTTCATCGACATATTCTTTAGATGCAAGAGGATGACAGTTTTCACGCCAGCCGTCCTCATCAGAAAGAAATCTCCCGAAAAAAATCTTTTCCCTTTTTTCCCTTTTCTTTATTTCCTGAATCGCCTTTTCTTTTTCCTCTTCAAGATGAGCCTTAAGAATTTCATAGTCACGATTGATGCTGAATTCTTTCAGGTACATATCAACATCTTTTACTATTCCTTCAATCTTCCAATATTTCCTGTTTCCAAACAAATCTTCACCGCTTACTGTCTGCCAGTACTGTGCGTAAAAACTTATGTTGCTGGACAAATACTTTCCGTCGTATGGAAAAGAAGGCGCGTATTTTTTAAGATCAAAAACAAAATCATCCAAAGTGTGATTTTCAAAATACTTTTTGTCATAGTCGGCAATAAAATTCTGACCACCTGCAAAGTCATCGCAGTGCACTTCACTTATATAAAAGGTTCCGTCTGCTTTCTGAAAAAGGGATTTGTCATGATATGCATACGAAACATCTCTCCCTCTTTCCCCTTCGATTGCAGTATCAATATACATTACACGGACAGCATCTTCATATTCTAATAATTTTTCTTCTTCCTCTTTTGTTTTTCCCCAACTGCTAAAATAATGCGTCCTGCCAATTATACGTTCAGCATCTTCCGGGGATTCTGCAGCACCAGTGGGATCCGATATATATCCCAAAGGCTTATATTTCGTTTTCATATTTTCAGCATCCTTTTCAATTTTATTTTTCATATACCTGGTAAACGGAAGCTGCCGCCTCATTTTGAACACCATAACCGCCACTTCCTATATCCCAGTCGTAGGTTGAACCGATGAAGTTTTTATTCTTATCATAAAGATAGATTTCACCGAACCTGTTGTTTTTTGGAACTCCCAGCTTTATGGATACATCAAGCCCCTTCTGTTCTGGAAGCAAATTGAATCTTCTGAAATTCGAAAAATCTTCGCTTATCCAGCTATAGTATGGAAGTCTGAATTCGGAAAAATACGGATAGAGGTGAACTTCATTGTTCCCCGTAATTTCATAGCCTCCGATAATTGCTCTTACCAGTTCTGCATTTTCGGCCCTTGTATCAAAATCATAGCACATGTAGATTCCATCAGGCGAAAAGTTGAAGCTATAACCCACTTCACCATCATCCTCGCAGTTAAAAGTTTTTGCGCAAAGACCTACCTGTTCCTTGACCAAAGGTTCAGTATCGCTTATCTGGATTTCCTTTTCCGTAATCGTAATATCATATGATGAATAGAAATGATTCTCGTTTACTTTTTCACTCACAAGAAGCATTTTTCCATTCCACCAGAATTTCATATCAGATCCTGGAACTGATTCTAATTTCATGGCAAACAAAAGGTTGAATGTCTTTGTCGAATAGAATGTAATGTATTTGTCCAATGTTCCTTCCAGTACGGCACAGATGGATTTATCTTCATTCATCTGGAAATTATTATATGTGCGCATACCTTCATAAATTTCATTGTTTGCAAGTCTGTAGGAAGCCTTTAGGTTTGCATCAGGATCATATACACAGAATCTTGAATCGCAGCATAGCACATCCTCTGATCCTGGAATAAAGAGTGTCCCCTCTGAGAACTGAGTTTCTGGGAGCATGTGAACAACAGGATCGGGCCAGTTTTCTGAATTTGAGCTTACATAAACCAGGGCGTTCTCAACAATATGAGTTGAAGAAGTCCATATGGAATTACAAATGTGATAAACAGCATTGTTGTTCTCATCAAAATCCACATCATAGTCATATTCCAAGTGATGGTCTGAATCACAGTTTGGAGTTTCAACATCCAGAATTTTCTGAACCTTAGTTTCAACATCAAATGCTATCATTCTGGAAATGTATCTTTTGCCCGTAAAGAATTCTCCCACAAGATAAAAATATCTTTCATCCTTACTTACACTTATACTCTCAATTACTACAGAACCACTCAAGGCTTCCGGTACGTCCGTGTCGATTTCAAAAACCGTTGAAATGTTGCCTTCATCCATGGAATATAGGCATACTGATTTTCCCCAGCCAAAATAAACTGCGTTGCTTTTTGCACTGTAGAAAATTGCATCGGATTCTCTATCATTGTAATCATTTAGATAAGCTGACAGATAGACATTCTTTACTTCATCGTTGTTCCGGTTGTATATCTCCAGGTTTTTTGACTCATTGACCCTGGCAACATAATGGATGTTGTCGGAGCAAAGGACAATTCTTGGTATATACCCTAAGGATGCCTTATAGTCGTTTTTTTCCACAAGCACATCAGCATTTTTTCTTACATAATGAGTTTTGGTTTTTGAAATTTTAAAACCGTCTGCAGTGGAATATCCTGGTGTCCTTCCAAATACCCATCCTTTTTTTCCAGTGGACTGATTCAAAATGTAATACCAGGCACCATCATCAAGATAGCGGCTTACTCCAGCAACCCTGATGATTATTCCGGAATCCTTTCCGCCAAAGCTAGAAATCTTTTGGGATTTTTCTGACGGTGCACTATACATGGCAAGGGTTCGATTTTCATGAGGCATTATGTAGCTGCCTATCGATGCCATTCTTGGCTGATCAAGCATGCCATAATGATAGTAATCGGACGAAATGCTTTCCCCCAGATTTCTTTCCATGTAGCCGCCAAAGACCCATCCGCTTTTTACTTTTTTCTTTTCTGCAATATCTGACGGCAATTCAATTTCAAGCCAACTTGAAGTTATGCCATCTATGGTAATTTCCGCACCAGTTTGAAGAAGTCTTACAATGGTCCTGTCAGTAAGTCCTGCAATTTTTATTGAAGACAAATCAGGAGTTTCACGGACATTCAATCCTTCTGGAGAATTTACCATGACATACTCCATATCTACTTTAGGCAATTCCTTTTCAACATCTTTTTCTTCAGTGATTTCTTCTGCGTCATCTTCTAAATCTTCAAGAAATTCTTCAGGTGAATCCTCTGCAACAGAAGATTCTACGCTTTCTTTTTTACAGCTTCCTAAAGCCAGAACAAAGGCCATCAACAATGCGGTTTTTATCAACTTTTTCATTTTTTTTATTTTATTCCATTCGCTAATTTTCTGCTACAGATTTCATGGGCGGCTGACAGTAAATAATAATTTTAAATTTCCATTTTTTCAAAAAATCTATATAATTGAATCATGGACTATTGGAAAATACTTGGCATAAAACCAACTTCCGATAAGGCCTTAATTAAAAAAGCCTTTGCACAAAAAGTAAAAATTAATCCTCCTTCAAAAGATGCCCAGAAATATCAGGAGCTTCGGGAAGCCTATGATTGGGTTATGAAACAAGACTCCAGCAAAATATTTATGCCCAAAGCCTTTGATGACTTATTGGACGATGATTCATTCCTGTCAGAAGAAGACGATGATGATACAATAGATTCTGCACTTGGAAAAAATGAGGCAATGGATGAAAGCATTTCCCTTGCAGAACTTTCCCGCCTTAGGACCATGTTCGGCTCCATTTCCTTTAAGGATATAAAAACCGCCATCGGCTCTTTTCCCTATAGAAAAATATCTTTTGCAGGCCCTTTGCTTTATGAACATTTATGGAAAAACCTTAAGCTACTTAAAACTTTTGCACTTCTGTTTATCATGGCAGTCATTGCCTTGGTTAGATGCCTTTTAATCTGTTCGGAACAATAAGATGCGCGATATATACAATCTTTTTCAATATTATGAAAGACACAACCCCTATGATTTTACGGAAGATATAATTCTTGACCGCGCAAAGGAAAAACTCTGCAAGAATCTTTTTACCCATCAGGAATTCTATATTGCCGTTGAAAAATCAGAAAGCAACGCAAAGGACGCAGAGCTTCCAGTTCATCTTGAAGAAGCAGAATTCAACACAAGAATCTACATCTGCCTTTCCAAAATCAGCGTCTACATGGCTAAGAAAAAACTGGAGGAAAAGAATGTTGATTTTGTACCTGTTTCCAGGGACGAAGTCTTAAGGATTGCTGGTCTTGGAAAAAAGATTTCATACTTCAACTTTTACTTTCCTGTGCACAACCATGAAGTGGTTCTTTCTGCTGAAAAAGTATTTGAATCCATGACGACTGAAAAACGTTTCCTGTTTTACGACCTCAGCAAAATAAACCACTATGTGCCATTCCTCGGCAGGGTAAATGCTTTTCTTCTTGTTGCATTCATCGTCCTTTGGATCTATCCATACATAAACCCTCTTTTTCTGAATGAAGTCGGATTAAAAAGAGATTCCTTTGAACGAATGTCCGACATAACCATTACCCGCTACAGAGGTGATGCAAAGCACCTTTTTCTCAAACGTCCTAAAACGGTATATAAAGTGGGCTTTAGCATTGGAACCAGAGCATTCTCCAATAATCCCAATATTGAAACAGTTACTCTGAACTTTAAGTATAATGAAAAATGGAAATACTTGAATTTAACGAAAATCAACCGTTTTGCATTTTATGAATGTCCAAATTTAAGGCGCATAGATTTACCCATGGGGCTTCTGAAAATTTCAGGAGTTGCATTCTGCAGTCTTCCTTCACTTGAAACCCTTTACATTCCACCAACGGTCTATGATTTAAGTGACGGCATAATCTATGCAGACTGTCATAAACTTAAGACCATATATATAACGGAAAGTCTTTACAGAAAATACGAAGAGGATTTCACAAAAGAAAACGAAAAAGAAAACCTTGATGTTGAATTTATCTTCATAGATGAATTTGAAGAAAAAAGTAGAGGAGAATAATTAAATGGCAATCATCGGAATCGACTTGGGTACAACAAACAGTCTGGTATCAGTATGGAGGGATTTTGGTCCCGTAATCATTCCAAATGCACTTGGAAAAAACCTTACACCGTCCTTTGTTTCCATTAAGGAAGACAATACCATTGTTACAGGACAGGCCGCAAAGGAAATGCTCATTACGGATCCTGAAAACACCGCCTATGCATTTAAAAGAACCATGGGCCAAAGATATTTCTATTCTCTTCGCGGAAGGGATTATTCTTCAATTGAATTGTCTGCCTTCATTTTAAGTTCATTAAAAAGAGATGCTGAAAAATTCCTTGGAGAAGAAGTTACTGAAGCCGTTATCAGCGTGCCTGCCTACTTCAACCAGAACCAGCGCCGTGCAACACAGGAAGCAGGAAAGCTTGCGGGCCTTAAAGTTGAACGACTCATCAGCGAGCCTACAGCAGCTGCCCTATGCTATGGAATCAACGAACAGCCAGACATGAAGAATGCTATTGTCCTTGACCTTGGAGGAGGAACCTTTGATGTTTCAATCCTTGAATTTTTTGAAGGCATTATTGATGTTAAGTCCGTAAGCGGAGACAACCGTCTTGGTGGAGAAGATTTTACAAAATCCATTTCCGCCTGGTTCCTTTTTGAAAACAAGATTATGGGTGACCTTACTCCCGCAGAAATCGCAGAAATGAACAAGGTTGCAGAAACTGCAAAGTTCAAGGTATCCGACAAAACAAATCCACAGCCAGCAGAAATGGCCATGACAATTGAAGGAAAAGAATATAGATCTACCCTTACTCCAGAAACTTTTTCTGCCATAACTTCCGACCTTGTAATGCGCCTTAAAAGTCCTATAAAGAAAGCAATGAATGATGCTGGCCTCCATGTTGCAGACATTGATTCCGTAATACTCATGGGCGGAGCAACAAGAATGAAGTGCATTACTGATTTTGCAGAAGCAGTTTTTGGCGACAAGGTCATTTCAAGAATCAATCCTGACGAGACCGTTGCCCTGGGTGCTGGTGTACTTGCCGCCATGAAGGACTGCAATCACGATTTGAAGGAAACCGTCCTTACAGACATCTGTCCTTTTACTTTGAGCACTTCCGTCCTTAAGAGCCTGCCTGCTCCATTCAGTACAAATACAGACGGCAATATCATATGCGATCCTATCATCGAAAGAAACACTCCTGTTCCTGTAAGCATCGTAAAGCGCTATTACACATCGGTTCCAGGGCAGAAAAATATCCGCGTCGATGTATACCAGGGAGAATCAATGATTCCAGAGGAAAACTTAAGTCTTGGATGCCTTGATTCAGAAGTTCCATACAACAAAAAGGAACATGAAGCCATTGACGTAAGGTTCACCTACGACATTAACGGACTTCTTGAAGTTGAAGTTACAAGCGTAAGCAACGGATATACAAAATCCATGGTCATCAATCAGGGAAACGCCGATCTTTCTGACATTGAGATTGCAGAGGCTAGGAAAAAGATGGAAAACCTCAAGGTACTCCCTTGGGAAGATGAAGAGAACATCGCCATCCTTGAAAAAGCAAAGCGTCTTTATCAGGAATCCATCGGCGAGCAGAGAAAAAAGATCCTTGACCTTACTACAGTTTTTGAAACTGCCCTTGCAAAGCAGATTCCAGAACAGATCAGGGAAATGAGAGAGAAGCTTGAAAGAATTTTTGACGACTACGATTCTGAAATCTGGTAAAAATATGAACAATAGAAAAACCATTCCTTTAAGGACATTGCTCAAATACATTTCTCTTGGAATCCTTGCAGCAGGAATTTTCTTTGTACTTGAATTTTTTTGGGGCAAAGAAGATTTTAAATTCGTCTGCATACTTGGAATGGCGATTGGAATTTTTAGCTTCGCAATCTCGGCCCTTGCAGATTTTTTTCTTGAATTTGTAAAAGTCTCCTCTGCAGAAAGACGAATTAAGATACTTTTTGCCTTTCCCTATTGCCTTCTTATTTTACTTTTTTTATTGATAATATTTTTATTCTTCGATGGGTTTAAAACGGATTTTATGGATACCCTGCTGATGGTTCTTGGAATCCTTTCTGTCGGTGCTGTCCCAGTAAGTCTTGTCGTACTTTACTTTTTATGGGACTCAAGAAAGCTGGAAGACGGAGATGAATCTTCAATGGTGAATCTTTTCGACAACCTGTTTACCAGAATCACAGGCCTTTCTCCAGAAGATAAGAATGGAGAGAAAAGCAAAGAATATAAGAGGGCACATACCATCTACATTGTCATCCTTATCCTGGTTGCCCTTCTTTTTTTACATATTAAAATGAGGATCTTGTAATCTATGAATTCAGAATGCTGGAAAATACTTGGCATTGAACCTACAGACAATAAGGCTGAAATTAAAAAGGCTTTTGCTGCCCAGGTAAAAATTAATCCACCTGGTAAGGATCCTGTAAAATATCAAAAAATCAGGCAGGCTTATGACCAGGCCCTTAAATCTGTTTCTTTTGAAAATTCCATGCAGGAAGAACCTGTTGAACCTTCTGCAGAAGAATATGTCAAAACTCAAGCTTTTAAAACTGAACTGGCCGATGAAAAACCATGCGTCAAAAATGAATCAAAAGACGGTGAAGCTTTTCTTGACGAAGCAGAGGATGCTTTGGGTGATGAAAAGGCAAAAAAAATACACACCATACGCGATGATTTTTTAAACGCTGATTCTGCCGCAAGCATCCGCCATGAAGCCATAAAAAAAGAACGCGGTCACTTTATGGTACTTGCAGTCCTCTTTGTTCCTGTTTCCATGATCATTCTTTTTGTATCGCAGAAAAACCACGGTGGAATCATGAACCTTGGTTTCAATCTTCTTTGCGGATTTGTCATTGCCGCTCTAAGTACAAAAATTGAAAGAATGCTGAATTGCCGTATTGAAAAAAAAGAGCTTGAAAAAGTCAGTCTCGGCGATGTAAATGCTGCAGCCAACACCGTTACCGTCCTGCTTGTCCTCCGTCTTTTTTTAACTCTCGCCCTATGCCTTCTGCTTAAAATCGTCCTTATAGCAGCCAAGTGCCCAGACTACATGCAGCATTACTTTGGAGGAGTCCTTTTCTTTTATTTTGTCTATAACCTGTCCTATTTGAAAAAACAGCTTAGAAAAAAATTTTAGTAGGCTAGTGCAATAAAAAACCCTCCCAATATTTCTACCGAGAGGGTTTTGCATAGAATCCGTGGGCAGCGCCATAGATGGCGCGTCAAAGAATCAAAAAAATTACTTTTTTTAAATTCTTGAACAAATAGATTTTTTATCAACGAAACAAAACTTTCTTACGGTATCCTTGAAAAAATCTCATCAATAGAAAAATCAACGGGACCGTCTTCAACCACCTCTTCTCTGCCGTAATACCTTTTGTAAAACCCGTTGATGTGAGTTGGAAAACTTTTGAAAATAAAAACGTTTTTGGTAAAAATATATCACATAATTATCATTGTATTTTCACAAATATTAATAACCCATAGATTTTAACAACCTCCTAACTAAACACTATGTTCTTATGTTTAAACATTTCTTGAATGTTACCCACATGAATCATGAAGTAAATCTCAGTAGTATATTACCTTTTTGCAACTCTTAAATAACGTATCATTTTTATCAATAAATCTTTTCGGAACTTCTATTTCAAGATTATTGCATTCATCGAAAGCCCTATCCCCTATTGATGATACTGACTCAGGAATTGTTAAATGCTGCAGGTTTCTGCAGTATCTAAAGGCACCTTCTTTAATTGATGTTACCGAAACAGGAATATTTATTTCTTTTAGCGATGTGCAGTAGAGAAAGGCGTTTTCATCAATTACGGTTATTGTATCAGGTAAAGTAATGGATTCAATCGTATCACAACTAAAAAAGGCTAACTGCCCAATTATTGTATTTGAGTCCTCTAATACAACTTTTTTAATGTTATTTTTTGATATCCATGGTATATAATCTATAAAAAGAAACTTGTTTTCGGGGTCTTCAGGAGTATAAATGCAATAACATGCTCCTGAAACAATACGAAAAGCTGATTCTCCAAGAATTAAACACTTTATATTTTTATACCATAGCCCTTCTGCATAAGAGGGTCTTAACGTTAAATTTATACATTCATTAAAAGCATATTCTTTAATTTTACAACCATCTGGAATATAAATGTTTAGAAGATTAGTACATCCATAGAAAGCATTTTTTCCAATTTTTGATATTTTATCTAAGTCATTAATATTCTTAATTCCCCGACACCCAGAAAACGCTGAATCTCCAATTGCAGTTATTCCATTTGGAATTTGTATATTTTCTAGACTTGTGCAGTTAGCAAAACAATATTCGAAAATTTCTGATATTTTATCAGGAATTTTAATTTGCTTAAGACTTGTGCAATTCATAAAGGCACAACGTTCTATCAGTTCAATACTCTCAGGAATTTTCACGTGATTCAGACTTGTACATCCCGAAAATGTCTCAGCCTTTAATGCACTCACAACATCAGGCAATTCCATGGTTTCAAGAGCTGTACAACCAGAAAAAGCCTCTGCTCCTATTTCCGAAATACTGTCTGGAATATCTATACCTGTAATTGTAGTACTATCTTTGAATGCGCCGCTTTCAATTTCTTTTGGCCCATGTTTTATTTCCAGATGCTCAAGATGTTTGAGGCCGCTAAAATATTTTGCCTCTACTTTTGCTTCACCTTTTATTAGAACCGCATCAAAACCATGTTCCACGGTGTCATCAACCATCCTGATCAATGAACCGTTTCCTTCTACCTTTACTATGGACATGCAGCCTTGGAGGGCAGCAGGATGTATGAAGGTTTCAGAATTTTTTATCTTTATTTCCTTAAGCTGTCCGCAGTCTGCAAAGGCATTCCGTTCCACACTTTCCATTGATGCAGGCAGAACCACAGAAGTAAGATTTGAACAGTCTCTGAAGGCATCCTTCTTTAGCACCGTTGCCGTATCTGGTAGTACGACGGAAGTAATGTTGCCGCAACCACTGAAAATTCCACCTGGAATTTCTTCAAGGTCCTTTGCCCGACTAAGGTCAAGCACAACATTTGTTTCAGGGTTTGCCTTTAAGGTTTCACTGATTGTCGAAAGGTCTTCTTTAGATGTCGATCTGTCAAGCTGAACATATACAATTTCGCTGTCGGTGTTGCTGTCCAGGATGCCCTGTATTTCATCAGCTGCGACTGGAGTTCCCGTTTCTGCCTGCATGCCTGTCAATTTTTCCAAGGCCGCCTTAAGCTCATCAAGCTGCTTCTGTAAAAGCTCCTTTTGCTGATTCAGCAGTTCATTCTGTTTCTGGAGCTCGGCTGCCTTTGAACTATCTTCTTTTACTATTTCAGTTACTTCTGTAACCTCAGTCTTGCAGGCAAACATGCATAAAAAAAAAGCAGCAATAGCTGTGGCAAAGAAAACTTTTTTCACGGAATACTCCTTTTACTTTTCCTGATGAAACCATTATAGAAGATGGATTTCAAAATGAAAAGAAAAAACTATCCCATGACACTGCAATAAAAAACCCTCCCAGTATTTCTACCGAGAGGGTCTTTGCATAGAACCCGTGGGTAGCGCCAAGGATGGCGCGTCAACGGTTAAGCAACAAAGCCCGAGAGTTTCATTCATGAAACTCTCAGAGTAAAAATCACAGGACGTGATTTTTACGACTTATTTCTTTGTTGTCTTCTTTCCTGGAGCCTTTTTTGCTGCTGGCTTCTTTGCAGGTGCTTTCTTAGCTGCAGGCTTCTTAGCTGCTGTTGCTTTCTTTGCAGGAGCCTTCTTTGCAGCTACCTTCTTTTCTGCAACTTTCTTAGCTGGAGCCTTCTTTGCTGCTGCCTTTGCAGGAGCTGCTTTCTTAGCTGCTGGCTTCTTTGCAGGAGCCTTTGCTGCCTTAGCTGCCTTTGCTGCTTCGATTACTGCCTGTGCACCTGCGAGACGAGCTGCTGGTACGCGGAATGGAGAGCAAGATACATAGTTAAGACCAAGAGCATAGCAAAGCTTGATTGAGTCTGGATCACCACCGTGTTCACCACAGATGCCGAGGTGGAGGTCCTTGTTTACAGAACGTCCGCGTGCTTCTGCGATTTCGATCATGTCACCAACACCTGTTGCATCGAGTGTAGCGAATGGGTCCTTAAGGAGAACTTTCTGATCGAGGTAAGATTCGATGAACTTAGAGTAGTCATCGCGTGAGAATCCGTATGTTGTCTGAGTAAGGTCGT
This sequence comes from Treponema sp., assembly GCF_045641405.1. Taxonomy (GTDB): domain Bacteria; phylum Spirochaetota; class Spirochaetia; order Treponematales; family Treponemataceae; genus Treponema_D. The sequence goes on from NZ_JAZUGX010000032.1 coordinate 13,273, forward strand.
TTGTACCGAATGAGAAGAAGTCAGCGTACTTAGCGATTTCTGCTGCGTTACATGCTGCTCTTGGGAATTCGATCATAGATCCGATCTGGAACTTGAGCTTTGTTCCGCATTCCTGGTTAACTGTAGCAATTACAGCTTCTGCCTGTGCGCGGATCTGCTTAAGTTCTGCGAATGTTGTTACGTTAGGGATCATGATGCGAACGTCGTTCTTGAGACCTTCTTTCTGAGCCTTAGCTGTTGCGCGAGCAATAGCTTCAACCTGCATTTCGTAGATTTCTGGGTATGTGATAGCGAGACGGCAACCACGATGTCCGAGCATTGGGTTGTGTTCGTTGAGTTCAGCATACTTCTTGTTGATTGTTTCTACTGATACGCCAAGCTTCTTTGCAAGTGCTGCAGCGAGTTCTGGTGTTTCAGCCTGTACGAATTCGTTAAGAGGTGGGTCAAGGAGACGGATTGTTACAGCGCGTCCTTCCATTGTCTTGATGATTTCGTAGAAGTCCTTCTGCTGAAGTGGGAGGATAGCCTTGAGGTTAGCCTTGCGAGCTTCAGTATTTTCAGAAATGATCATCTTCTGGAATGAAGAAAGCTTTGGTTCTTCGAAGAACATGTGTTCTGTACGGCAAAGACCGATACCAGCAGCACCAAAGTCGAATGCCTGCTTTGCTTCGTTCTGTTCTGCGTTTGCGAGAACTCCGAAACCTGCAACCTTCTTTCCAGACTTTGTTGTGCGTACTGACTTAGCACGGATTTCATCTGCCCAACCGAGGAATGTCTTGAGGTCGCCAGATACAGCTGCTGGTGTTACTGGGAGAGCTTCACCATAAACCTTACCTGTTGAACCGTCGATAGAAATTACATCACCCTTCTTGAATGTCTTTTCACCGATCTTTACTGTTTCCTTGTCGAGGAATACAACTTCTGCACATCCACAAACACATGGTGTACCCATACCGCGAGCAACAACAGCTGCGTGTGATGTACGACCACCAGTAGATGTAAGGATACCCTGTGCAACGTACATACCAGCGATGTCATCTGGAGATGTTTCCTTGCGAACGAGCATTACCTTCTTTCCAGCCTTGTCCCATTCAACTGCTTCTTCTGCTGTGAATACGATTGCACCACAACCTGCACCTGGAGATGCGTTGAGAGCTGATGCGAGTGGCTTTGCGTTCTTGAGAGCTGTCTTGTCGAACTGTGGGTGGAGAAGCTGGTCAAGCTGATCTGGCTTAACGCGCATAAGAGCTTCTTCCTTTGTGATCATCTTTTCTGCAACCATGTCTACAGCCATCTTAACAGCTGCTGGACCTGTGCGCTTACCGTTGCGGCACTGGAGCATGAAGAGCTTTCCTTCCTGAACTGTGAATTCCATGTCCTGCATGTCGCGGTAGTGCTTTTCGAGGCGGTTGCGGATCTTTGTGATTTCAGCAAAGATCTTTGGCTGCTGCTTCTCGAGAGCAGAGATATCCATTGGAGTACGGATACCAGCAACAACGTCTTCACCCTGAGCGTTGATGAGGTATTCTGCCATGAACTTGTTTTCACCTGTTGATGGGTCGCGTGAGAATGCAACACCAGTTCCTGATGTTTCACCCATGTTACCGAATACCATTGCCATTACAGTAACAGCTGTACCCTTAATCTTGTTTTCATCAATGTTGTTGAGCTTGCGGTAAACGATAGCGCGATCGTTCATCCATGAGCCGAATACGGCACCGATAGCTCCCCACATCTGTTCCTGTGGGTCCTGTGGGAAGTCCTTACCCTTTTCTGCCTTGTACATAGCCTTGTACTTAGCTACAACTTCCTGGAGGTCTTCTGTCTTGAGTTCAACATCTTCTTTAACACCGCGTGACTTCTTTACAGAGTCAAGGATTTCTTCGAATTTGTCGTGGTCAACGCCCATAGCAACGTTACCGTACATCTGGATGAAGCGGCGGTATGCGTCCCATGCGAAACGTGCGTTGTTTGTCTTTGTTGCAAGTCCGATAACTGACTTGTCGTTGAGACCGAGGTTGAGGATTGTATCCATCATACCTGGCATTGATTCAGCTGCACCTGAGCGAACTGAAACAAGGAGTGGATCCTTTTCGTCACCGAGCTTTTTGCCCATAGACTTTTCGAGCTTTGTGAGGTACTTCTGTACTTCTGCTGCGAGAGATGCAGGATACTTCTTTCCGAGCTTGTAGTATTCCTGACATACGTCGATAGAAATTGTGAATCCTGATGGAACTGGAAGGCTCAAAGGTTTTTTTGCCATCTGAGCAAGGTTAGCACCTTTTCCACCGAGGATGAGACGCATTGATTCATCGCCTTCTGCGTCACCGTCACCGAAATAATAAACATATTTGGTCTTAGCCATTAATGTCCTCCATATATATATGTAAATTAGATTATACAAACATTTTTTTTTGTGGTCAACAAATTAGCGCTGTAAAGCACCTAAATTACTCGTAAATACTTCTTCTAAAATTGATATAAAATTATATTCCCATCGATTAAAATTTACTATAATTGCAGGGGAATATTTAAGGTGAATGAATGACAAGAATTAAAATGATTTTGAATCTTTACTGGTCGTTTCTAAAAATCGGCGGCCTGACATTCGGCGGCGGACTTACAATGCTTCCAATGCTGGAGCACGAACTTGTGAAAAAAAACAAATGGATTACAGAAGAGGAACTTCTTGACTGTTATGCCATCGGCCAGTGTACACCGGGAATCATTGCCGTTAATACGGCAACCTTTGTCGGCTATAAAAAAGAAAAAGTGCTGGGAGGAATTTTCGCGACCCTGGGAATGATAACTCCGTCCCTTGTAATTATTACAGTTGCCGCAATGTTTTTACAGCTCATTATGGGC
>NZ_JAZUGX010000033.1:0-5997 GCF_045641405.1 Treponema sp.
TCCTTCTTTTGCAACGTGTCCTGCTTTTGCTGCAACTTTTCCAGTTGTTGTGACACCTTTTGCCATAGCTCTTGCACCGAAGGCTGCAGTTCCAAGAGCCTGCACAAATTCACCCATTGAAAGCTGAGGCTGACCTGTAAGCAATGTCTGTGCAATCTTTGGAGCGTTCTGTGTAAGTACAAAACAAATGAGTCCATTGAAGAGAAGGGTAGCAAATGTAACCCAGTTCATACCTCCGTTGTCACCCATAATGTTTATGGCTGTTTCAATGAACAGATAGAAAACATAGAACATGCAGATTGTTATAACAATCATCTTCACAAGGAACCCAGTAAATACAGGAATCAGTTTTTTGGGCATTTCTTTTGTTCCGTCAAAAAGAATGAAAGGAATGAAGAATGCTCCTAGTCCCATGATTATTGTGTATTCCAGAATTGTCATGATGTATTGTATCTCTGCAAAAATCGTACAACAAATTAATGCAATACAACTGAGGATAGTCATAATCATACTTGGGATATGAGCAATTGAAGCACCAAGTTTATTCATCCCTTTTTTCATAATGTTGACATCTTCTTCATCAAGTTCGTCCATCTGGATGTTATAGGATATCTGATTCTTTTCCCATAATACCTGGCATCCTAATAAAGAAACTCGGAATAAGGCTGCCGGAGAAAGGTAATAGGAATCTGTTCCATCAGAGTTTTTGAGCCATATATTCAAATCCACATATGAATCGATAATAGGTTGACCATCAGTTCCATCAACCATTTTCGGAATCAAAATTGCATTGAGAGCTTCCAGTGTCCTTCTACCATAAACAGAGTGGTATTTATTTTTATCTCTGTAGATTTCGATTTTTTCCTGAGCAGCTTTCTTTGCCTTTTTAGAATCAAACTTTGTCACGTTAATCTGATCTGAGACTTTATCAAGGAAGTCATTGTAATCTTCAGCTTTTGTGAAAGGTGTTTCAAAAGTGAAGTTTTCAACTTGTGCCTGTAATTCTCCCTGCAGCTCATTAGCTAGTCGCTGTTGGGTTGCAAGGTCTGCTTCTATTGTTTTTTTCATGGAAGCAAGAGCATCAACAATGGCCTGTTTTCCTCCACCTGCACTAATACCAATTCTGTTTCCGATTGCTGACAGTCCCATCGTAAAGATAGGGTAGGCTGACATCATAAGTAAAAACAAAAGCCACTTATACATTGTGTCCCACCAGAAATCTCTGATGGTGAATCTGCTGTTTACAAGTTTAAAAGCTGACCAACAGAGACCTACAATTCCAATGGCAATTGCGTAATGATTTGCCCATCCATAAAAAGACTTGAGACATCCACCAAAATATTCGATGGCTTCAACGACAGGAATATCAATCCAAGAAGTATAACTATCCATGTTCAACTCCTATCGTATAAATGAATCTGGAACCCTATTATCGATAGCTTCCTGTCTCTGGAGTTCCTTTCTCATTTCATCAGCTTCAACCTGTTTTTCGTTTTCATCTGCGATTAACTTTGAAGCTGTGACATTTGCTAAATCATTTATTGCTTCTTGAACACCACCAAGTTCTTCGATAACCTGCTGTGTAAGATGAAGGTTTGCTTCACTGGCTGCAGCTTCTGTCATGTTTCCGTTAGAGTCTGTCTGTGCATAAGCGGCCTGCATGATTGCATTTGATTTTGCAATCTGTTCTTCTCGTTTAAGTTGAACGGCTTCATCAGTTGCCTTTGCAAGAACTTTTGCAGAAGCATCTTTTACCTTTGCAACAGACTGAGAAACGAAGATGTAATTGCGTGGACTTATTCCATACTTACGCCAGATTGCTTCTTTCTGTTTTTCTGAAAGACCTTCCTCAATATTCTTGATTGTGTTCTTCATGTTTGAAGTCATGAACTCACCGGTGTCAGTAACGGCTGTGAAAAAGTTTTTTCCCTGTTCACCCATTCCACAAAGATCTGCAATCGAATATCTATTTCCGTTGCCACAGTCTATGCTTTGTGTTGTCAGAGTATCTTTGATTCTTCGTGCCTGGGTTAAGAGTGCATTAACTCTTTTGTTGGCATCACGGATGTCGTTACGAATATCGAAGTCTCCATCGAAACGGATATTTTCCCAGTCAATTGATTTTGCTCTTTCAACGGCCTGTTGAATTTGCTGATACTGGTTTTCGATAGTTGTAATTGTATTCATGACCATATCGTACTGGCTGTAAAGCTGATCGATTGCTGTAAGCCAACCTGTAATATCGAATACGGGGTAGCCGGTTGCATGAATGTTTGTTACTGTCAGAAATACTCCTGACAGAATTGCTAAAAGTTTTTTTTTCATTTGATGTGTTCCTCATGTTGTAAAATCCGACTCCATTTGGCAGAACAATGGAGCTTAAATAAACTGTGACATATATCTGCCTGTCACATCCAAATCTATGAAATCATGTTTTTATATTTTTCATAGTCGAGACATCTTGTGTCTCTTCCCAAGTCGGCCATCTTTTCTTTTGTTGCTTTAAGAATTTCAAATGCCAGAGGTTCCATAGTGTTCCTTCCTTTTTCAGCTTCAATCTTGTCCAGCATTTCGTGATCTGGAGAAATCAAAGCGAGTTGGAAAGGATCCAAATCTAATGTGAACATTCTGCAGCCGTTTGGATTCTTGAAATAATAATCCTTCTTCATTGTTGCATTGCTTAACGCAAGAATCTCAGAATCTGTAAGTCCAAAATATCTGTAGCTGTCTACAAGGCCTGGTGAAGTAGCGGATTCATCAGCAAGATAAATCTTGGTCAAACACTGCTGTGCGATTGTGTCACTCAATGATGATTTGGCTGCTGCTGCAACTTCCTGAGTTGCAAAAATACAGAACACTTTTTTCTTACGCAGAGTTCTAAGCCATTCCTGAAGGAATCCAGCAAAAATCGGATGCTGAAGATAAAGCCAGGCTTCATCCAGGAAAAGAAATGTCAGAGGCTGTTTCTGTCCTGTAGGAACATTCCATAATTTTTCCAAATAGCGGAATATGTACATGAGGGCAGGGGCAACGGCTTTTTCTGACAAACGCATGAGACTTCCCATTTCAATTGTTACCAGCTTTGAAAGAGGAAGGTTTGTTTCGTCTGCATCAAAGATGGAACCGAACTGTCCTCCGGCACAATATGGGTCCAATCCAATGCGAATTGTATTGCTGCCATTTTCTGGATCTGAGTAAGTTGCATATTGCTGGAAAGTTGTGAGTGTTCTTCTGTTTGGTTCCTTAAGAGAAATCAAACGCAGAGTTTCAGAAATAACCTTACTCATCTCTGGAGTTGTCTCGATGTTCTGCTGACTTAGGAGTCCTTCAATGAACTGCTGACACCACATCAGGCTTTCTGTATATTCTGCTTCTGTACATTCATCAGGACCTTTCAGTTCTGAGAGTGGCTGAAATGCTACAGCGTCCTTACCAGGTTCAACATAGACACCACCGCCTCCTACCATGAATGCACGGCTTGAGAGCTGTTTATCGATACAGATGATATTTGCATCTTTGTACTTTGTGGCTGAAGCCATCAGCAGAGCGAGAAGGGTAGACTTACCTGCACCGGTAGGACCAAAAACGAAAGTGTGACCAACATCTCTGACATTAAGGTTCAAAAAGAATGGAGTTCCATAACTTGTTGAACAAGTACAAAGAGGAATTGAACTTCCACAGGTTTCTTCCGTGAAATCGTTATAGAGCATTCCCTGCCATGCGGAGCTTAACGGAATGATGTTTGAAAAATTCTTAGTTGAAATAAGTGGTCTTCGTATATTTGCATATACATTACCTGGCATCATCCCAAGCCATGCTTGAACATTGTTGAATGTTTCTTCTTTCACAGAAAAACCACAGCTTCTTACAACCTGCTGCAGCTTACGAGATTTCTCTTTTGCCACTTCAAGTTTTTTGTCCCATACCATCAGGTTACTTGTGTAATAACCAAGAACATATTCTCCAAGAGCAATATCTCCCTGTATATCAGAGGCCTGTGCTTCCATCTCAAGAGCACCTTTATTCTCTTTGTCGATTTCAACATTCATTGCCATTTCTGTGAACAATGTCATTCCCGACTTACGAGCTGAATAAAATCTGTTCTGATATTTCTCAGCTTCCTTGGCAGATTTTTCCTTTGACATCGGAATGAATCTTGTAGTCCATCGGAATTCTGTCATGGTCCTATTGAGTCCATCAAAAATGGCAGGATAAGTTTTGTTTGGGAAATCCATGATTCCCATTACAGGAACATAGTATTCACCAATCTTTAATGGCTGGCTGTTACGAACATCCATATCACAGAGATAATTGTCCAGGAAGAAGAAAGTATCATCAGGGTAGATAAGATTCTGCCTATGGAGTGAAACCGAACTCTTTATGTAAGAAAAAAGTTCCGAATTGTCGAGACGATGGATCCAAAGTTTTACACCTAAAGTTCCCATTACTTTTTCACATTCATCGAGAAAGTTTTCTACTTCCTTCTGAACTTTTGGAAGGTTTTCAGACTTACCGAAAAGCGATCTTGATTTAGTGTTTTTGGACTTCTGATTTGATTTGAAGAAGAGTCCCGTTGCTTTTGAGTCTATGTCGCTTGGAAGCTGGTACACAAAAGTAATGTAGTATTCAGTTGTAAAATGTTCTCCGAACTTGTGATAATTTTCAGCACGTCTCTGGTCAATTAACCATCCTGCAAGGTTGGAAAATTCGCCTGCGGGATAGTCCTTTGTCTTATATCTTTTTACGTCAAAGAAAAGAGCCCAACCTTCATTCTGTGCAAGTGTCATGGCTGACCTGTTGAATAAGGATGCCATGCTTGCTATCTCTGGAGCAGATGAAGATTCAAGGTCAGGATATTCCACCTGATATGTTGCCATCACAGCTCCATTCTTGAGTAAGCAAACTCCTGGTTGGATGATAAAACTCCATGGCAAAACATATTTGAGTTCATTCTGAGGTTCTTTAAATTTCAGTAAATCTAAGAATGGTATTTTCATTAGTCAGCCCTCCAAATATCTGGTGCAAGGATTCTGTCAAAAATTACTGTTAGGGCATAAGGGTCATTTTTACAAACCATTTTTGCCGCAACAAATAAAAAGATTCCCACGATTGCACACCAAATGCTTATTACGTTCATAAGCACGATAGTAATTACTAAAATCAGCATTGCCGGTATCACACCGATACCGACGAGCAGATTTGGTTCAAGAAGTACACGATGTACTGGTGTTGAATAGTCATAAACACTTAATTCTTCCATTCAGCCTCCTGATAGGAATCTTTTCCAATCATTGCATATGCATAAAGCCCAAGACTGTCTTTCAATGTGTCAATTTCAATTACTTTTAATGAGTCCATTTCAAATATCTTTTTAAGTTCCTTTTTTGGAATGGCTCTTCCATCAAGATTAATCAAAACCTCATAACCAGAATCAGTTAGACGGATGGGTGCAAGAAGTCTTAGTTCATGACAATCGAGAATGTTTTTAATTTGTTCTGTCTCTCTATTTATCTGATTCATTTTTTAATTCCTTGGGGCCAGTAATTCAGGCGAATCACTGGCCTTTTTGTGACTAGACACATGCTGCAGAGAGAGAGTTTCCTGCCATGTCGACTGTGTTCTGAATCTGAGGAATCATTGCTACTTCAAAATTGAGGTCATCAAGGAAGTATGAACAGATACTTGAAGCAGAAAGAAGGATGATTGTTCCGATAATCCATGGTGCGAATTTTTTAATCATCTGGCCGCCACCACCCTGCTGCCCAGCGAGAACCATACCAATAGCTTCAACGATAAGAGCTACTAAAAGAATTGCTTTGACCCAAGATGACTGGAACAATTCAAGAATCTTGTCTGCCCAGTTATCGAGCTCAACAATGGATTCCCCACTACCTGAGGCTGCGAACGTTGGAACGACACAGAGTGCTAAAACTGCTGCTACTGTAATAAACTTTTTTGAAGTTACGGTCTTTTTAAAAGACTTAAAAAAATTAGATT
>NZ_JAZUGX010000034.1:0-64157 GCF_045641405.1 Treponema sp.
GTCGGAAAACAGGTGAAAAATCAGGGTTCGGCCCATCAATGGTAATTTGTATGCCTACGGCGCAAACAATCCGATCAAGTATTCTGACCCCACGGGCATGTGGATTAATAATAGTGATGGTTCCTATACTGCACACGGAAAAGATGAAAATGACATCAAGAGTAGAAATAAAATCTTTTATACTGAGAATTAGTGCACTAGTATTGACTGTTTTATTGTTCTTCATGGGATTTTTTTTACTTGTTTCAAATGCATATGAGACCGTTTTTCAATGCATTGCGGGAACAGTTTTCTGCTTTTCTCTTTGTCTGTTTATTATTCTCACATCTTTTTCTACTTCTATTTCATACTTTGAAGAGTGTATAGAAATTAGGATATTGTGGATAAAACGCAGGGAGGATTATTCAGTTCTTTCAAATGTTATGCTTAGTCACTACATTGGAGGATATTGGATTAATACTTTAGATAATAGGCATTATCATATATGGCTGCCAGGAACAAAAGCGATGGTGTTAAAAATGTGCGAAGAAATAAAAAAGCACAATAAAAACTTTAACTCATATATAATAACGTAGAAATTTTTGCTTATTCACCAATTGAAATTGTTTGATATTTTCCTCCGAAATATCGGAGACAGCTTACAGGTGAAAGCTTTGCCCGTTTAGGAGCCAATACCTGACATGACTTTCGCCGCAAGAATTGCACGGTAATTCTTGAACAGCTGAAAAAGACATGTTTTCCTGCATCTTACCCCATAATTCCTGCAACTTGCATTTTTTCATATTCCCTTCTGAACCATGGGGCGTTATAGTGGGCTCATGGTTTTAGAAGCAATAGCACTTGGTTTTTCAACGGGAACTTACTGCACCATGTACTGCGCGCCGGTACTTGTGCCGTTCCTGTTCTGTTCAAAGAAAGATGGTTTTACAAGAAATGCGGCCCTTACGGGAATTTTCCTTGGCAGCCGTCTTTTGACATATTTTATCCTTGGCATAATTCTTTCATGCCTTGGACTTCTTGCAGGGGAATTCTTTGATCCTTCTTTTGCAAGGAAACTTTCCTATTATGCCTACATCCTTTGCGGCATAAGCCTTCTTTTCAACAGCAGATGTTCCCATGGATGCCGCTTTGAAAAGCTGTCGAATGATTATGCGACTGCAGTCATTACGGGGCTTTCCGTAGGACTTCATATCTGTCCTCCACTTTGGACCGCCATGTTCAGAACCATGAACGGTGGAAAGACAGGATTCCTTTACATGATCTTCTTTTACGTCGGATCCCTTCCGTATTTTATTCCGTATCTTGGAATTCCTTTTGCGGCGATAAAAGTTCCGTCTTTGAAAAGAGTAGCACGGGTGACAAAAATACTCCTTGCGTTTTACTACATCTTTTTTGTGGGACTCATTCCACTTGTATTCTAGGAGGGTGCATCCATGAAAGCAATTTTAATCATCCAGTCAATCATGATGTCCTTTGTCATCCTGTTTTTTGTGGTACTTGGAAATAATTTTTCCGTATACAGCCTGATCTATGCAGCTTTCCTTCTTTTCTGTTTTGCAAGAATGACCTTTCTTGAACAGAAGAAAAAGGGCAGCGGAATGAAATACAGAAGGTTATGCCTGAGCCTTTATGCAGTGTTCTTTTGCATTGGATTCATCAATGAACTCATCGTGTCGCGTGGATCCATGGCGATTACAAATGAAGCTTTTTCCAACGCGGAACTTCCTTTCTGTCATATTACAATACCTCAGGTCCTTGCGCCATTCGTCATTACGAAGAACATTGTTTTTCCTGCACGGATTACGGGTCACTATGCTGCGGTTGCCGGAATGCTCTGCATCTGGTTCATGTTCACAGTAACCCTTGGACGCGGCTGGTGCAGCTGGGTCTGCTTCTACGGAGGTTGGGATCAGGGGTTTGCTTCCATTGCAAAAAAGCCAAAGATCAATCTTCTTTCAAAAAATCGTGAGATAAGGGAATTCCAGTTTGGTTTCTTTGCTTTCATCGTTCTGGGGTCCCTTGGTGCCATGGCGGCGATCTACTGCGAGTGGTTCTGTCCGTTCAAACTGGTGACGGAATACCAGCCCTTTGATTCCATACCTGCCATAATCGGAGGCATTATTTTCATAGGCCTTTTCGTTGCCCTTGTAATCGTCCTTCCGCTTCTGACAAAAAGAAGGACTCAGTGCAGCATGTTATGTCCTTTCGGGGCTTTTGCTTCACTTACAGACAGGTTCAGCGCCTTCCGTGTAAAGATAGACACGGATAAATGCAAAGGGTGCTTGAAGTGCGCAAAGTCATGCCCATTTGGTGCCATCGACATTACGACAATCAGGGAGAAAAAAGGAAAGCCTGAGATTACCTGCGCAAAGTGCGGAGAGTGCATGGGTGTCTGCAGTGAAAATGCCATCAGCTATGACTTTAGGTTTACTAAAAAATGCGGCAGACCGGCTCCCTCTACAAAGATCGGTAAAGCGGTACAAGCGTTCCTTGATCCAGCCCTTCTGTTCCGTTTTGCGGCCTTCAGTTTCTTTGTGGTTATGTCGGGAAGTTTTTCTGTGAAATCCATGGAGTTAATCGTTAGTTTCATTACAGCTTAAAGTGAGGTATAAGATGAAGAGTTTGAGATTTTATTTAAGTGCAGCGTTGGTAAGTATTTCCTGTTTTGTTGGAATTCCAATGATGTTTATCGGTGAAGATTTCATGGGGGATCTTGTTGCGAAAAAACTGGATTTAAAAGTCAGTCCAGGTTTTACTGGTGGAATACTTGCGCGCGATTTTATCGATGAAATTGATGACTGCAAAAACCTTAAAGAATACAAGGTTTATCAGCCTGTTTACGATGCCGTCTGGCAGCAGAATCCAGATTACTGGCAGATAGAGCAGCGCTATGATATGGACGCAAGGTCTTTTTCTTCCGTCAATGTAATTCTTAAAAATGATTACGGGGATGAATATACTCTGAGCATCGGAGAGGACAGAACTGTTCTATTGGATCAAAATGGAAAACTTGTCTGTGCCTGTGAAAACTATTTCATGGAAAATGGAAAAGTGATAAAGACAAGAATTCCGCTTGAAGAAAAAAGGCTGCAGAAATTCTACACGACGGAAAATACTATGCATAGCATCTATGTTGAGGACGGCATTCAGATGTCACAGTGCGTCAACATGAAATCAAAGGAGAATAAAAAGAACATGAAGGAAATCATAGAAAACATCAAGAATAGCTACTATGACATGAAGAATGAAAATCCAGTAAATGAGCATAAGACAGGTAATGAAGCTTTCGATAGGGCTTACTTTTTATTTTCAGAAGGAAGTGAAGATCAGGCTGAACCTTTGTTTAAGGCTCTTGTGGAAAAGAATGAAAACGATCCGATCGCGAATGCCTATTATGGATCCTGTCTTGCCATCAGAGGTGGAAAATCCAATGTCTTTTCTGCCATGGGACTTGTAAAAAAGGCCTTCGTTTATCTTGATCGTGGTGTTGAGCTTTCCACTGGTAAGGAATCAGAATTTGAGGCTCTCATGAACCGTGCGGAGGTAAGCGTTTCCGTTCCAAATGCAGTTTTTGGAAAAGCAGAGCAGGGAGCCATGGATTTCATCAGGTGTGCCGAACTCTATGAAAAAAAGGCACAGGAGGCAATAATGTCAGAAAAGGACAAACTTGTCATTGCATACTGTTATGCTTCTGCCGCTGAATGTCATCTCATCTGTAAAAAGGAATCAGAGGCTGCCTTGTGCCTTAAGAAAGGTGAGAAAATATTGTCGCTGTGATATAATGAGCCTCAGGTAGTTGTATGAAAGTGACCATATTGGATTGCCCAGAAGGGCAGGAAGAAGAAATCATCGTTAAATGCTGTGCTCTGGATGACAGGCTTGTAAGCCTCATCAATTCATTTAAAGCTAAAAATGAAAAACTGGTTTTCTATAAAGGTGAGAACATGGTCTTTATAGATCAGAAAGATATTTTTTACATAGAAAGCATCGATGATTTGGTCTTTGCCTATACGACCAATGGAACCTTTGAGTCAAAGGAAAAACTATATCAGCTTGAACAGTATCTTTCACCCAAAAGTTTCATGCGGGCAAACAAATCTACCATATTGAATCTCAATCAGGTAAAGAGCCTTTCACCAGCCTTTGGTAGCAGGTTTGAGGCGATACTAAAAAATGAATGTAAGATAATCATTTCAAGAAATTATGTGCCAGTGCTAAAGGATATGCTTGGACTTTGAGGAGAGTAATAATCATGAACAGAGATTTCATAAGTAAACTAATATTAAAATTTTCAGTCATCAACACATTGGTCTTCATTTTTTCAAGTCTCTTCATCCTGGTGTTCTGGGGCTTCGATGTAAACCTTAACCTTCCGTATGTTTTCGGATGCCTTGGACTTTCTTTTTTCCTTGCATTGCTTAACTGTCTTCTTGAAATAAAGGACAACACATCAAAGTCAAAGGCTCTTTTATATAATGTTCTTTTCTTTATAATGGTCAATGCATCCGTAGTTTCCATGGGATTATGGCTCAAGTGGTTTGATTTCAAGGATCTTGGCATGATCTGTGGATTCGAAGTGACCATTCTTGTTGTCTATGGCATTGCAGGCTTCTTCAATTGGTACGCAGGCTGCATCATGGCAAACAAGATGAATGACAGATTGAGCAAGCTCAAGGAAGAGTCAGATGATTAAAAGAACTGACAGTATCTTCACTTTTCTGACATTAAAAAAATCCTAATTCCTGCAGTTTTTACGGTTGTTTCTTCCATGACAGATAGGAAAAATCCTAATTTTTAACAACTAATTCCATATCTATATTGATGATGGTGATTTAATATGATGATGGGAGTGAATTTATACTTAGTATTTTATAAAGTTTGTGGGAGAAAATTATGTCGGGAGTGGAAAGCGAATTCATTGATGCAATGGAGTTTACAGGCGAGCAGGAGGTTGTTCGTAACGAAAACGGAACTGAAAATTTTGCCAAGGATTTTTCTCCAAAGCAGATTGGATCAATTGCAAAATACATTGAACCTGTAAACGGCAGTGCAACCATAGATACTTTAATAGAGATGTTTGAACGGAACCCTGATCTTCGTGCGGTTCCAGTCGAAGAATATGATAGGGTTGTCGGTATCATTGATAGACATACTGTAGAAGAAGCGACTTCTACAGCTTTCAAGCGTTTCATGTCACGCACAATCATTGAAATGACGACAAAGGTCAGCGTAATTTTCCAGGCAAAAGACTATATCGAAAAGACCCTTGGTAGAATCTCTGAACTCAACAAGAAATTCGGCATGGTTTATTTCCCTGTATTTGACAGGAGAAACTTCTTTGGTATTGTTGCCCTTGATGAATTCCTTGACCGTATGGATGAAATCAGAAAACAGGATCTGGATAAAGCAAGTCAGATCCAGAGGTCCCTTTTCCCGTCTACAGACGATCTTTCAAAATTCCAGTTTGGCATTACTTGCTGGAACAGAATGGCAAATACCTTGGGAGGTGACTTCTATAAGACATTCAAGCTTGGAGAATTCCAGTCGCTTATATGTTGCTGCGATGTTTCTGGAAAGAATGTTGCCGCTTCCTTGCTTACTGTTGCCGCCATTTCATTTTTTGAAGCCCGCAGAAAGCTTCCTAACATTTCTCTTGATCCTGTAGATATTCTTTCAGAGTTCGATGATTACCTTCAGGATGTTGTTCCTGTTGGAAACTTCATAACAGGTGTCTTTGTCTATATTGATCTTAAGAAGCATTTTTTCCAGGTCTTCAACTGTGGCCATACTACGACTTACCTTGTCTATGCAAATTCAAGCAAGGATGATCCTAGACCAAAGGTTGCAAGCATAGAACCAAAACTGCCTCCATTTGGAATGGGATCTGTAAAGTCTAATCTGGAGAACTCAAAGAAAGAAGATACAAAGCCTTATCTTACCCTTGCCGCCAAGAAGGGAATCCATCTTGAATTGTACTCAGATGGTTTGACAGATATGGTCAATGAAGATGGATTCAGGTTTGAAGATCAGAATGCAAAGAATTTCTTCATCGATCTTTATACAAAACCGACTGCAGATGTTGCCAAGGAAATCAAGTACTGCGTAGATAACTACATAGGAAACAGTATGCTTCCAGATGATATAACGGTCATTGACATCAGGTTTGATTCAATGCTGTTCGTATAAGTCAATCAGTTAAAAACAATTTAAAAAAGATTTAAAAAAACAAAGGACCGTCTGTTGGGAATTGCACCTCTCCTTGTAGACGGTCCTTCTTTTTTAGGGATGAACAACAGGTGCTCATCCCCTATATGCAGGTTTCAGTCATTGAAATTACTTCTTTTCCTGAACCTTATCCTTATCCTTCTTAACCTTCTGATCAAGAACATCCATCATTTTGTTGAGTGCAGCTGCAAAATCAAAATCATCGCCTGTAACGTGTGCGTTTGCACCCCAGCGATAGTTTACAGTTGTATCAAAATAGAATTTCTTGTCTTCCTTTACGTGAATGATAAGGTCCACGATAAGGTTCTCTGCGTAGCTGATTCTTTCAAGCTTCTTGTTGATAAGTTCCTGCTGGTCCTTGTCGAGTGTAAAGCCCTGTGCTGAAATTGATGTCTTCATGGTAGTACTCCTTGTGTAGTATTTTTATATGTCCAGCAAACTGCCGTACCCAAACCTTCTATCAAGGTTATATATATATTATAACACTTAATTTTAAAAAATCAAAATTTAAAATAATTTTAAAAATAGGAAGGATTGTATAAGTATTGGACATGGAATCATCTATTGTATGAAGATTCTATGTTCAGCAGATTTCTGTATTTTGCGATGGTGCGGCGTGCAATTTTAATTCCCTGCTTTCCCAATGCTTCTACGATTTTCTGGTCGCTGAGTTTTTTTCCGCTTGTGTTTTCCTCAATGATCTGCTTAACAAGAAACAGTACTCTGTCACGGCTTACGGAGCTGTCGCTTGTGGATGCGGCGTTTGTGAAAAAATATTTTATGTTGAACAGTCCCCAGTCGCAGAGAAGGTACTTGCTGTTTGACATTCTGCTTACGGTCGTTTCATGGACTCCAAGTTTATCTGCTATGTCCTGGAGTTTAAGTGGGGAAAGATGACCAGGTCCCTTTTTAAAGAATTCAAGCTGAATCCTGACGATCTCCGAGCATGCCCTGAGCATGGTGTTCTGTCGGTATGCTATTGCTTCCATCAGTTCCTTTGCCTTGGTGATCTTTTCCGACAGCTCTTTCCTTTCGTCGTCGCTAAGGTCTTTTGATTCAAGAAGCTTCATGTCCTCGTCGTTGATTGAGATGGGAGGAATGCTTTCATCGTTCATTCTTATGTTGAGAAGAATTTCACTGTCACCTATTGTTGTCGCATCGTCTGGAATGTCGTTGTCTTCAATTTTTTCGACATGGACATCAGGTGATATGTAGTGGGTTTCTGTTGTGGAGAAGTCTCGCGCAGGAAAAGGGTCAAGACGGCGTATGAAAAGCAATGCCTTCTCGATTTCTTCTTCACTTAAAGTAAAGTCCGTATACCGCATCGATGCTTCCGTAAGTCCAATCATCTTTTTATGACCGTCAAGATATTTTTTTATCTTTGTAAGAATTCTATCTGGCTTTGGAGGATCAAGGTAGTTCAGCCTTCCATCCAGCAGAAACAGAGCAAGTTCAGGTGCGTCCCCTGATTGCTTTGCCTGGACGAACAGGCTTTCTTCCATGTTCTTTACGCAAAGTCCAGGTGGATCAAACTGCTGTATTCTTGCCATGCATTTTTCAAGAAGACCGATGGTGTGGCTTCTGTTTTTCTTGTCCAAAAGGGAAACAGGGGCAAGAAAATGGAATCCTTTGGAATCCAGATTGTATATAAGTTTTTCGCATAGCTCAAATTCCGCAGGAGGAAGGTTGAGCATATTGAGCTGGCTTAAAAAATGCTCGGTGATGGACTTTCTTGTGTCGGCATGGGCTTCCAAGGCTGCCTGGTGTGACTCTGAGGCAAGCTCCCCTTTTGTTGAAGATGACGAGATTCTTAGATTGTCCTTAGGCATCCTTCCTTTTCTGTTCATCATGTCTCCGATTAAAATAGAAGGATTTTCTTCTGCTGCCTTTCTTATTTCAGCGTTTAGGTCCTGGGAAGACATGGAGAGGATGCTGAGAGAATGAATTTGCTTCTGGCTCATTACCTGAACCTGTTTTTGAAGCTGCCGTTGCTGTAAATTCATCGCCATGGATTCATTGTAAATTAAAAACATAAAGTTGGGTAGACTTGAGTATGTTTTACCCTGTTACAAATTCATAGGGTTTCTGCTATAATGTTTTCCATGAATAATTTTGACAAGTTTGGAATTAAGGTTCCTGGCATTCTTTTGCCACGCGACAAGAAGTTGGACTCATGGAGTGTAATTGCCTGTGATCAGTATACGCAGGATATGGAGTATTGGAAAAAGGTTTCTGATGCAGCAGGATCAAATCCTTCAACCTTGAACCTTATTCTTCCAGAGGTTTACCTTGGTTCTCCAGACAGAAAGGAGCGCCTTGAAAAAATCCGTAGTGCAATGTCTGACTATGTTTCAAGCAATGTCTTTGACGAGGAAACTGAAGAATTCATATATGTAGAACGCACTTCTGCCTACGGAAGAACAAGAAAGGGGCTTGTATGTGCAATTGATCTTGATACCTACGAGTGGAAGCCTTTCAGTAAGAATCTTATCCGTGCAACGGAAGCTACCATTGTTGACCGTATTCCTCCAAGAAAGGAAATCCGAAAAAACGCACCTCTTGAGCTTCCTCATATCATGCTCCTTGTAAATGATCCTGAGCATTGCCTTGTGGAAAAGGCTGGTGACAATGCAAAAAAGAATTCACCAGTCTATGACGGGGATCTTATGCTTGGTGCTGGGCATGTTTCAGGATGGGCTGTAAGATCAGAAGCCGACATGAAGTCCGTATACGAAAGCCTTGATAAGCTCTTCAAGGATAATACGGCTGCTGATGGAAGTACATTCATGTTTGCGGTTGGTGATGGAAACCATTCCCTTGCGACAGCCAAGGCTGTATGGGATGAATATAGAGATGAACTTAGGGCACAAGGAAAATCAGAAGAAGAAATTGCCTGTTCAAATGTGCGCTATGCCCTTGTTGAAATAGTAAACATCTATGACCAAGGCCTTACTTTTGAGCCTATTCACCGTGTACTTTTCAATGCATATCCACAGAAATTGATTTCATACCTTGCGGACAAGCTTGATGGAAAAATCATCGATGAGGACAACCGTGGGGCTCTTGAAGTCAATGTAAAGAATTCAGTTGCGGATTTTGGATTTGTATACAGCGTAGATGGAAAACTTCGCTTTACCCGTATTGCTACTGAAATTACTGATCTTGCCGTAAGTCGTCTTCAGCCAGAACTTGATGAATTCATCAAAAAGTACGACGGCATTGAGATTGACTACATCCATGGAGCTGAAGAAGTGTTCCGTCTTGGACAGAAGGAAAATGCAGTTTCAATTCTTCTTCCTCCAATCGCCAAGGATTCTTTCTTTGACACCATCAGCGGTCGTGGACCTCTTCCACGAAAAAGCTTCAGCATGGGCGAAGCGGATGAAAAGAGATTCTACCTTGAATGCCGTAGACTTTTTGGTTGATTTGCTCTGGAGAACAAGAGGGTTTAGATGGAAATTGAATACATAGATAAAGGTCCAAGCGAGCCTGAGGAGAATTTCATTCTTCCGCAGACGGAAAAGGCAATAAACCAGATCATAGACGAGTTCACATACTTTTTCTCAGTGTGCCGTTTTTTTCTTCAGGTTGTATATATTGTCTACCTGATTCTTCGATTCATATATCTTGAACGATACCAGGTATACACCATGAGTCTTCTTGGAGTGTGTTCAATTCAGTTTATGTTCCTTCTTGTCAGCCTTAAGCAGCAGAAGAAACTCAGCTCGAGGATCGTAAGGCCTGTGCGTTTTGCAAAGCGTCTTGTTTCCCTTGCCGTTGCCGCAATCGTTGCTCTGGATATTTTTGGGGCTGCGGAAACAATTCACAGATGGCAGGCAATAACTGCCGTCCTCATCTGCCTTGGTTGGATTCTTTCACTTGCGGGCGATGTGTTTGCCGCAACGGTTCCACGCTATGCAAGGATGATACTTTCCAGCTTTAAGAAGGATATTGATCCTCAGGCTCTTGCAAGCAGAAGCTTGTCTAAGGTCAAGGAAGCAGCTGGCAACATGGCAAAAAGAAAGGCAGTCAGAAGCTGGCGCAGTCTAAAGACCTGGTTCAACGATCTTATTGATCCTTGATGGTTGAAATTTTCACTTATCGACAACTGACACAAAATAATAGTATAATGGTAGCATTATGGGAAAGGTAATCACACTTGTTAATCAGAAAGGTGGTGTAGGAAAGACTACATCAGCAATCAATATCGGTGCATATATTGCAGAAGCAGGTAAAAAGGTTCTTCTTGTGGATTTTGACAGCCAGGGAAACATGTCGTCTGGTGTTGGCGTAAACAAGAAAAAACCTACAATCTATGAGCTCATGGCGGGACAGGCTTCTTGCGACGAGGCAATCAAGCATACTGCATTGCAGAACCTTGATGTCATCAGTGCATCCATCGATCTTTCTGGTGCAGTCGTAGAACTTGTTGGTCTCGATGACCGTGAATTCTACCTTAAGAATGCGATTGCACCTGTACGCGACAAGTATGACTACATCATCATCGACTGTCCTCCATCTCTTGGACTTCTTACCCTCAACGGTCTTGCTGCGGCAGATGAAGTTCTCGTTCCAATGCAGTGCGAGTACTTTGCCCTTGAAGGTCTTACTCTTCTCCTGCAGACTGTAAAGCAGGTTCAGAACGGAATCAACAAGGACCTTAAGATCGGTGGTATTTTCTTTACGATGTATGACAGCCGTACAAAGCTTGCGGAGCAGGTAGTAAAAGAGGTCATCTCTTATTTCAAAGACTATGTTTTCAATACAATGATTCCAAGAAACATCAAGCTTTCTGAGGCACCTTCCCATGGAGAGCCGATCTGTATCTATGATCCGACATGTATCGGTGCAAAAAGCTATAAGAAACTTGCAGAAGAGGTAATAAGCCGTGGCTAAGCATCAGGGACTTGGTAGAGGCCTTGGAGCCTTAATGCAGGATGCAGAGGACGATTATTCTTCTGTAAAAGCTCCTGTAGAACAGCAGAGCACTGGAGTTCAGCTTAAGGAAACTGCTGTCGCATCGACAAAGACAAATCTTCCAAACGGAATCACCGCAGATGAAAATGGAACCTTGTGGTGCGATCCAAAGCTTCTCAAGCCTAATCCATATCAGCCTCGTACTCATTTTGACGAGGATTACATTTCTGAGCTTTCTGAATCAATCCGTCAGATTGGTGTCCTTCAGCCTGTTACAGTGGAAGATGCTGGTGACGGTACTTTCTACATCATTTCTGGAGAATGCCGTACTCGAGCTTCCCTTAAGGCTGGCGTTGAAAAAATACCAGTTCAGCTCAAGAAGTATTCTGATGAAAAGAAGCTGGTTGTTGCCCTTATCGAAAACATTCAGCGTTCAGATCTCAATCCTGTGGAAGAAGCCCAGGCTTACTACAAGCTGATGGAAATTGCAAACCTCAATCAGGATCAGGTTGCGGAGCGTGTTGGAAAGAACAGGTCTACTGTTGCAAACTGTCTCCGTCTCCTTAAATTGCCAGAGGATATCCAGAAGGCTTTGGTTGAAGACAAGATCACTTCTGGTCATGCCCGTGCTATTCTCAGCCTGGACAATGATACCGACATGAGGATTCTTTATGGAAGAATCCAGGGGCAGGGACTCAATGTTCGTCAGGCAGAGGCTATGGCAAAGGAAATGAAAGATGGTCCATCTTCTTCTGGTCAAGGAACATCAAAGCCTGCCGTGGATAACCGTGATCCAAATCTTATTGCCATTGAAAACAAGATAATAGAACGACTTGGTACAAAGATTCAGATTAAGGGAGATCTTTCAAAAGGCTCTATCACCATCAACTATTATACAGGCGATGATCTTGACCGAATCTTCAAGTTGATTGCCCCTCATGCAAGCCTCTAGGCGTTTGTGAGAATTGCAGACCCTTTGGAATTTAGAGTTCCTGTGGTCTGCTTTTTTTTGCATGTTACTTTTTAAGCCATCTGTTGCTTAGAAAATATACCCAGAATGCAAGGGAAGTTACGGTCCATGTAAGAGGATAGCTGAAAAGAACCATCCTCATGGTCTGGTTTGCTGGCACTGCGATGAAAAGCCATAGAAGACGGAGGGCACAGACACCAAAAACCGTTATCAGTGTAGGGGCAAGACTCTTTCCTGCACCTCTTACCGTACCGCTTAGAATTTCAATGGAAATGTAGACAAAGTAAAAAGGCGCAAGGTATCTAACCATTTCAATACCTTTCTCCAACACTTCCTGGTCGTTTGTAAACAATCTGTATATTCCCTGGGACCAGTTCATGAAGGCAAATACTATGACCGAGGTGGATGCGAGGGAAAGTCCCAATGTGATCCATGTTGCTTTCTTTATCCTGTCATATTGTCCCGCACCGAAATTCTGACCGCTGAACGTAGTGAGGGCTATTCCAAAGGTTGCCGTTGTCATCCAGAAAATTACATCTATCTTTCCGTAGATTGCCCATCCTGCGATGGAATCTGTTCCAAAGAAATTTATGTTTGTCTGTATGATAAGGTTGCTTATGACATAAAGGGATCCCTGTAGTCCTGAAGGAATTCCAAGCCTCATTATACGGCCTAGAATTTTTCTGTCCATCGACATTTTCAACAGGTTCAGGTTGAAGACATCCTTTCTTTTTTGAACCACATTGATGGAAATGATTGCCGATTCAACCTGGCAGAGAACAGTTGCTGATGCCACTCCTGCTATGCCCATGTCAAGTAATATGACAAATGCAAGATCGAGGATTATGTTGGAAAAACAACCGATGATGAGGATGAGCAGAGGAGTCTTTGAGTCTCCTATGCCACGAAGAATTCCAGAACACATGTTGTAGATGAACATTGGTACAAGACCAGAAAAGAAAATCATCAGATAGCGTGCGCTGGAATCAAGAACGGCTTCTGGACATCTTGTTATCGATAATATAGGTCTTGCAAGGGAAATTCCGATGGAAGTCATGACAAGACCACCTGCCAGGCTCATGAGAAGTGATGTCTGAACTGTCTTTTCAAGGGAAGAGGAATCCTTTGCACCAAAACACTGGCTTATGATTACGCCGCCACCATTGGTTATTCCCATGAAGAATCCTACTATGAGCTGCACGAAAACTGCGGAGCTTCCGCCTACTGCAGCAAGAGCTTCCTTGCCGACAAATCGTCCTACGATGACTGCGTCAACTGTATTGTAAAGCTGTTGAAAAAAAGTGCCTAGAAGAATAGGGAAGAAAAATCTAAGAAGTGCCTTGAGGATGTTTCCCTGTGTAATAGCGTTCATGGTTCAATACTATTGAAGTGACCTGAAAAAATCAATTTAAGCCATTCTTTAATGGCTTTTATGGTTCTAGATGGCAAAATCTATAATTCTTCAATAAGTTCAATTTCCTGAGCCTGGTTTTCAAGTTCCTTGATCTTAGGAATCACATTTAAAAGGCTGTCCACAACATCTGGGTCAAACATCTTGCCACGCTCTTCCTTGATTATGTCTATTGCCTTTTCGAGTGGGTAAGATTCCTTGTAATGACGTTTTGAAAGCAAGGCATCAAGAACATCTGCGACCGACATGATCCTTGCACACAGAGGAATCGACTCTCCCATGATTCCCTTTGGATATCCCTTGCCGTCGTAGCGCTCATGATGATGGAGAGCCATCATTTCTGAATACATAAGAAGCTCTTCGTCTATGATTTCAGGGAGATAGCTTCCGATCATGTTATATCCTATTTCAGAATGGGTCTTCATCACTTCGTATTCATCAGCTGTGAGACGTCCTGGTTTCTTGAGGATGTTGTCTGGAATCTGTATCTTACCTATGTCGTGCAAAGGTGCAGCTTCGATGATGATGTTTACGACTTCCCTTGTAAGTATGTTCCTGTATTTTTCTGTCTTTGCAAGTTCCCGTGCAATAAGTTCCACATAGATGCTTGTTCTTTCAATATGCTCACCTGTGAATTTATCCCTGCATTCAACTATGTTGGCAAAGGTCTGGAGTTCCTTTGTCTGCATTCGTCTGATTCTTTCCGTTCTTTCCTGAAGTTCATAAACTGTTTGCCTCAGTATGCTGGTGATCGATGTGCAGGCAAGAAGGAGAATTATGTATTCGATGGTGAATCCAGCAAGAATTGGATTGAAGTATTCCATAGGAGTATCGCTGGTCATATCCACCAGGTACATTGTCCTCGACTTTATGAAAAGGGAAACGACCATTCCAAGGTAACCGACAGTAGATGCGACGATCGTATAGCGTTTGACAAGATAAAGGCAGCTGAAAAGTGTCGCTACGGCATAGGAAATATTCACTCCGATGGCACTGTTTGCACCCATGGCTGAAATGACCACAACTACGCCTAGGAGTCCGTGGTACATGGTGAAGGATCTGCTTACATTCAGCCTGCAGAAAAGAAACATGGAAACGGAGAAGTATATTATCAAAGCCCAGATGATAAGGGTGTAGGTGTATGACATGTTGAAGAAATCAAAATAATGGGCAATAAGGAATATCACACAGACAAAGTTTGAATAGAGGAAAATTTTTGCGATAAGCTTGTTTGCCCTGTCAGTGGTACGGTTTAAGAATTCTTCTTCAATCTCCATTGCTTCCATATTACGCAATTATAACATCATTTCAAAAAAAATCATAAAAAGAATGCATTTTTTATGTTTTTTACGGTTATTAGATATACAGGAGGTTTTAATGAAAAAGTTTCTGTTAAGGACCGTCATTCCCGCTGGCGGTCTTCTGTTTGCCGTTATTCTTGCCGTATGTCCTATGGGATGCAAGGCTGATCTTGATGAAATTGATGTGCTTGATGGTGATTTTTCAGTTCCCCATGTGGAAAAATTCACCGTTACAGGAAGCAGGTCCCTTGAGATGGAATTTACCAAGAAAATCAGGCTTGAGAATGCAAGTGCCTATGACCGTGATGTAGAAAGTCTTTTTTGTGGCGTGGAGGCAACTTATTCGGAGGATGGAAAGACGGTATTTGTTGAAATGACAGACAGTACTGTCATTGGAAACAGGTATGTACTTGAAGGTCTCATCATGGATGAGCACGGAAACAGCCTTACCTTCAGCATTCCATTCCGTGGTTTCAATGATCATCCTGCCAAGGTCATTCTTTCAGAAGTCCGCAACGCCTATGGTACAGCTTCTGTCAAGGATGGTGCAGGCACTTCGCAAAAGGTCCATAGAAGTGAGTATGTGGAAGTCTATGTCCTGGATGGAGGAAATCTTTGCGGTATTGAGGTATGCAGCGCTAACGATGGTGATGACAAGAAATATTCAATGCCAGCGGTGGAAGTGAACTCAGGAGATTACATTACAGTCCACATGCGTACGGTCGATGCAGATGAATTTGATGGAGAAGGAATGGTAAGTGAACTTGGAGATGATCTTACACTTTCAACCCATGAAGATTCCTGCAGCACAGCAAGGGATCTTTGGTCAGATAACACGAAATCATGTTTTGCTGACAGCGATATTGTATATCTTAGAAATTCCTTTAACGGATCGATTCTTGATGCCCTTGTCTATGCAAAGAGCACCTTGGTTTTCTGGAAGGATGCCTATAGCGACATTGCCGATGCAGTGGATCTTAGCGGTGTGTGGGACAGTGAGGTTTTTCCTGAAAATGGAGTCTGCAGCGATTACATAACCACAAGTGCCGCCACCAGAAGTTTTTCCAGACAGAACATAGATGAATGCATTCTTGCCTATGAAAGAAAGGAACCTATTGTGAATGGAAAGAATGTTTGGATGATTACCGCAAATACAGGGTCTGGAAAGAATCTGATCCAGGGAATTACCCCTGGATACAGGAACAGCAGCAACGAATACAGAAAGTAACGGCTAGTGTTCACTTAAAGTCAGGTATGTCCCTTTTCTTTGTGTACTTGTAGTCGTATATATGGGTTGATGCAATCTTGCCGTCGATACGGTCGTTTTCCTTTTGAAGCTGATATTTGATCATTTCCTTGAAGACGTTCATCAGCGGCTCAGGATCAGCATTCCTGTCTGCGATGTCCACCGCCTGCAGCTCCTTGATAAGGTAGTAGCAGGTCTCTATGGTGGAAACGCAATATTCTGCAGGTTCGTGCTTGAATGTGAAGATGCTTTTATACTGCCCTGTAAAAGAGAATTTAGGAAGGCTGTTGATGTTCATGCTGTAGCGTATCATTTTCTTTGAGCAGAACCATGTGGAATCCACGATGAAGGCAAGAAGGGTCTTTCCGTTGAGTGTTTCCTTGAAGCCTTCTTTTCCTGCTGTCCATGCTTCATCTGAGGGATAGAGCAGCACTGGGTAGTACTGTGGATCGTTAATGAGCTGATTGATTCTTTCGTTGTTGGTGAAGTCTATGCCTACAATTATCTCACTGCCAGGAAGACATAGTGACGCAAGCCTTCCAGTACCAGTCTTCTGCTTTCTTGCTTCCTTTGGATGCATGAGAAAAACGAATTTGACTCCGCTTTCTACAGGTGCCGTATATCTGCAGTAGCAGGCTTCCATCGGTCTGTGGCATTTCCAACAAACCTCGCGGTGCTTGATTGGCTCGTCAGGATTCTGTTGTCCACGCATTACACTTCAACCTGAATTCTTGATCCTACTGTTGCAGTCTGTGAATAGACAGATGTGACGGTCCTGTATGGATTTTTGAATTCTGAAATCTGCTGTCTCAATGTAGACATATGCGATTTAAGAAGATTTCTGTTTTTTTCGTTCTGTGCAAGAACCTGCGACTGAAGCTTTGAAAGGTCGGCCTGGATTCTTGAGATTGGAACTGCTTCTGCAGGATTATATGTTGCTGCCTTTGTCTTGTTGTACAGAGCTTCCATTGGAATGATGACCTTCTGAAGAGAGCCGATGTTGGCAACGATTTCCGTTTCAAGCTCGCTGTGGGCAAGCAAAGCCTCTGCGTCTTCTTCAGAAATCTTGCTTTCCTGTGCCTCAAGGACCTTAAGGTATTCCTGGAACTTTGTTCTCTGCTGTTCAAGCAACGAACGGAATCTTTTTAGGATGAGGATGCGTTCATCAAGTTCTGCTTGTGTAAGTTTCTGTTCCATTTTTATTTTCCTCCGAAATTTCTGGTGGATTTCTCAGCCCTGTACGCTGAATGATGGGCTTGTTCCAGGTATCTGTGTAGATGAATTTGCTGTGCTGTTTGATGCTGTGATCCAAGATTCATGGAGCTGGGACAACATGTTGTGGACAAAATCAAGCTTTTCCCTTTTATGGTCCATTGTAGCCTCAAGGATTGTCTTGTTGAAATATACATAGAGGGACATGAGGTTCTTTGCGATTTCTCCGCCCCTGTCCATGTCCAGGCTGATCTGAAGCTCCGTGATGATGTCCATCACTTTCTGAAGATAGTTTCCGTATGACTCAATGTTGTTTGCCTGAATCTTTCCTGTAGGATCAATGAGGGCCATTGCCTTTTCCAGGTTGTTGACTGCGCCTTCGTAAAGCATGACGACCAGTTTCCCCTGGCTTGCTGTCTTTACTCCGATTTCGCGATATGTGTTGTATCCGCCATATGGGTTTGCACCGTATGCCATAATTCCTCCCAATAAAATCTAGTACTACCTTTCAATTATCGGAAGGAAAAAAATCACTTTTTAGAAAAATATTCTGAGAATTCAGGATAGATTTTCAGGTATTCTTCAACTGCCCTGTCGTATTGGGATGCCCGACAGGTGAAGAGAGGCTGGATCTGGTCTAGGTAGAGGAGGTCGGAAGGTGCATATGCTGTTGCCTTGATCTTATTTTTGTTGAACATATTGTTATATTTTGAGGTGCCTGTTGAAAGGATCTTCATTATGTAGCCAGAGCAGGCGAATTTATATTCTTTTTCAAAATATGTTGAATAGTCATCGGCAAGAACAACCTTTTCGTAGTCGTTGTTGTTTTTGAAGTCCGTAGTTTTAAGCAGCTTTCTTGCTTTTCTGTGCTTGAATGGAACTGAAAGTGCGCTGGTCTTTGAGAATTTGAAGTTTTTCTTGGGCGACATTGAGTATTCAAGAAGTGCTTTGCAGTTTTCCCAGTCGCTTTCTGATACAGGAATGGCAAGCACAAGGCATGAAGTTCTGTCCATGTCGATCTTTGAGAAGTAGGGATTTTCCATAGGGCTTCCGAACCTTTCATATTTGACCTGATTTTCTCCTTGCGTGGTGATTCCTATGAAATCATCCTTTAGAGTGTAGTTGAGGGCTGTGTGGGTGTAGGCATCTCCGCTTTCAGACTGTCCCATCCAGCTAGCCAGTGTTCGCCAATAGTAAAGGATTTTTCCGTCCTCGTTGTAGTTGATGTGGTGCATCCTGATGAAAAGGAATTTTTCGTTTTTGAACTGTTCCTTGGTATAGGACAGATTCCTGTTTATGTTTGTGATGTAGTTCTCTGTGTAAGGTTCCGCTTCTTCGAATGCCTTCTGGGCCTTGCTTGTGGTGGTGCAGGAAATGAATCCTAGCGTTCCAAGGGCGATGATTGCAGCGTATAAAAATCTCTTCTTTATCATGGCATGTATTTTATAGAAGAATGATTTTGTGTTCAACATTTTACTTTTTTTTTTGAATTCATTAAAATGTCTTCTATTATGAAAGCATCTCAAATTTCTTTTAGAACATTACGCGAAGCCCCAGCAGAGGCTCAGATTTCAAGCCATCAGCTTATGATGAGAGCTGATCTTATCCGCAAACTTGGCAACGGTCTTTATACATACATGCCGCTCGGACTCAAGGCATACCGCAAGGTTGAAAACATCGTCAAGGAAGAATGGAACAACATCGGTGCACAGGAATTCAAGCCGACAGTTATCGTTCCTGGTGAAATCTGGAAGGAAAGCGGACGCTGGGACACAATGGGGCCACAGATGCTCAAGGCAAAAAACCGCGGTGAACAGGATATGGTTGTTTCACCGACTGCAGAAGAAGCATATACAGCTATCATGCGCCAGGGACTTACTTCATACAAGCAGCTTCCGATCAACGCATACCAGATCAATACAAAGTATCGCGATGAAATTCGTCCTCGCTATGGTGTAATGCGTGGCCGTGAATTCAACATGGCAGACGGATATTCACTTCATGCAGACGACGAATCTCTCGATGCAACATACCAGGACTATGCAAAGGCATACCACAGGATCTTCAAGCGCCTTGGCCTCAAGATCATTCCTGTAAAGGCAGATACTGGTGCCATGGGTGGTTCAGGTTCAGAAGAGTTCATGGTAGAAAGCCCAATCGGTGACGATACTCTCATTCTCTGTGACTGCGGTTATGCTGCAAACGTTGAAAAGGCTGCATGTAAGGAAGATACACCTGAAATGGCAAAGACTGATGCTGCAATTGAAGAAGTTGCAACACCAAATGTTTTCTCAATCGAAGACATGGAAAAATTCTTCGGCACATCTTCAAAGAACTTCATCAAGGCTCTTGTTTACCGCGTAATCAATTCTTCCCTTGACCTTTCAAAGGCTCCACACTGCGAGAACCTTAAGGCTGTGAAGGAAGAAAAGTTTACATTCTATCCTGTTTCATACGCATGCGTTCTTATCCGCGGTGACCTTGAAGTAAACGAAGCAAAGCTTGCGGGGCTTCTCAAGGCTTCTGAAGTTGTTCTTGCAGACGATGAGGAAATCATGATGATCGCTGGTGCTCCACACGGATTCGTAGGCCCTGTAAATGTAAAGTGCCCAATCATCCAGGACCTTAGCGTAAACAACATGCACGATGCTTTTGCGGGTGCAGGTAAGGAAGGATTCCACATCAAGCACGTTGAACCAGGCCGCGACTACACTGCATACATCAACGCTGATGTCCGCACAGTCAAGGAAGGTGATACATGTCCTCATTGCGGCGGAAAGTTCCATACATCAAAAGGAAACGAACTTGGACACATCTTCAAGCTCGGAAAGAAATACACAGAAAGCATGGGCGTTACATACCTTGACAAGAACGGCAAGGCAGCAGTTCCAACAATGGGATGCTACGGAATCGGTGTTGACCGTGTTCTTGCTTCGATCATCGAATGCTTCCACGATGATAACGGAATTGTATGGCCAATGTCGGTTGCTCCATATACGGTTGCCATCGTTCCAATCAAGTACAAGGATGCAATGAAGGATGCCGCAGACAAGCTTTATGCAGATCTCAAGGCAGCTGGCGTTGAAGTTGTTCTTGATGACCGTGACGAACGCCCAGGTGTCAAGTTTGCCGATGCGGACCTTATCGGATATCCTATTCGCGTTACAGTAGGCGACAAAAACCTTCCAAACGTTGAAATCAAGATGCGTAACCAGGCAGACCCTGTGCTTGTTCCATTAGAAGAAGCAGGTGCAAAGATTGCTGAAATCGTAAAGGCAGAGCTTGATAAGCTAAACAATTAGTAATTAATAATTCATAATTCATAATTCATAATTCACAATTCACAATTCACAATTCACAATTATTAATTCTTAATTATGAATTGTGAATTAATAATTGCAAGGTGGCGGACTAATGAACACGAGAATTTTTAAAAAGATATTTGCGGCATTTACACTGATGTTTGTTACAATGCTATCCCTTGCGTCCCTCCCTGGAGTAAAGCAATATATTCCTGATGTTTCAGGCGAATATGTTTACTACCAGGACAGCAGCTTCAAGAATGAGACTGTTGTTGGGTTCCTTTATTTCGACGACAGTACCTATGCTGCCCGTATCTATTCTGCAGCAAATGCAAAGACAAAGTCCACTGAAAAAGACATCACCATTTATGTCAATGTGGATCCTTCTAAGTCAGGCTTTACTTTGACAGGAGAAAAAATTGACGGAACTGTTGAAGGCAATTCTGATCTTGTAAATTACCTTCACGACATGCTCTATGAATTTGCAAAGAGAAGGCAGAATGAGCCCCTTGATTCCATCGAAAACAAGGTTGTGACCGATACCTTTAATCAGTTTGGAGGAAACGTCAAGATAAAGTACAATTCCCTTGTTCCTATTTTCAATATCGAGGAAATTTCCGGGGCAGATGGAAAACCTGTTCTTCAGATTCAGACCTGTGGACTTCTTGTTGATTCTTCTGATACAAGCTTTACTTCGTTCAAGGGAGTTAATGGTCTTCCAAAGGATAAGAAACGTGTTTTTAAGAAAGACAAGCGTTCTGAGGAAGTGGAAGTAAATGGTGGAAGTCAGAAAATCACATTGGATACCCAGTGGCAGCAGTCGATGCAGAACCTGTGGCTTCTTGGGGACTATGCACTTCTTTCAATAAATGAAATGAAGCTTCCAGAAGGAATGGACATAGAACAGGCACTGGATCTTCTTTCAAGAAGATTTACTCAGAGTACTACTCATTCCTATTCCGTATGGCAGCAGGCTAAGGTCACAAGAACGGAAAATAGATTGTCCATCATGAATGTATTCTTCCAGCCTGAAAGCGGCAATGTCACAAGGGATTTTAAGATTGTCACCAGAAAAAGCGACGGAAATTTTGCCATGCTTACATTCACTGTCTTTGACGGTGTATATCAGAAAAGCCGCTTTTATTTCGATACAATCCTTAAGTCTTACAGGGTAGAGTAAATAAAAAAGGCTTTGGAATTATCCAAGGCCTTTATTTTTAGCTTATATTAAAATGAGTTTCTCCCAAGTGGAGTGCCTATCCAAACGCCTTCCTGCCCAAGATATTCTTTTTTCTCACCATCTACAAGGAACTGGACTCCCTCTACTGTAGGAAACGCTGTTGCAGTATAGACTATCTGCTGCAGCTGTCCCCTTAAACCTTCTATTCCATATTCGTTGAATTCAAAGTTTCCACTGAAATTAAGGGTGGCGATTCCATTCTTTACGGAAGCACCGATAAGCTTTGTTCCGCTTGAAACCAAAGTTCTGCATCCAGATTTCTCCTCGCTTGCATTAGGGCCCGAGATGACAGCGTTTATGGCATCGACCAAAGGACTGTCGGATTTTTTCATTTCACGAAGGA
The DNA here is from genome assembly GCF_045641405.1 of Treponema sp. Lineage (GTDB taxonomy): Bacteria > Spirochaetota > Spirochaetia > Treponematales > Treponemataceae > Treponema_D. Next base: position 22,168 of record NZ_JAZUGX010000034.1, read on the forward strand.
CTTCCTTTCTTGCGACTGTACCGTTGCTGTTGATTGTCATAAAGAAAAGTTTTAACTTCATTGTTTTTGTGGATGGAGTTGAAACTGCAACTTCCTTCTTTACTATAGTTTCCTTTTTTTCAGTTTTAGGTTCAGTCTTAGGTTTTTCAGTTTTTGGTGCTGTTTCCTTTCCCTTTGCAACTTCAATTGTTTCCTGCTGCTGTTTCTTTGCAGTTTCGTTCTGAGCTTTTACAGGTGATGCTGTTTTGGGAGTTTCAGCTACAGTTGAATTAAGGTCAATTTCTACAGGACCAATAGGCTCGACTTCATTTTTTCTCTCTGCCTGGACTGTCTCAGGTTCTTCTGCTTTTTCTACGAATTCAGGTGTTTTAAGACCAGTCTTGTTGAAAAAACCAGTAGCCTTAAGATTATTTGCAATTTTATTTTGATTGATAATAAAAAGTACAAGGATTATCAGCGCCGCAACAACCCAGATTGCAAAACCGATTCCCGAAGTCTTCTTGGACGATTTCTTTTTATTTTCCGATTTTTCTTTCTTCTGCATGGTTAAAGTATAACAGAAAATGGGGGATTTGTAACTATTCCTGTGCGTCAGAGGGGACAGACCCCTGACGAAAGCTTTGCGGTAAAAGACATCTGGTCGGACCTAACTTTCGTCACAAGAATCGCTGGTGGCGATTCTTGAACAATGGGGACAGACCCCTAGTGAAGTTGATAGATTAGCTTAAGGATGGATAATAGGATGTTATTTTGTTACAATTTCATGCTTAGCCTGATGGCTGTAGGTTGGATTGTGATTCTGGTCTTGTCTGTGCTGATTTTATTGCCTAGGGTATGAAGCCAAGGTACTGCAAATCCAATGGCAGAACCGAGTGCTGCACCTGCCAGCGTATCGGTCAAAAAGTGGTTTCCACTCGCCATTCTGAGACCTGCCGTTAATGTTGCTATTGAGTAGGCGCTGGCAATAACTGGTACTCTGTAGTCAGATTCAGGATAATATTTACAGAATGTGTAGCTGAGAAATGCTGCATTCATGAAGGAATCTGTCGTATGTCCACTTGGAAGGGAAAACTCAAAATCGTAGTTGTCAAGTTCATCCTCAGGAAAGCCATCAAAATACATGTAGGGACGCTTTCGTTTGAAGGCTGTCTTTAGAAGACATTTTGCAGTCTGCGTTGCAAGGATTGTTTCTGTGTAGATGACAGCAAGCTTGATTCCTTCTTTTGAATCAAAGTTGCCGCAAAGCCATTGAGTTCCATAGAGTGCGGGAGCAAGACAGTAACTGAAGGCAACTGTAAAGTCTCCTGCGCGGTCAAGATTCTTGTTGTACTTTCTTGCAAGCTTTCTGTCCAAAGGATTTACATCATCCAGATCATAGGTGAATTCATCGTACTTTGGCATTGTTATCATATGAGGAAGAGCAACTGACAATGCCGTTGAAATACCAAGACATCCGACAGCGATTCCATCTTTTATAGGAGAGAAGGCAAAAGGCGATCCTTCTGTCTCGACTATGCATTTTTCCTTTTCAGGAATATCCACAGCAAAAAGTCCCGAAGATATCAAGACAGTGGTAAGTATGGTTGAAAGAATTTTTTTCATTATTACTTGCTCAGCTCGTACATAATGACGGAAGCTGCCTGCGCAACATTGAGACTGTCTACCTTTGGGCCGTCAGCTTTGATTCCCATGCCTGCAAAAGGAATTATTATCAGTTCATCGCAGTTCTGCTTTACTTCTTTGCTGATTCCTTTTTCCTCGTTTCCAAGAACTATGAGGGCACCCTTGCCTTTGCATGATGATTTTATTTCAGAAACCTTTTTTGTGGCCTCAAGGGATGTTCCAAACCTCATCATTTTTCCTTCCATGTCTTTAAGAAGGAAAGCGATTGATTTTACAGAATAAATGTTGACGAATTCCATTCCGCCTTCAGCAACACGATAGCTGCTTGTGGTGACTGAAGACTGTGCTTCATCAAGAGGAATGACTATGTTCTTGATTCCAAAGAAAGCAGCGCTGCGGACGATGGCTCCAAGATTGTTTGCGTTTCCTACGCGGTCGAGAATTATTGCATCCTGTTTTTCTTCAACCCACATGGCTGTGATTGCTGTGTTGAGAGGATGAATTTCAGGAGCTTCAATCATGGCAACTACACCCTGATGATGGACGCTACCGCAGAGCTTTTCAAGTTCGGAAGGATCCTGAACCTTGTTGTAGGGCTTTTTTGCTGCTGCCATTTTCTTGCATAGTCCACCGAATAGAGGTGCTCTTTCTTCTGTAAAATAGAGACGCTGGATTTTATGTGCGTTGATTTTTTCGAGGGTCTTAACTGCGGCAAATCCACAGACTGCCATTTCATTTCTAAGTGTATTCTTCATGGAATCATTTTAATTGTAAAAGAAAAAATGCTCAACGGTTGGTCTTAAAATCACGGGTGATCCTCAAATCGCTGGGAGAAATGTGAAAATGCTTCCTGAAACAGTTGCAAAAATATGCAGATGTGGAAAAACCGCAGCGTTGTGCTATTTCCTTGACTGGTATTCCCGTATAGGTAAGAAGATTCTTTGCTTCTTCAAGACGGATGATGTTTATGTAGTCCCAAAGTCCAATGCCCATTTCCCGATGGAAAATTCTTGTAAGATAGTCCCTGTCTGTGCCGATCTCGTTTGTGATTTCCTTTCTTGTGAATTTTTTGCCGATGTTTTCGTCAACGAAGCAGACGGTTTTCTTTATGATTGCTCCAGTCTTTGCAGGTAAAATTGATTTTGTCTTTGTCATTATCGCCTTAAGGTGTTCAATGAAAATATCCTGGGTACATAAAGTGGAGTTGCAGACTATGATGTTTGGAAATGCTATTGTTGCATTTACTTCATTCATCGTTATCTTCTCAGCGCTCAACAGAATGGGGATGAACGCAAAACGCTCAGTCTTTCTTATTTGCATTATGCTTTCAGCAGTTAAAAAATCAGCTACGATGAGGTCAGGCAGGAATCTCATGGCAAGAGTCTCAAGAAAGGAAACGGATGATATTACTTCTGTCTCATTGTCCTTTGCGAGAATCTTAAGAAGTGAGGACTGTGTTCCTATGAAGATTATTTTTTTAGGTCTCCATGTAGCCATCAAAGATACTCCACGCATCCATATTTGCTGTCTTTATAATCAAGGAAGTCACTGATCCATTTGCTTGCCTTGCTGCTGAGTGCAGAAATCCTTTTTGACCCTTTGTCTGTCTGGACCAGTGGATCCACATATCTTTGTTTTACCTTAAGGTCTATGCAATATGCATTTTCAACTGGAACTTCACTTCTGATGATTTTTTTCATCCCTCTGAAAGTTCTATAAAGCCTTGAAAATTCTGCTGTTGGATTTCCAACGGAATGATTGTTGAATCGTTCTATCAGCTGTTCTTCTGATAGTTCATAGAAATCTCTTTCTTTTGCAATTCCTTCTTTTTCGGCAGCTGAAAGAACGTCAGCCATAAGCTGCATGGCAATTTTATCCTCGTTATGCTGGAGGATAAGGCTTATATCTATGAATTTCTTTGTATATTCAAGACATGCTTCCATGTCGTCAAAACCAAGTTCAGGAAGTCCTTTTTCATTTTCAAGAACTTTTATGTGGCTGTAATTTTCTACAGCATCTTCAATGGTCCAGACCTTATCAAGTGCTGCACCGCTTGGATACATATATTCAAGTCTGTCTGCGCTGAGTCCAGGCATTTCATTGTCACATATAGGATATAAGTGGTAGTCATTTACTTCCGTTGATTTAATTCCATCTTTTGAAAGAAGAACTTGAAGTTTCTTGTCTTCATCTATCATTCTTGCGTTGATGTCTTCTGTGGAACTTTGAGTCAATGCATCTCCATTCTTAAAATCACTTACATGGCTGAATGCTGGTGTTGAAACATCATGGAGCAATGAGGCGATGGTCTGTTTTTTATCTTTTGTAAAATTCCATGTAATGAGTGCCGTTCCGATGGAATGGTCAAGTCGTGAATATTTAAAATAGTTGTGAAAAAGGGGCGTCCAGTCAGTGCCACATAAAAGTCCAATCCCATCAAGACGCTGCAGTATTGGCAGTGAAATATATTCCTTAAGAAAATCTGGAGCATCGCTGCATAGTGCCTTATGGTATTCTATTTTAAAATCCTGCATGTTCAAAATATAGCATATTGCCGCAACTTTTAATATAATTTTGTGTCTAATTAGGTGACATCAAATAAGGAGAAATGACATGGATAATAATGAAGCAAAAAATGAAGAGAAAAATGTTATTGAATACAGACAATGTCACATAAACAATGTTTTCCGTTCTGAAGAACAGATATTTTTTAGTCAGACGAATTCGGAAGGGTTGTTCAGTCTTCATGAGCTTTTGAGGGTGACTTCTGATCTTGCTGTGGAAGATTACAATCAGCGAGGAATGTCCAGAGAATATTTAAAGGAAAAGGGATTTGCGATACTTGTTTCGCGACTGGCATTCAGGTTTCATAAAATGCCTGTTGAAAATCAGAAGGTTGAAGTTGTTACCTGGGAAGAAAAACCAGAGCCTTTACAGCTTGCAAGGAATTACAGAATATATGAAAAGGGTGGAAAAGAACTTCTTGTCAGTGGAAAATCATATTGGCTTGTTTGTGATTTGAAATCCCGTCGACTTATACCTACTTCCAGATTCAATCTAAGGGAACCTAGCACAGAAGTTTCGGATATGGATTGCCTTAAACCTGGTAAAATAGGTGAATCAGAAAATATGGAGCTTTGGGATTCAAGAAAAATCAGATACTCTGATCTTGATACCAATGGTCATACTACTAATTCCCGCTACGGAGCTTTTATCGAAGATGCAATACCTGCTGAATACAGAAAAAGAGTTCCTGTGGATTTTAGAATCAACTATTCAAAGGAAGCCATGTTGGACAGCCAGCTTGATATCTATGGAAAAATTGAAGAAGATGGAAAAAAATTGCGGATTGTTGGAAAAACAACAGAAGGCTGCTCTTTTGAAGCTGAATTGTATTACTGATTTATTTGGTCTTGTTGTGACTTTGTAACTTAAAAAAAAAGCGGGCTGCTTTCCTAGGAAAACAGCCCGTAATTTTTTGTCAGAATGAATTAAAGACTTACATTGATTGCTTTGATTCCGCCGTTGCGTGCAAAGAGAATCTTTGTGGTGTCGCATGGAAGGGCATTGCCTTCATAATCGGCAGTCTTTCCGTCTGCAAATTCAACATTGATCTTCTTTGTTCCGTTCTTTGTGTAGTTTACCTTTGTTCCACACCAGGTGAAGCTGAGTTTTCCATCCTTATATTCTTCATCCTTAAGGATAACAGGATTAAAGATAGCCTTTCCTTCGCTGATGCATGCACCAAGTTCACCAAAGCGTGTAAGAACTTCTTCCTTTACCTGTCCTGTCATACCTGGCTGTTTTGCACCCTTGTGGTATGGTGTATGGCTATAAGGATCTGAAGGGAAGGCTCCGTAAAGTTCTGGTGTCTTCATGAAGCTTAAGCCTGCCTGGATGTTGTAGTATTCATCCTTGAGCTTGTCTGCGCATGGATTTCCATTCTTGTATGCGTCGAGGGCGATTTCCTGTGCTGCAAGAAGAAGCTTTGAAACCATATGCCAGTATATTGAACCGAGTCCTTCGTAGGCATAGAAAGTTCCAGAACGTCCTGTAAAATTCTGGTGAACGAATGTCTTTTCATAGATTTCGTTAAGTGCAGAAATTTCCTTTGTTGAAAGTTTCTTTGCAAGTGGAAGTGCTGCGATGTGGTCCTGCATTACGCTTGCATTTCTGAATTCAGCGTTGAAGTGGTAAACGTTGTTTTCATCCTTTTCGATGAATGCGTTTCCAGTTTTTGCAATTACGCTTTCAAGTTCCTTTGCATCTTCTGCGCTTACATTGTTCTTTTCAAGGAATGTCTTGAGGTTCTTGTTAGGGTAGAGCATGTAAGACTTCTGGCGCTCTTCGTAAAGCTTGCTTGTCTTCATCTTCTGGAGAAGTTCAAGGGATTCTTCTGTGCTGAGCATTCCGCTTGAAAGGATTGAAACCTGTCCTTCGAGCATCTCCTGGAGATATTTTACTGTCATTGTCTTTTCACCGATTACAACAGTGTTGTATGTGTGGTAAAGACCGTCTTCCCTTTTGTTTGCGCGCAATGTAAGTTCAACGGCATTTCTTACGGCTGTAAGACATGTGATGATGTCTTCGCGTGAAATGTCGGTTGTCTTTGATCCGTATCCGTGCTTGTAAAGATCGTTTCTTTCAGTTTCGAATACGGCACCTTCTGCGTCGGTAAAGCTTCTGCGTGCAGTGTCATCTGCCATTGTCTTTTCAAAGTCTGTTGTTTGATAGAGACCGCAGATTTTTGTGAATGCCTTGGCAACTGTATCAGGTACCTTGTATTTTGCGATTGGTGATGATGAATAGATTTCAATCATGAACTTAAGCATGCGGTTGAGGTAACCGAGTGTTACTACAGAAAGACCGTACCCTGCAAGTGCGTTGTTTGCGTCATTCCATTCAGGGCGCTGTGTGTTCATCCAGATACCGCCACCAGGAATAAGGTTTGCTGCCTTCTGGATGATGATCTGGAAAAGCTTTGTTGTCATGTTTACAAGCTGAGGCTGTCCCTTCTTGTCTGTGTACATCTTGCGGTCAGTGCCGAATTCCTTGCTTTCCTTGATGAGTCTGTCGCTCAGTTCCTTGTCGAATGCAAGAGAGTTTCTTGGGTCTGCAAGAACTTCCTTGTAGCTCTTGATTCTGTATGGAACATTTGCACTGCAGTAAAGTTCTTCGTTAAGGCTGTTGAGCAGTTCTTCGCGGTTGATTGCGTTCCACTGTTCGAGAAGTTTCTGAAGGTAGATTACCTGATGGTCTCCCCAGTAACCGTACTGTGCCCATGGATTGTCTGGTTCCGGACATTCCCAGTCGATGCCCTGACGGTTGATTCTGTATGGATTGAATCCATCGATGGTCATTGCGTTGAGGAATTTTGCGCAGATGTTCTTGATATATGCAGGGTATGACATTGTGAGTGCTTCCCAGTTCTGGAAGATGTCACGCCAGTTTCCTTCGTAGTTAAGGATAGGATTTCCTTCCTTGTCGTTGAGCATGATGTTGAATTTGTTCCATGGACGGCTTGGGTCACCATGACGGCGGCTGAAGATTACAGGCATGTATTCCATAAAGAGACGCTGAATCTGTGGGTCCTTTGTTCCGCTCAATGCTGCTTCAAGTTCATCCTTTGAAATTGATGTCTTTCCCTTGAATGATGAAAGGATCTTTTCGAGTTCTTCTCCCTTTTCCTTGTTGCGTGTCTTTACGAAGTCAAAGAGGTCAGGGGCGTTGATCTTTCCATTGTCTGCATAGAAACCACCGCGCATGATGTTGAACATTACGTTTGCCCTGTGGTGTGCACATGTCATTTCTTCTGCTGTGTCCTGGATTCCGTCTGCTTCTGAAAGGTATGTTGTCATGAGGTTTTCAGTTGCTTCCATGTCAGCCTTGAGTGCGTTTACGGCAGCACTCTTGTCCTTGAGCATGTTCTTGAGTGTTGCAACCTTAGATGCTGTAAGGAATGTATCGAATACCTGGTACCATTCTGCCTTGTCCTTGAGGGAAATTTTCTGTGCGATGTATGAAGCACCTCTTTCACCCTTGGTTACAGGAACGCTTTCGATCTTGTCTGTGTCACCGTCTGCTTCATAGAAAAGGGCAGGTGTGTTTTCCTGAAGAAGAATTTTTCCGTTGCATGTAAACCAGCTTGTGTTTGCAAGAAGACCTTCGCTTGGTTCTGCTCTGTCTGTAAGAACCGAAGACATGATGTAGAATGAAAGTCCGCTATCTGCATCAAGGTCTGTTTCCTTGTAGGCATCGATGAGTGTGGAATTTTCATTCTGAACATTGCTGTTGATGCATGCAGGGAGAATATTGCGACAACCGTCAACGATGGAAATTTCCATTTCCTTGCCACTGATGTTTTCGATGCGTGACATCTTTACGAGCCCGAATTTTGCACTGCTTGTCCATCCGTAGCGGAAAGAAAGTCCAAGGTCTTTGTTGATTTCTTCAAACCAGATTTTTGTTCCGTTAAGGTTCTTGTAGATGTTGCGTTCGATTGAAGTGCAGTTTTTTGTCTTGTAGTTTACGCCTGAAAGGAGTGATTCAAATGGCTGCCAGATTGTTGTTCCGTTGCCGTTCTTTACTGCAACTGCAGTCCAGCTTCCTGTCACGTTCTTGAGGTCAGAAACTTTGTCTACTGTGTAGTATGGAAAAATCGAATGATTGCTGTTGATTCTTCCCGCAGTGATTCCACCGTGAGACCAGCAGAAATTCCACACGTCGGATGAGCTTGTGATTGTCATGAAAAAATCTTCCATACAGTCGTAATTCTTGATGCAGTAGAATTTTTCTCCATCAAGTTCAACAAAAGTTCCTTTTACTTCTTTGGCCATATTTCGCCCCTTAAAAATGTAGATTGTCTGCAGAAAGAAAATTCCAAAAAAAGGCGTAGTCGGGTTCTTCCCCCAAAAAACGACGGCCATTTTTAATGACACGGTATTCTTGAAATTCTTAATGCAACTTTTTTATCCTATGTTTTTAAGATAAGGCAGAAATTTTCATATGTCAAGCAACCGGTTGCCATTCCGAGTGCATTTCAAAAACATCTAATATAAATCAAAAAATTCAATCATGGAAAAAATTAAATTTCATGAAATATGCTCCCGCAGAGAACCGCGTCAAGCCTGCTCCGGTTCTCCCTTTCATTGGGAAAAAGCAGAAGGCTTTGCCTTCAGGGTGCTGGTGGGTCAAAAGTCGCAGTTTGCCACGAACCTCTGCTCCGCATATTTCATGAAAGCTGTATTGCTGTTCTGATTGAATTTTTTGCATCGATGTTTTTGAAATGAACATCCAGCAGAGAAAAAAAAGGACTGATGCTGCCCTTGCTTGATGCTCCCGCAGAGAACCGCGTCAAGCCTGCTCCGGTTCTCCCTTACCAGGTAAAAAGCAGAAGGCTTTGCCTTCAGGGTACTGGTGGGTCGAAAGTCGCAGTTTGCCACGAACCTCCGCTATGGTTTTCTTTTTTACGGATTTTTCTTTAATTCGATGAAGACCGAAGTGCCGCAGTCTTCCGTTGAGCGGAATTCAATTGTTCCGTCCAGAAGCTGGAGCCTTTCAAGGATGTTCTGAATTCCAAAATGAAGGTTCTGGTGAAGGTCAAAATTTCTTGAGTTGATGTCGGAAATCATTTTGCTGTTCATGCCGATTCCGTCGTCGGAGATGATGATTTTTAGAACATCCTCATCCCTAAAGAGAACTGTCACTTCAGAAGCCTGGGCGTGCTTTCTTATGTTCTGGAACAATTCCTGGATGACGCGGTAAATATTGATGAACTGTTCATCGCTGAATGCGGAAAAATCAATGGTTCCGTTTGTAACGATTCTGACCTGGGTTATATTCTTGTCAAAAATCTTGTCAGCAAGAACATTAAGTGTATCTATGATGTTCATGTTCTTGAAATTTGGAGGAGCAAGGTTGTAGCACATTTTCCTGATGTCTTCGATGTTGTCGTTCTGGACTGAAATTATTGTGTCGGCAAGCTCCTTGTCCGAAATTTTTTCAGCAAGAATTGAAACATACCTCATGGACTGGGCGACTGTATCGTGAAGCTCACGGCTTATGCGGGAACGCTCCGTTTCCTGAACTTCCATCGTGTGTTTTAAGAAAGATTCCGATTGTGAGATCCTGTTGTCCTTCTTTTTAAGTTCCCGTTCGTTTAATAAAAGCAAAATTGTGATGGTGGCGAGGATCACGACAATAAGGATGATGTAGAAGTTTTTGTAGCGGTGCTGGGTTTCTTCCACAATATAATTTCTTCTCTGGATGTAGTTGATCATCAGGATGTCGATCTTATTGATCGTTTCATCTATCTTAATTTCAAGATCGGAAGAAGGATCGACTTCGTACTTTTTCAGTAATTCAAGAAGTTCCTGTTTGTGCTGAGCCATGATCAGCTTGTCGGATTGTGACTGCAGGAAAACATTTGGATATAGTTTAAGGACATCAAAATCATATTGTTCGATGGATTCAAAAAATGCTTCCGCACTTTGAAGGGATTTTGAAGAATGAAGTTCAGTCCAAAGTCTGTAGGTTTCTGACGTATTGATATAGGCAGGATTGCCCGATGCCCTGCATCCGAAAAACAATGAAGCTGCAAGAAAAATAAGAACTGCAAGAATTGAATTCCTATGCTTCATTGTTTCTTTTTCTCCACAAAACAAAAATGCCATATCCTGCAAAAGTAGTGATTATTCTATCCAGAACTGTAAGGGGAATGCGGCCAAAAATGCTGGTCAATAATACCCCCCCCCGTATGCTGTTTATTTGTATAGAGAAAATTATTTTGTCAAAAGCCCATTCATCAACATTCTGCTGGTAGGTAAAATAGCTGATGATACCTGAAACCAATGAGCAGGCGACGGCTGCAATGATTGACGCTGTCAAAAAACGAATGTAAAGTCGGTTTACGGAAAGCTTCTGCGATGAATTCTTTCTTGTGTATTTGATGAAAGCCCAGGTTATGGAAATGATGGTGATGGCAGACAATGAATACAGGTAGATGAATTCCGTGCTGCCGTAAAGAACGTATAGTCTTGTAGCGGTGCAAAGCATGTTCACAAGGTATGCAAGGAAAGATTCAACAGGTCCATAGATAAAAAGGATGGCAATCATAAAGATTGTATCCAGAAATAATGGAACCTTCAGCACGATGTTGAAAAGGTAGTTTACTGAAAAGTCCAGGCCACCTGCGGCAAGGATAAGCACAGCCTTGATTAAATTCGATTTCAATTTATCTGTCATGGTCATTTCCTGTCATGAAAGCTTTGCGATCAAAGAACTTCTGTCGATGACTCCGATTTTTTCGTAGATCGAAGAAATGTAGTTTTCCACAGAGCGTTTCTTTATCTCAAGCGCATCGGCGATTTCATCATTCGATTTGTGTTCAAGAAGCAGGCTTACAACTACAGCTTCCCGTTTTGTAAGTGAATCTATGATGTTGGTATAATTAATATAATTCTGAACAAGATTTTTTTCCAGATAGTTGTTTCCTGTCAGGACGGTGTTCATGCAGTTTACAAGTTCTTCTGTCTTTGCGTTTTTAGAAATATATCCGCTTGCACCGCGCAGTACTGCTTCCTTCATTACATTTGGAGAATAGAACATGGAATAGACTACGATCTTGATTTCAGGATATTTTTCGCGTACCTGGGCAATGAGATTGAAGCCAGAATTTTCACCGTTGAAGTTGATGTCGGAAATGAGGATGTCAGGTAGAGTGTCATTTTTTTTCAGCTGAACAAGACTGTCCATTGCAGCCTCCAGGGTTCCAGCGTCTCCAAGACAGGTGTAGTCTGTATTGTCCTTGAGCCAGCCAATGATTCCGCTTCTGAGCATTTCATGATCATCAACAATAAAATAAGAATTTGCCATGCTTGCAGATTGTAATAAAAAAATCATTCAAAAAAAAGTGAGTTTTCTCATAGAAATTCAGTGGGAATTTCTCCATTTCATTTTTAACCTGCTGTGTTTATTATGATGCCACATTGCAGGTGCAATGATAATTTGGAGGTATTTTATGTAAAAGTTAATTGTTTTGCTTTTTGCAATCACATCGTTGTTTGGATTCATGGGATGTTCTAATGGATCAGATTCAGATAGTGGAAGCGGCGGATCTGGAAGCGCGGCTTCTTATCTTGACCATGAGGCTTTTGCGGATTTTAAGGCAAAGAAAGTGGTGGCCATGTATGAATGGGTAAATGAGGCTTTAGGTAGATATACCATGAAGAAGGCATACATCTTCTTTGAAGACAATACTTATGTCCTTTCTGATATTGAAGGAGCCTCTAAGCTGAAAGTTGATCCTGAGGGCAAGGGAACATATACAGGAGATGCTACAAAAGACGGAGAAATAAAGGTAAGAGAAACTCACAGATGGAGTCAGGATTTCAGTTCTACAGATACAACAAAAAAATGGATTTCGAATGATAGGCCTGAATCTTACGAAGGAATGTCAATTAATATTGAAAGTGGTAAGTTCAGATCGGGTGCTAACGTATTCACAAAAAAATGATGCCAGCGTGAAAGAATAGTAATACAAGCAATAGAAACTTGAAGTTACGTTCCACTAATTAAAATTTGGAATGCGGATATTTCCCCTGCCTATGGCTTACAAAACTATGGGACAGGGGATTTTTTTGGCCAACTGCAATGCCTGCCTATTTGATCAGCTTTCCGTTTGAGAAATCTTCCAGCGCCTGTTTTTTCATGAGGCTGTGCTGCTTCTTTCCTGTGGCGGTATGAGGAATTTTATCTGTAAAAGCGTAGTAACGCGGTCGTTTGTATCTTGAAAGAATAGGGCTGTTGTTGCAGAATTCCTTAAGCTCTTCGATGGTCAGGGTTCCATCCTTTGGAATCACGTAGGCAACCACAGCCTGTCCTCTTACGCTGTCAGGCACGCTTGTGACAATGCAGTCGAGAACCTTCGGGTTTCGCATGATGGCTTCTTCTACCTGCTGCGGATAAATGTTTTCTCCAGAAACAAGCATCATGTCATCCATGCGACCGCATACTGTAACAAGACCGTTTTTGTCCCATGTTCCCATGTCGCCAGTGTACATCCATCCCTTGTAGAATTTTTCTTTTTCCGCTTCTGGATTTCCGTAGTAGGAGTAGGTTGTCTTTTCTGGACAGCGTATGATAATTTCACCTTCCGTTTTTCCGTCCATAGGAACAGTATCGTCAGGTTCAGTTCTTGTACCGTTGCTTGCCTTAACAATTTTTGTTTCGTCATCAACACAGCTATATCCGACGGAACCAGCCGCAGCTGGAAGATTGTACGGGCGCAGAAAGGAATTCCAGAAAGTTTCTGTAGTTCCGTAGCCGTTGAAAATATTCGGAGTGAGCACTCCCATGTAGCGGATGCAGTCCGATCTTGTAAGTGGCCCACCCATTGTGATTATTCCGCGGATGGAAGAAAGATTTCGTGAATTCCGTTCCTGTGAGCGGGCAAGCATCTCAAGGTTTGCGGGTGCCCCCATGATGTATGTGATCTTGTATTTTGCAACCCAGTCCAGTGCCGTCTGAGGTTTGAATGTACGCATGACGATAACAGCACCTCCAATGTAGAAAGTAGGGCAAGGTCCACCTGAATGGACTCCACCTCTATGGAACCAGGGTGTCATGTTGAGTGTAACGTCGTTGCAGTCCATGGGGTAATGCATGATTACATCGTGCGCACTTAGTACTTCATTTATGTCATTTAGTGGAACACATTTTGGAAGGGCTGTTGTTCCGCTGGTACAGAGCCTAAGGACTTCATCATAAATGTGCGGGCGGAATTCTAAAACCGGATTTTCTTCGCTTTTGTTCTTTGTAAAATCCTCGTAGGAAACGTGTCCGTCAGGAATGCTTTCTCCTGCAATGTTGTCTGCCATTACTGCAAGTTCAACTTCATGCTTGCAGGTTTTCAATGCGTTGATGACGGTATCCTTTATGACTGCAGAATAGATTATGACTTTGGGTTTATTGTGGTCGATGAGCTGGGACATTTCTTCATAGGCTAGGCTTGTGTTTGCCGCAAGAAGAATGGCACCAGCTTTTCTTGGACCGATGTAGCTTGTACAGAATTCCGGGCAATTTTTTAAGGCTGCCATGACTACATCGTTTTTTTTGATTCCGCAATCAATGAGTGCGTTGGCAAGTCTGTTTGATTCCCTGTTCAGCTGGGAGTAGGTCCATGTCAGGTTTGCTTCAGGATCAATGACAGCCTGTTTATTGCCGTACCGATTTACATTGCGGAGAAAACCATTGAGCCATGTGTAGCCATGTTCAAACGTATCGATGAACATTTCATCGTTGTAGGTTCTGTCCATGCTTGCCTTTCCTAGGCTTCTTTGAAACCTGCTCCAATCTGATTCATTACATCAAAGAAATGCGGGAAGCTTACGCTGCAGCATTCTGCATCCTTTATCGTGACTGTCTCGCCATCTGCAAGCCCAAGTCCAAGACAGGCCATGCTCATTGCTATTCTGTGGTCAAGGTATGAATCAACTTCACCGCCGTGCATCTTGAATTCAGGGTTCTTTGTTCCGTCTGCATTCATAGGACTGTGACCGTGGATGATCATATAGTCAGGACCTTCCTCTACCACTGCGCCAAGCTTTTCAAGTTCACTCTTTAAAACTTTGATTCTATCAGTTTCCTTTCTGCGGCAAACTTCTGCATCTTCGATTACTGTTGTTCCTTCGATGAAACATGCTGTCGCTGCCAATGCGCAGATTGCATCAGGGAATCCTGAAATCTTTACATGGAGTTCCTTGCCTGGCAGGTTTTCTGTTGTAAGGCGTTTTCCTCCGCGGACAACAATGCATTTTTTTTCTGCGTCAACAGTGATGTCACCGCCAACTGATTTGAGTATGTCAACGATTGCGTCGTCTCCCTGGGTTCCGCCTATGTCGATGTTGTCGATTGTTATTTCACTGTCGGTGATGAGTCCTGCCATTAAAGGAAATGCAACAGCTTCCCAGTCGCTTGGAATCGTAGTGTCGAATGCCTTGAGGTTTACTGGGCCGTCTACTTCAATGTGCTTGAAGTCCCCGCTGATCCTGCAGTTTACTCCAACCTGTTCAAGCCATTTCTGTGTCATTGTAAGGTATGGTGTTTCCTTTGGGTCGCTCAATTCAATTTTTAGTGTGCTGTTCATTCTGATGGCAGACATCATGAGGCCTGAGATGTACTGGCTTGAAACTGCACCGTCTGTAACGACTTTTGCCTTGCAGTCTATAGGTCCCTTGATGAGCATAGGACAGGTTGTTGCTCCTGGCTGTGAAATGTGTGCCTCCGCTCCAAGCTGATTCAAAACATCGACAACATGGGCAACCGGGCGCTTTCTTATGCTTTCGTCCCCCGTAAAAATGCTCCAGCCTTCAAATGTTGCGGCAATTGGAGAAAGAAAGTAGAGGAGGGATCCGCTGTTTCCAACATCTATTACATTTGTCGGAAGGTGTACCTTGTTGCCTGCTCCCTTTACTGTCCATACCTTGTCGTTTTCCATTGTTGCAAGATCGTTTTCAAGCTCCGATCCGATGAGAGGAATTGCCTTGCTTGTGCTGAGGCAGTCTGCGCTTGGAAGAGGGTTGCTGATGTGTGATGTTCCTTCTGCAAGGGATGCAAGAAGAAGTGCTCTGATTGTATGTGATTTTGAACCAGGAACTTGAATGTGTCCTGAAAGTGAATTCTTGAATGCGTTGATTTTCATAGGTGGCATTATATATCAAATTCCCCTGCCTTGTCATTATTCCCTATGATTCGCGTGGGGCCGTTGGTTTCGGATAAACATTAAAAAATCCCCGTTGCTTTTTACGGAATTCAAATTATAATTTTCTTATATGAAGAAACTCATTGTGGCTTTCTGCGCCATGATTCTTTTGTCTCCCATTTACGCTCAGGAAAAAAATCCGGAACCTTCTGAATCTGCTGCAGTTGAAGAAAAAGGATTTGTTTCTTCTGTTTTGGATTTCATAGTTAACGGTCCTTACTACATCAACATTGGCTGCGAGCCTGCCATCAACAACGGTTCAAAAACCTTTGGTTCTCTTGAATACAAATGGACCCCCAGTTTCTCCAGCCAGATTTATTTTGAAAAAGGTAATGACCTGTCAATTTCGGAATCGAGGAGTGATGCTGGTGAATCCTACAAATATACTTCCGATTCAACGGATTACTTCCTTAAGGTTTTTCCCTATAAAAAGTATTTTCTGGATCCGGGCAGCAACAAGTATTTTTCCCTAAGCCTTGGGGTTGCCATGGAATATATTGATACGCTCTTAACCGGTGATGCAATTTTTCCGGGTTCTGCCTATGGGGAGGACATGCAGGTCGATGACAAATATTTTGGAGTCTGCTATTCATTTGAAAAACAGAAATACTATTTGATAGGCCCTTGCATTGATTTCAACTACAAATTTCCGATTACTTCATGGCTTAATTTCAGGACAGACAATACTTTCTTACCTTTCTATTATTTAGGCAACACGATTTCCCATCATTATGGGTATGTGAATTATGAATCTTATCCGGAACAGAATATTTCAAACGGATGCTTCAATACGGGAATCCTTAGTGTAAAATGCCACTGGGATTTTTACGAGCTTTTTGCCATTGTAGTAAATTATGAATTCTTCCGTCTGGTAAAATACAACGCCTTTTACAATGAATCCAATGAAATTGATGCCTACAGGTCAACAGTGACCAACAATGTCCTGAGGTTTGGTGCTGCTCTTCTTGAGTCAACGAGTACTTATGTCCGCATTCAGACAGGTTTTTACCGCGAATATTCCTGGACAAGCATGGATGATTTTAACGACTTGACCGGCAAGTGGGTTCTTTCAGTCAGCGTTGGATTCTGACAGTCCTCGTGTAAAAAAAAAGCCGGCAGTCGTCTTGGATTCTAATTGTGCCCAAAACAGCTGCCGGCTTTTTTATGCTTGTTCAGCGAATGTTACTCTGCGAAACGGATTTCCTGCCAGAGGTTGTTGTACTTGTCAAGGTTTTCTCCAATGTCTTCCTTGAGTACGCCGTTGTTCATCATTTCTGCCTTGTACATTGGCTTTGTTGTGATGTACTGTTCGGCATCTGGATTCACGAAACATGGGAAGTGGAATGCGTCTAGGAACTTTGCATAGACTTCTGGTCTATGGATGTAGTTTACGAATTCGTTTGCGAGGGCTGCATGCTTTGAATCCTTAAGGATACACATGCTGTCCATGTAGGAAGGTCCACCTTCTTCTGGAATAAAGAAGTCGATTGTTTCATCCCATTTGTCTTCTGAAACTTCGCCGAATACAACTTCTGCATATCCCTGACAGAGCCAGAAGTCTCCTGAGGCAAATGATTTTCCGAAACCTTCTGCGTCAAACTTTACAAGGTTAGGCTTCCAGTTGTTCAGGATGTGAGCCTTTGCCTTTGCAAGTTCTCCGTCATCGATTGAGTTGATGTTGTAGCCGAGTGTTGCAAGTGCGTCGCCCATTACTTCGCGCATGTCGTCCATCATTGTTGCGTGTCCTGCAAAATTCTTGTCCGAGAAAATGTTCCAACTGCGTTCGTAGTTTGCAGGGGCCTTTGTCTTGTTTACGGAAATACCAGCCATTCCAAGATAGTATGGAACGCAGTAGTTCATTTCTGGATCGTATGTTGCCATCTTGAAGCAGAGAGGATTGATGTGACCCTTGTTTGTCATCTTCGACTGGTCAAGAGGCTGGAACATTCCCTGTTCTATCATGATGGAACAGTAGTCCTGTGATGGAACTACAATATCATATCCCTTTGCACCAGCGCGAAGCTTTGCATACATTTCTTCGTTTGAAGCGTAGTAGTCAACCTTTACCTTGCAGTTGAATTCCTTTTCAAAGTCACGGAGGACTTCATCAGGAGTGTAGTAGGTCCAGTTGTAGATGTAAAGTTCGTTGCTTTCCTCACCGCATGAGGCAAGTCCAAAAAACGATGCAACTGATAAAAGTGCAAATGCCAAATTCTTAAAAATCTTTTTCATCTCAATATCCTTTTTTCTTCATAATTCACAATTACTAATAATTATGAATTATGAGTTATGAATTGTTGTTTAATGTGCTGCGGCAAAGCTCTTGAGCCTGTTCTTAAGGATTACCGCAATGGCAGTAATGACAAGGATAAGAACAAAGGAAAGGGCATTGATTACAGGGCTTACTCCAAAACGAATCATGGAATAAACATAAAGAGGGAGTGTTGAACTTCCAGGACCTGAAACAAGGGCTGTGATTACATAGTCTTCCAGAGACATTGTAACGGACATCATGAATCCCGAAATGATTCCAGGCATGATTGCAGGGATGATCACCTTCCACAAGGTCTGAACTTCATTTGCCCCAAGGTCGTGGCTTGCTTCGATGATGGAATAGTCGAATTCATCTACGCGGGCACTTACCATAAGGTATACGAATGGAAGACAGAATGTCGTATGTGCAATGAAAATCGTAAAGAGTCCCAATGACATCTTGACTCCGCTAAAGAAAATGAGGAGTGAGATACCCATGATTACTTCTGGAAGAACCATTGGAAGAAAACTTACAGTCTGAATGTAAGATTTTCCCATGAACTTGTACCAGCTGACTCCAATTGAAGCGAGGGTACCAAGTATCGTTGCGACAATACCTGAAGTGATTGCAACTATGAGGCTGTTCATCAGAGCCTGCCAGAGAGGTTTTGATGAGAAGATGAGCTTTTCATACCAGATGAAAGAAAATCCTGCCCAGTTTGTATCCTTTGAGCTGTTGAAAGAATAGAAAACAATCACAAACAGCGGAAGGAAAAGAAAAAGCAATGAAAGTGTCAGGACGGTGTTGGAAAAACTGATTGGTGAACCACGTTTCTTCCATCCACGCTTTGCATGCCTTGCATTTTCTGAGGTTGGTGTTTTTTTTAGTACCTTGCGGTAAATGGTCAAAGCAGGATTCTTCATTTTGCTTCTCCGATCTTGGACTTGGAAATTGCGTCGGCAATGGAAGTCGTTGTGTCTTCCTTCGTTGACTTTTTGTTGAGCTGAGCTTCCTTCTTGCCTGATGAAAGCATAAGTAGGACACCTGCCATTGATATGAGTGTAATTACAAGGCTGAATGCAGATGCCAAAGGCCAGTTGCGCACCTTTTGAACCTGATCAACGATGATGTTGCCGAGCATGTAGCTGTCTTTTCCACCAACAAGCTGAGGAACTGTATATGTACCGAAAATCGGAATGAATGTAAAAATGATTGCGCTCAAAATACCGCTCTTGATGCCAGGAACAAGAACCTTCATCATTGACTGTGGTTTTGTTGCACCAAGGTCCCTTGCAGCTTCAAGAAGTGTAAAGTCAAAGCGATCCACTGCTGTAAATACAGGAAGGATGGCATAAGGCAAATACATATAGATGCTTACAAGAATAACGGCTCCCTTTGTGAACATGAATTTGTGGGGAACGAATTGTGCATTGCCGCCTGTGATCTTCTGCCACAGGTTGAAGAATCCTGCAAGAATCTGGTTTAAAATTCCGTTGTCTCCAAGAATGGTAATCCATGCAAAAATGCGGATAAGGCTGTTTGTAAGGAATGGAACGATTA
This sequence comes from Treponema sp., assembly GCF_045641405.1. Lineage (GTDB taxonomy): Bacteria > Spirochaetota > Spirochaetia > Treponematales > Treponemataceae > Treponema_D. The sequence continues at coordinate 41,364 of NZ_JAZUGX010000034.1, forward strand.
CAAGAATCAGAAGGAGCGTCTGGTGCTTGCTTCTTGCCATGGCGTAGCCGCAGGGAAGGGCTATTACGATGGTGATGAAGGTTGAAAGCACTGTGATCCATAGGGTCCTGAGGAAAATCATTCCATAGGCAGGAGAAAGCATCTGCTGGTAGGCTTTAAGGGAGAAGTCTGCCACGACTCCGCCGTATACATCTCGTTTCATGAAGGAGTAAGCGACGATGATTACGAGAGGAACGATGAAGAACACCGAGAACCAGACACCCATTGGCCAGGCATAGGCTGGTCCAGGGTTTGCTTTCTTGAATTTGTGCGAATATGCCGCAGACGCAATCTTAAGGTCAGTACTCTGCTTTTCTTCCATTACTTTTCAATGTCCTCTACAATGTATCCATCTTCTGCTGCCCATGAAACATAGACAGTATCTTTCCAGGCGATATCTGGACCGTCGTCCATAAAGTTCTTGTGCTGCTGGTAAACCTTGAGCACTGCTCCATTTTCCAGACGGACATAGAATTTGGACTGGAATCCAGTATAGACAGGTTCTTCGACGATTCCCTTGAATACGTTGATGTCTTTTCTTCCGTGAACATCAGGGATGTCGGTTGTGATTCTGATTTTCTCAGGGCGGATCGTAAAGGCAACTTTCTGACCCGGCTCCGTATGGTCATAGTCTGTGACCATCATGTATTTGTCGGTTTCTGCAAGTTCTGGACTGTCTGTAGGAAGTGGAGCTTGCTTTCCAAGGGCTGGAACTGAACATGTGCACATATATTCTTCAAGACCGTTTTCGCTCTTGTATGGAACGCATTCTGCAACTGTAGCTTCAAATAGGTTTGTTTCACCGATGAACTGTGCTACGAACTGAGTTGCTGGACTTTCGTAGATTTCAAAAGGAGTTCCAACCTGAAGTACCTTTCCCTGGTTCATGACAGCGATTCTGTCGGAAACTGCAAGTGCCTCTCCCTGGTCGTGGGTAACATATATGAATGTGATTCCAATCTTGTCATGGAGTGCATCAAGGTCAAGAAGAAGGCTTGCACGGAGCTTTGCATCAAGGGCAGAAAGAGGCTCATCCAAGAGAAGAACCTTTGGCTCGTTGATGAGGGCACGGGCAATGGCAACGCGCTGGCGCTGACCGCCTGAAAGCTGGTTTGGCTTCTTGAACATGTGCTGGTCAAGCTGGACAAGGTGGAGGTATTCGCGCACCTTTCTGTCGATTTCCTTTTTGTCTACCTTCTGGAGTCTCAATGGAAATGCGACGTTTTCATACACTGAAAGATGTGGAAAAAGTGCGTAGCTCTGGAATACTGTGTTGCATGGTCTTTTGTTTGCGGGGAAAGGAACAATGTCCTTGTCGTCAAGAAGAACTGCTCCATCGTCTGGGAATTCAAATCCTGCGATTATGCGGAGGAGTGTAGTCTTACCGCAGCCTGATGGTCCGAGAAGTGAAAAGAATTCACCCTGCTTGATAGTAAAATTAACGTCATCAAGCGCATGGAAAGATCCAAAGTGCTTTGACACATGGTCAATAGAAACTGTACTTCCGTTCACTGCAGTACAACTCCTCTAATTGTTGATATTTTTTTTTACTATCCCGTTTATGCACTTAAAAGTCAATAAAAATCAGAAACTTTTTGAATTTTATTTTAAGCAACTGGAATGCATTTATATGGAAACAAAACTATAAAGAATGATTTATTTATGTTGTCGAAAACTGCTTTTTGAATTATAATAACTAAATATGGCTGTAGTTGTAACCGCACAGGTCCTTAACCGCTATTACGATGAGTATAAGGACACAGAGATTACTTTTTCAAAAGAAATAATGCGCACACTCAAAATGGATCCTCGCCAGATTTATATTAAGAGCGGTGGATTGCAGTGGCCGTGTATCATCAACAGTACTACATTCAACATTGCAAAGATCATCATCGGTACAAAGAGTGGAGCTTATCAGGTTCTTTCCAAGAGGGAGCCTGCACCAGTCAGCCTTAGGTTCAGTTTCTATCAGCCTGATGGTCAGCTCATGAGTTTTTTTGTTTCTGCAAGAGTTCAGATTTGTCAGCCTTACATGAACAGTTCAGAGCTTGCGATCGTCCAGCTTCAGTATACACAGCGTCCGCCTGATGACCTTATCCAGATGATAGGAAATCTTCTTGATGCCAATGTAAATGCAGTCAAGCGCAAGGAAGACCGCATCATCATCAATCAGGATTCTATGAGAAGGCTTGGAATTTCAAAGAAGGAAATGGTCATTTCCATCCAGAATGTTCCTCGCCATTGCATTCTTCAGGATCTTTCCTTTGGTGGTGCAAAGATCGTCCTCATGGGACTTGCACAGTATCTTCTCAACAAGGAAGTTCAGCTTCAGCTGGAGTTTGATGATCCTCATGAATACATAACTCTTAACGGTGTTGTTGTAGGAGCAAACTTCATAGAAGGAAGAAAGGACATCATCGTGGCAAGCATCAAGTTTGCGGAAGAATCCATAAGCCTTGCATATAAGATTCATATCAACAAGTATATCACTTCGGTACGCAAAAGTGAGTTGGACAACAAGTTCGGTGAAGACGTTCCTGAAACTGCAACTCCAGTCGGTAGTCCAGCAAAGACTTCTGCGGCGCCAGCGGCAGCACCTGAGGCTCAGCCTGCACAGGAACAGAATTCTGCACCAGCCGATTCGGCTCCTGCAAACTGACGGAGTCACTTGTAATATTCTGGCATCTCTGATATAGAGGTGCCATATTTTTTTATAATCAAAATCATAGGAAAGGTAAAAAATCATGGCTTCAGCAAACCCATTGGATTCAATCTATTTCGTTAAGATCCCTGCAGATGCGGAATTTTCTTCTGCTGCGATGAAGATCGACTCTTCTGTGGAACTTCCTGTCCAGAAGAAGAATCTTGATGATCCTATAGAGGAGGATTTTGCAAAGCTGTCTGAGGAGCAGATTCTTTCTGGAATTCTCACTGTCCTTGCCTACGATATGGGCAACAAGAACGCTTCCTACTACAGAAAGCTTATTACGGACATCCGACCTGACATCAAGAAGGAGCTTTCGGAGGCGGCGATTCTCAAGGCTCATGATGAGGAATGGGAGCTTGCGGAGGAGATATGGCTTGCCGTCTACGGTATTGACCCTGAGGACCTGGCAGTCATCCTTAACCTTGCAATTTTCTACGACCAGAAGGCCGACAGTTTCAGAAGCAATTCCCTCAATGAAGATGCCGATGCTTTTGATGATCTTGCTTTGACCTATTATAAAAAAGTCCTTGGCAGTGACAAGGAGATTCCTGATGCTTACTTCAATGCAGGATTTTTCTACCTTAAGAAAAGTGAATACATAGATGCGAAGGCTTGCTTTGAAAGCTATCTTGCCCTCGTTTCAGATGTTTCCGATGAGGAGCTTGGCGAAAACGGAATCTACAAGAAGGAGCGTGCCCAGGAAATCGTAAACAAAATTTCCAACCGCAACCTTGAAAGCGACAGGTTCCATGATGCCTATAAGTACATCTCAAGCGGTCAGGAAGAGAAAGGACTTGAGGAAATCAGGAAATTCCTTATGGATAATCCAGCCGTCTGGAACGCATGGTTCCTTTTGGGATGGGGACTCCGCAGGCTTGGAAGATTTGCCGATGCAAAGGCTGCTTTCCTCAAGGCGAGGGAATGCGAAGGCGGTGATGACAATGCGGATACACTGAACGAACTTGCAATCTGCCAGATGGAAACAGGTGATACTGCCGAAGCCTACGAAACCTTGAAGGAAGCCTTGTCATTTGACTGCGAGAATACAAAGGTCATTTCAAACCTTGGTTACTTAAGCATTAAGCTTGGAAAGCTGGAAGAAGCAAAGAAATATTTTGAAGTTGTCCTTGAAATCGATCCACAGGATAAGATTGCCAAGGCGGAGCTTGAAAAGCTTAAGTGATTTTATATCGGAGAGAGTTGTATCTGAAAAAACTTATCTGTATTTTTTGGGGATCTCGACCTTGTCCCCTACTGCGATTCCGTTTGTATTGAACCAACCCTGGGGTACTTCAAGGGCGTATATCACAGAGCCTGTGCTTTGAATCGGAGAAAGGCTGAATGGCTTCATGTCAAAAATGTCTCGGATGGTTCCGTTCTTTGTGATGTATGCAATCGACAGCGGGTGTGGTGTGTTCTTCATCCAGAAGCTGAGTTGCTGTTCGCTTTCAAAGACAAAGAGCATTCCTGTTCCCGCAGGGATGTGCTTTCTGTTCATGAATCCGTAGCTGCGTTCTTCCTGTTTTGCGGCAATTTCTGCACGTACTTCAAATACAGTCCCATCTTCCCTTGTGATGTTTACGCTTTCTACAGGAAGCCTGAATTTTCCTCTTTCCGCAGTGCAGGAAAACGAAATGAATGCGAGGAGTATAAACGCCAGTATTGATGCTTTTTTCATAGGAGATCCAGGAAGTCCTGCTTAGACTGTTCCTCAGCAGTCTTGTTGACCATAGCCTTTGATTGGAGGTCTTCGAAAACCTTTCGGTCTGTATATTTCAATGTAAGGGGACGCTCCAGCGACATGATTACATTGTCGTCCTTCCATTCACTTTTCTCTGGGTTGAGGGAATCTGGGTTTCCGTATTTTTCCGTAAGGGTCGTATAGATGGAGTAGTGGTCCATCTTCTTTTTCCTCATGTTGATCGTGATGGTGTAAAGCTTGTCGTCATGGAACTGAAAGGAACATCTTTCAAGGAAAGAATAAGGTGCTGTCCTTGAAGTATCAGTTTCGATGAGGATCCTGTTTTCTCCAGGAAGAAGTGAAACATCCCTGTCCCCGCGGAAACCGAAGGCAGGATCTTTCCTAAGTTCTTCTTTTACCTGGTCAACGGACATGCCGAAGCGGATCTTCTTGAATCCGTCAGGCAGACTTTCCTCAGCAAAAAGAAGCGCTGAAACCAAAAGAGATAATGTAACTGAAAGAATTTTCTTAGCGGTCATTTGCATGCTTTGAACTTTGTTTCCTATAGAAAGCCGCCTGCTTGATAAGCTCTGGCACGTTTGGAACGAGTACCTGGCTGTTGACGATCTTTATGTTCTGGTCGGTCATGAGCATGTTGTAGGCTGCGTTCTGCTGGTCTGATGGAATGCCACCCATCTTCATCAGGTCGGCAACCGAAATTCCAGTGTTGTATACTTCACCCTTCATCGGTGGTGTCTTGAGCTTTTCAACCTGAAGGGCAACCACATCGATGAGTTTTTCGCGAGGGTCGGAGAGCAATGTGTTTGCAAGCTGGCGGCACATTGCCCAAAGACGGTCTGCGAAAGTTGTCGTAAGCTTTGAGATCATCTGAGGCTGTGTTGCAACCATCTGGTTGAAGTTTGTCTTGTTTACTACCATGAGCTGGCATGTTGTATGGGCTATGGCGTTTGCGGAACGAGGCTTGTTTTCAAGAAGAGCCATTTCACCGAACATGTCGCCCTTTTTGAGGATGGCAAGGATTATTTCCTTTCCTTCTACGACCTTTGTGATTCTTACTGATCCATCCTGAATGATGAACATGTCGCCACCTGTCTGGCATTCCGTCATGATCATCGTGTTTGCAGGGTATGTGCGCATGATCTCATTGGTAGGCTCAAAATATACAGCCTTGGATCTTGGCTTAAGCTTTGTGAACCTTGCCTTTGCTGGGTCAAGGTTGATTCCGTTGGAGTTGTGCTTTATGTACTGGTAGTATCCGTAGCACGCAATGTCCGTGAGACCTTGTTTCTCGTAGTATTCAGCGATAGGAAAAATTTCTTCTGGAGAACCTACCAGATTCTTCTTGGCGGTGAGCTTTGTAAGCTGATCGTTTACGATTCTCATGTCTCGTGCAAAGGACTTTACTATCTTGAGAGCGACAGGAGTGTTCTGTGAAATGAGTTCTGAATACTGGGACTTCATTACCATGATTGCTGTAACTGGTTCGATGGTCACCACGTTCTTTGTCTGTGAATGACCTGACATGCATGCAATGACACCGATGAAGTCTCCTGGACCTAGAATTTCTGGCTTTATTCCAGGAACTGGGTTTTCGTTGTATGAACGTGCCTTTCCGCTCTGGATGATGAAAAATCTGTCAGTTGCAGGTGTTCCTTCGAGAAGGATATGAGAATTCGGTTTGAAATTGACAAATGAAAGCTGAAGCAACTTTTTACCACCTTTATATGGAATCAACAAAGATTCTGCTCTGCAAAAATAATTTCAGGTTCAAGCATGAAACCAGTGTTGTTCTTAACTCTTTCCTGTACGGTCTTTACGAGAGTCTTGATGTCGGAACTGCTGGCACCTCCACGGTTGATTATTATGTTGCCGTGCCATGGTGCTACCTGAGCTCCTCCGACTTCCGTTCCCTTTAGACCTGCTTTGTCTATCAGGACTCCGCTGGGTTCTCCAAAACTCCTGTCGTTCTTGAACACGCTGCCTGCACTTGGAGCCTTGAAATGGCCTTTATCCTCACGATCCTTGATGTATCCTTCGCATTCAAGACCAATCCTGACTTTATTATCGGAATCAATCCTGCCTGCCTTGAAGGTCAGTGAGGTAATGAACCTGTGATTTTGCATAAAAGGTGAATTCTTATATGCCCAATCTCCACCCATCTGCGTATTATGATACATTTTTAAGTGTCGTTCAATAAAATTATCATGAAATTCAGTGTTTTTTTGCATGGGGTCAAATTCAAGGAATCTTGCTGAATGAAGCACCTGTGACACTTCCTTTCCGTAACATCTGGCGTTCATGAAGGCTGCACCACCGACGGTTCCTGGTAATCCCGCAAAAGTTTCAAGTCCGCTTATTCCGTTCTCCGTGCAGAAATCAACCAGAGTTCCAGTTTTAGTTCCTGCTCCACACTGTATTAGGGTGAATTCGTCGTTTTTTTCTGATATTTCGATGGAATCAAGTTCTTCTGTGGAAATGACCACTGCATCAAGCTCTCCATCTGGTGCTATTACGTTGCTTCCACCGCCGAGGATGAACCAGGGGAGTTCCATGTCCTTGAGCAGGCTTACCGCAATGCATATGGAATTCTCGTCGGAAGGGGAAAGCAAAAGGGCTGCGGTTCCTCCAACCTTCATGGTTGTCCTTGGAGCCATAGGTTCATGTTCAAGAATCTTTCCCTTATATTGCGTTTTATTGATATTTTCTATGAATTCGTGTAATTTTAACATTGTTTCTATTATAGAAAACTAAAGCGAATGACGCAATTATTATTTGCCCCTGGAGGCTATCATGGCACTTAAACTATACAACACAATGGGTCGTAAACTCGAAGAATTCAAACCGCTGAAAGAAGGTTTTGTTGGATTCTATGGCTGTGGCCCTACAGTATACAATTACGCACATATCGGAAACCTTCGTGCATATGTTTTTCTCGATACACTTGACCGCACTTTGACATTCCTTGGTTATGACAAGAAGCATGTAATGAACATCACTGATGTTGGACACCTTAGCGGTGACAGCGACGACGGCGAAGACAAGATGGTAAAGACTGCGGAAGAAAAGCACCAGAGCGTTATGGAAATCGCCAAGTTCTATACCGATGCTTTCTTCAATGACATCGACAGACTGAACATCATCCGTCCTGATGTTGTCTGCAAGGCTACTGAGCATATTCCTGAGATGATTGAGCTCATAAAGAAGCTTGAGGCCAATGGCCACACATACATGGCTGGTGGAAACCTTTACTACGATGTAAGCACATACAAGGATTACGGAAAGCTTGCAAACCTTCAGCTGGATGAACTCAAGGAAGGAGCAGGCCGCCGTAAGGAAGTTGTAATCGACGAAAACAAGAAGAATCCTCAGGATTTTGCCCTCTGGTTCACAAAGTCAAAGTTTGAAAACCAGGCACTCCTTTGGGATTCTCCATGGGGTAAGGGATACCCTGGATGGCACATCGAATGTTCTGCCATGAGCATGAAGTACCTTGGCCAGCATTTCGACATCCACACAGGTGGAATTGACCATGTTCCAGTTCACCATACAAATGAAATCGCACAGTCGGAAGGTTCTTTTAGTGCTGAAGAAGCCGCAAAGGGACCTTGGGTAAACTACTGGATGCACAATGAATTCCTCGTTCTCCAGGGTGCTACAAAAATGTCCAAGTCAAGCGGTAACTTTTTGACACTTCAGTCGTTAGTAGATAAGGGATATGATGCCCTTGACTACCGCTTCTTCCTCCTTGGGGCACACTACCGCAAGCAGATCCTTTTCAGCTGGGATGCCATGGACGGTGCAAAGAAGAGCCGTGAAGTCCTAGTAGGCCGTGTCGCAAAGCTTGCAGAAAAGTCTGATGTGCTCAAGACTGCTGCCGCAAAGGTCTATGCCAAGGGACAGGCTTCTGATGTTTCGGGGCTTTCTGAAAAGGCTTCGGAATACATCGGTAAGTTCCGTGATGCAATGGAAAATGACCTCCTTGCTCCTGTAGGACTTTCCATGATCCAGAAGGTAATCAAGGAAAATACCCTTTCAAGTGAAGAAAAGATCGAGCTCGTGGCAAGAATGGACACTGTAATCGGACTTAAGCTTCTTGAAAAGGCTGCCCTTGTTCTTGAAGAGGAAGAAAAGAAGGCAAGCATCAATCCACATGAAGGAGATCCTGAGGCTGCAGAAATCGATGCTCTCGTTGCTGAAAGAACTGAAGCAAAGAAGGCAAAGAACTTTGCACGCTGTGATGAAATCCGTGACATCCTCAAGGCCCGTGGAATCACCATCATCGACACTCCAAAGGGACCTGAATGGAAGCGTGACTAGGATTTGGTTCCAGTCCATGAAAATTAAAGTTTTCTAAGAATTTTTGTAACTATAGGTAAATAGAATTGTTATCAGATGAAAAGGTATCCGCGGAGCTGAATTCAACCAACGACGTGGATTTTAGAAAAATATATGACGCTACTTTTGCCATATTGTTCAAGGTTGCCGTAAAGGTTGTTCTTGACGAAGAGGCCGCTGAAGATCTTGTCCATGACAGCTATATCAAGGCAAGGGAAAAGCAGATGGTCTTTCCTACGATGAACGATGCGACTTTCTGGCTCATCCGTGTTGTCAAGAATGCGTCCCTGAACTATGCAAAGAGAAAGGTTCGCGAAGCAAACGCCTACCATAAGGCCCTTTATGAAGGTCGTCAGTATATGGAAAGCGGTGAGGTTGACCTTCTCAAGAAAGAGGCAAAGGAAAAGGTTGTCGAGGCAATAAACCAGCTGCCTGACAATCTAAAGGAAGTCATTGTTCTGCGTGAATATGCAGACCTTAACTATAAGGAAATCGGTGAGCAGCTTGGAATATCCGAGGGGAACGTAAAGGTAAGGGTATTCAGGGCAAGGGCTCAACTGCTAAAACTGATAGGAGAAGATGATGTCTACATGTCCTGAAAACGATATTCATTCTGTGTATCTCGATGGTGAGCTTCCGGAGGAATTTATGGCAGAATATGAAGCACACGTTGCTTCTTGTCCTAAGTGTTCAGCAAAGCTTGAAAAGCTTACTTCGCTTAAGGGCTTGCTCCAAGATGATTCTGCTTCCATCACGTTTACCGAAAAGCAGCTTGATGACAGTTTTGCACGTCTTCAGGCAAAGATGTCTTACAAGAAATTTATTGAGGAAGAGGACAGAAGTTCAAATGTTGTAAGCTTCCCTAAGTTGAAGGGGTTCCAGTATTTTGCAGCTGGAATTGCCGCCGCTGCAGTCGTTTCATTTGCGATTCCTCGTGGAAGAGTATCCAATGCAGTCGTGGCTTCCCGCAATGATTTTTCACCAGTCGCAAGATCGGTATCTGCCTCTACTGTTAAGCCTGTCATGATGGAAAGCAATCTGGATGCCGTTCAACTGGCTTCTTTCCTAGGCTCGGATGATGTTTCATCTTCATCAATGATTCCTGTTCTCGCAGGAGACAACTCAGTTTCAGTCCAGAAAATGATTCTTGATGATTGCGGGGCATACAGCACTTCTGTGGTAAAACCTGCGCTGGCTGATTATGATGTCTTTGCTCCAGTCGACGCTGCAGACAAAAAAGAACCTGAGGCAGACCATTCCAGGGGATTTTCATTTTCTGTTTCGTCGCCTTTATTAAAAGTATCTTTTCAAGTAGGAAAATGAATTGAGCATCATTAGTTCATATAAAAATCTTCTCAGGCGTTCACCCCTTGTAAGGACTGTTTCATGGATCGTTCTTCTTGCGGGTGTTGTTTTTTTGTTCCGTGCGGTAAGCCATAATGTAAAGCGCAAACCAAACATCCAGACCATCGATCCTCTTATAGGTGCTCCTGGAGATGAGATGGTCATAACAGGAAGCGGATTTGGAGCCAATCGTGGAACTTCATATGTTGAAATCGCTGGTTCCAAGATAACCTCCAGTGCTTACAAGACCTGGACTGATTCACGGATTTCTTTTGTACTTCCGTCGAATGTACAGGATGGGCTTGTGGTCGTTGGAACTTCTGCTGGAAAATCTGATCCAGCCTTCTTTGCCAATGAAGTTGGCATTCCTGTTGCGGTCAGGATGGATCCAGGTACATCTGTGCCGACCATTTCTTCGGTTTCCCATGACAGTGCAGTAGTCGGTCAGGTCATCACTATCAACGGTTCAAATTTTGGAAGCGCCAGGGGAAATTCTGAGATTTACTTTACCGCAAACAGGGACGATGTTGCTGGCTATGCTGATGGTGGGAACGGTGACAGGACAGGAGCCTTCATTGCTGCAAACGAGGCTGACTTTGATTATGTTGCATGGAACGATTCTGAAATTTCTGTAAGGATTCCAGATGGAGCTGCAAGCGGTTCCTTCTATGTCGAGACCAACCATGGTTCAAGCGGTTCAAAGAAGATAACGGTTACATATCCTTCAGGAAAAAAGCAGTATGAAAACAAGCGCACCTATGTCGTTCAGGTGGCGGCAGATATTTCAAACCATGTGGCAACACAGGAAACTTCAATTTCACTTTACATTCCTAAGCCTGTAGTCACCTCGTTCCAGCCTTATGCAGAGTTGAATGAAGTTTATCCTGATCCCTTTATCGTAGATGATCCTTTTGACATGATACACAAAAAACAGTTGAACCAGATAACAAGCAACAAGCAAAGGTTCAGCCAGACATATGTTGTAAGCGCCTACAATGTTAAAAGTGGAATCAATCCTGCCAAGGTAAAGGAATTCAAGGACAAGACCAGTGCCTTCTACACGCGTTACGTTTCATCGGATTCCTGCGTTCAGCTGGAGAATTCTGCCATTCCGTTGCTTCTTGATTCAATCTGCGGAAAGGAAAAGAATCCATATAAAATCGCAAACCTCATCTATAATTATTTCATTGCAAATTATGAAATTTCTGATAAAGTAAGGACAGGCGACATTACCTTCTATGACCTTATAAGGCGTAAGAGTGGAGATGCCTACGATTTTGCGGTTCTTTATACTGCACTTTGCCGTCAGGCTGGAATTCCTGCGGTTCCTGTTGCTGGTATCCTTGTCCACGATAAGTCTGTGGTTACTCCCCACTGGTGGACGGAAATTTATTTTGAAGGCTATGGCTGGTTCCCTGTGGATGTGGCTCTTGCCTGCGGACTTGAATTTACTCCTTTCAAGGCTGTGGAGAACAAGACGGATTTCTACTTTGGAAACAGTGACTGCCAGCATATTGCTTTCAGCAGAGGGTTCCATCAGATCAAACAGTCTTCCCTCAACAGCAAGATTGTCTACAGACCTAGGACCTATGCCTTGCAGTCTATCTGGGAAGAAGCGGGGGATGCAACTTCCAGCTACAGTTCCCTATGGAACAATCCTATAATACTTGGAATTTATTAATTTAAGGAAAATATTATGATTACTAAGGTACTTTCAGTTGGTGGATCAATCATCGCTCCTGATGGCGTTGATGTGGAGCTTCTTGCTTCTTTCAGCAAGATGGTATGCAAATGGCTCGAAGAACATGAGGATGGACGCCTTGTTTTTGTTGCAGGAGGTGGAGCACCTGCACGTGTCTATCAGAATTCCTATAGGGCAGTGGTAGAGAAATTTGATGACAGACAGAAAAAGATGCTTTCATTTGCCGATGCAGATGAGACGAACAATGCCTGTGACTGGATCGGTATCACGGCTACAAGACTCAATGCGCAGATTTTAAAGACTGTTTTTGGTCCATTGTGTCAGCAGCCTGTTATCATAGATCCAACCCAGCCATGTGAGTTTACTGGAAGAATCATTGTTGCCGCAGGATGGAAGCCTGGATTCTCAACGGATACTGATGCAGTATATCTTGCTGAACAGTTCAAGGCAGATACAGTTGTAAATCTTTCCAACATTGAAAAGGTCTATACAGACGACCCAAGAAAGAATCCCGATGCAAAGCCGATCGACAGAATCAGCTGGACTGATTTCCGTAAGATGGTAGGTGATGAATGGGTTCCTGGAAAGAACTGTCCCTTTGATCCTATTGCATCAAAGAAAGCACAGGAGTTTGGTCTTAAGGTAATCTGTGCTGCAGGAAAGAACATCGAGAACATCGAGAGCATTCTCAACGATGGTGATTACATCGGAACTACAATCGAAGGAAACTGAATTTAGATTTGCCTTTGGGAGGGAAAAATGAAAGTGAAAAGGTTTCCTTATGGAATTCTTTGTCTGTTTGCTTTTGCTTTAATTTTTGTCGGATGTGTGTCGACAAGGCAGCAGAAGCATATTTCCAGAAATCTTACGGACCGTGGTGTGATGTCTGCAGCGGAGCTTGTTGCCTTCTTCATGATGAACAATCCTGACGTTGACCGTGAAAATGTTGAGCTTCTTGCAAACCTTTACATCGACGAAGCTGGTATGGAAGGGATCAACAGCGACTGTGCCTTTATCCAGATGTGCCATGAGACTGGTTTCCTTCAGTATGGAAATCTAGTGACTCCAGAAATGCATAACTACTGTGGGCTTGGTGCCATCAACGAGGAACAGCGCGGCTTGGTTTTTGAAACGGAACAGCTTGGTGTTCGTGCTCATGTCCAGCACCTTCATGCCTATGCTACGGCTGCTGATGTGGTCCTTATAAATGACTGCATAGATCCAAGATACAGATATGTCAATCCAAGAGGCAAGTCTCCTACTATCGAAGGTCTTGCAGGAACTTGGGCCGCTGACAGACAGTATTCCGAAAAACTTGAAGCTTTACTAGTAAGGCTGGAATCTAAATAAAAAAGGAATTTCAGTGTAGTTACGGTGGTTGAGCTAGTCGAAACCACCGTATGTGCTGTTATCTGTAATTCTGACATGGGGCAATGAACCTGGGATAAACACTTCTTGGATGGTCCTATCTTTTTTTTCTGTGTGTTCCCCAGAAGACTGTATCAAAGCATTTTACAGAATTCTTCAACCAGAAGGTTTATCTTTTCAATGCCTTTTTCGTCTGGCTCAATCTGGAAAAGCTCTCCTTCTCCTGACTGTGGATTTGTCATTACAACCTGTTTGCGTGCCATGAGATAGTTTGAAAGCAGATCGTTGATTCCTGCAACGAACCATTTAGCTGCAGGTCTGATTCTGTCTTCTGCAATTGAAATCTTTTTGAACTTGCTGAGTTCCAGAAGTGTCTTTTCAGTCTGCTCTATGAGCTTTCTGTTTTCTTCCGAGATGATATCTGCCGCACGCTTATTGAAATACTTCATGCTTTCAACGAAAGTGTAGATCTGGAAAAGAGGCGACTTTTCGTGCATCTTTACATAGCGTGTAATGATTCCTTTAAGGACTGTTTCAGCAGGATACTTGTTTGCGACAGATGCAATGTCATTGGGAATGAAGCTGATGGCTGCAAGATAGTCTGAGCATGAATCCAATGTCTTTTCAACGATGTCATCGCGGCTTTCAAAATGATTGTAGAGGGAAGCCTTCTTGATGTGCAGGATGTCAGCAATGTCTGCAAGGCTGGTGTTTCCTTCTGAGCGCATGAATGAAGCGTCTAGAAATGCCCTGATTACTTTGTCTGATGTGATTTTGTCTGCCATCGTAAACCTCTAATAAACAATCGTTAGTAAGATATTATATTGTAATAGAATGAAATTGTAAATTGAAAAACGAGCGCTAGAGTAAAAATGCGGACATGTCCAATCTTTATTAAACCATCCATTTGTGCTATATTCCTTGACCATGAAGTTAGAAGCAAAATTTTATTCAGAAGCAAATCAGCTATATTTTCTTGACGGTTCCAAGGCAGAACTTGGTTCAGATAGAATCAAGGCATATACAGTAAAATGGACGTCGGTGGGTCTCGATGAGGATTCCTACAACGAGGAATTTCTTGCTGGCCTTAGGGAACAGTTCAAGTTAATGGAAGAAAATGGTTCCTATGGTTATGTTGTGCCTGCATGCGATTCAGCTTGTGAAAGTGAAGCTCAGAAGGAAGCCTTTGTTGCCAGCATGAAGCATTGTGCACGCCGTATCAAGGACTGTGAGAATATCATCGGCTTTGCTATTCCTTCAGAGGTGGATTCTGGGTTTTTTATGGAAGAATTAAGTGCAAAGCATAAGCATTACATTTATTTTACACAGAATGCAGAATTGGCTGATAGTAACGAGAAAATTGTAAAAATTTAACAGTATTTGCCGTCTTTTGCGAAATACCGCAAGGATTGCAATAAAATTTCATTAAATTCTCTTGAACATTTTTGCTGAATTTGTCAGAATGAACTATATTTAGCGTATCGGGAGAAAATGATGGGATTTGAACGTGAAGATTTGATCAAGCTCGTTTCAGGAACAGTTGCATTCAGTTTGTTTTTTGTCGCTGTTTGCGTTGGCATTGCAGTTTTTATTCCTGAAGAAAAGGGCAATCATGAAGTTATTCCTTTGGGATCTTATTACGATGTTGCTGAGGACCAGAAGGTTTCATACGAGAACCTTTTTGATGAAGAATATCCTGAATTGGTAATCGAACAGAAGAAGAAGGAAGATACAGGTCTTGTTCTATATCGTCAGCCACAGAGCCGTGCCGCAGTTGAATGGTATTACAGCCGTGTAGTTAACAATCGCGAGATTTCTGATGCAATCCTTCAGTATGCAGATGAATACAGCATTCCTCTTTCTCTTGCATTTGCCCTTGCACATACGGAAAGCAAATACAGGATCAATGCAATGCATAAGAATACAAATGGCAGCGTTGACCGTGGGCTTTTCCAGCTTAACAACACAAGCTTCCCAAAGCTTGAGGAATCAGACTTCTACGATCCAAAGATTTCAGCACGCTACGGACTTGCACACTTGAGGTTCTGCCTCAACACAGCAGGAAACGATATTGCTGCTCTTGCCATGTACAACGCAGGAACAAACAAGGTTCGTAAAAACAATACACCTCAGATTACATTGGATTATATTTCACAGATCCAGAGCTATAGAAGCGAACTTGACGCAAACTTTGCCTCGGAGGTTCTGGCGATGTACAATCCAGATACTCAGGCTAAGCTTGTCGCAAAGAAATAGGAGACAACCAGAGGAAAGTCTGGGTTGCAAAGGATCACCTGTACGGGTGGTCTTTTTTTTGTTTGGCTGTGTCCGGAAATTGTATTGCTATAGGATATGTGGTGGTTGAGGCTCTCGAAACTACCACATATTTTGTGGATATTGCTTGATTTCGACAGGCTCAATCGGCGCAGCAACACTTTCTACGGACATAGCGTTTTGTTTTCATTTAAAAATACTTGGAATATTGAATGGGCTTCCTGCTCATTCAATATATCTAAGGAAATCAGCTGCCCTTATTTCATCTTCAGGAAATGAAAGCTTTTTTCTGCTCAAGGTTGCGTAGTATTTTTCCTGCTCATCCCTTGTGCATGAAACGGCACCATAACGATATTTGTAGTCCAGTTCCATTCCCAGGTCCCAGTATGCATATCCATTGTTCTTAAGGAACAGTCCAAGGAGGCACATCTGCAGTGTACCTGCATCATTTTCGTTATGAAAACCACTAAGACTTGCATAGGCGTTGCCTGTTATGAATCCTATTTCTCCTGCTACAAGTTTTCCGTCGTGCCAAATTTCTACTGAATCAATGCTTACCTTGTTGTCAGGAGCTTCGTGAATCTGTTTGTATTGTTTGAGCAGATCGGCTGATAGCCAAGTCTCAGGGTATGCCTTCAAAAGCTCATCTACACATAGATCGTATGTCTTGTTGAAGGTTATTGTGTAGTCTGCGAATTTTCCTTTAAGCCATCCTTTCAACTTTTTTGATATATGAAAATTACCAAAAAAAACTATCAGCTTGTTCAGAT
The DNA here is from genome assembly GCF_045641405.1 of Treponema sp. Lineage (GTDB taxonomy): Bacteria > Spirochaetota > Spirochaetia > Treponematales > Treponemataceae > Treponema_D. The sequence goes on from NZ_JAZUGX010000034.1 coordinate 57,605, forward strand.
GGTATTTGATCGTAAGCAGGGGCATGTAGATTTCTTTGCCAGCAAGGTCTGGAAGTTCCTCATCGGAAAAACCAAGCTCCATGAGCTCCTTTAGTTTCGTCGCTCTTTTCCTTGATGACATGGGATAGTAGCCAAGGAAAAGTGCTTTCCTTATGGTCTCGTTGTCGCCGATTGTTCCGATTGCCTCTTCTTCAATGGTGTTTTTTACCGCAGATTCAAGCATGTCGTCATCGTTGAAAAAGAATCCATTCTCATAGAAATTGCTTTCAAGCAGTTCCCTCAGGTTGTCCAGTTGTTCTGGGGAATTGATGTGGACGGAATTGTCATATGTCATCTGAAAGTAAATGTCTTCTAAATTCATAATATCAATATAGTGCAAATATTCAGCACGGCAAGTAGGGATCAGTTGCTGTCCGATTCCCGCTCAAGGAATCTTCTGTATGTAAGATCCATGCCAAAAGCACCCAAAGGAGCGGTTATCAATATGGAAAGAACTGCCACGGAAAGAACAAGCTTTCCACAGGGAAGTCCAAGCGAAAGTGGGATGGAGCCTATTGCTGCCTGAACCGTGGCTTTAGGGATGTATGCAATTACGCAGAATATTTTTTCGCGTAAGTTGAGGTCTGTCCCTGTGATGCTTAGCAGTACTCCAAGAGAACGGAATGCCAGTGAAATGAATATGAGGAGAACTGCAGACGAACCTGCCTGTAGGGTATATCTGATATCGACTGCTGCACCGACAAGGACGAAGAGTATGACTTCTGCGGCGATCCAAAGCTTTCCAAATTTCTCCGAGAGCCTTCTGGTCACTGTTTCTGTACTTTTTATCTGGATAAGGCAAGCCATGCTCATGACAGCAAGAAGACCTGATACTGCAATCCTGTTTTCAAGCCATTTTTCTATTGCCATAAGAAGGAATGCAAGTCCAAGTATGATTATGGTTTTCTTTGAATTACGGATCTTATGATTGCGTTCATATTCCCTGTTCCAGAACCACGCGATGAGAAAACCTGTTGCCGCACCTAAAAGAATTCCAAGGATAATTGAAACAGGCACATTGATGAAATCCATCAAGGACACCTTGCCTCCCTGTTCCATGCCTACGAATGTAGAAAAAAGTACTATTACAAAAACATCGTCAAGGGAAGCTCCTGCAAGTATCATCTGTGGAATTCTTTTTTTTGTTCCATATCTGGTTTCCATTAGCTGTACCATTTTAGGAACAACGACTGCTGGTGAAACTGCCCCAAGGACAGCGCCTATGATTGCGGCTTCCAATCTGGTGATGGAAAGGATTGCAGGTGCAAACAGGACGAAGGCTGCGATTTCAAATAAGGCTGGTAGAAAGGACATGAGGATTGCAGGTAATCCGACTTTTTTTAGATCTGTAACATCAAGTGCAAGACCTGCCTTTATCAGAATGATGATGAGAGCCATCCTGCGAAGTTCCGCAGATATTCCTAGGATTGAAGGGGACAGGAAATCAAGGGCAAAAGGACCAAGAATTATTCCCGTGATAAGCATTCCTATTATTCTTGGAATTTTTACTTTCTGGCATATTGAAGCCATGGAAAGACCGACGATAAAGACAAGAGAAAGAGATGTGAGCATAGGTTCTATATATCATAATAAATTTGCACCGTCAATTATGAACTGACATGAAAATGTTCATTTATGCTATAATCTAAAAGAAGGTGATGTTACAAGATGACTAAAATTCAAAAAAAACTGTTTGAAGATGAAGACAAGGAATACAAGGTGTTTCAGACAAAACTGAATCCAACAGTTGATGAAAAGACCATAATTGGAGTGCGAGTACCTAAGCTGCGTGCCCTTGCAAAGGAAATCTATTCTGACGGAAAAAACTACGGAGTTGAAAAATTCCTTGCGTCTCTTCCACATAAGTATTTTGAAGAAAACTTCATCCATTCATTTATCATTGAGCAGATGAAGGATTACGATGAATGCATGGAAAAGTTTCTGGAGTTTCTGCCTTTCATTGACAATTGGGCCGTGTGCGACACCTGTCATCCTAAAGCCTTCAAGAAGAATTCTGAAAAAGTTCTTTTGTTTGCTTATGAATGGATTAAAAGTAATAAAACATACACCATAAGATATGGTATTGATGTGTTCATGACCTATTTCCTTGATGAAAATTTTGATCCGAAGCATCTTGATACGATAGCCGCCATCCGAAGTGATGAATACTATGTGAACATGATGCAGGCCTGGTATTTTGCAACTGCACTTGCAAAACAATGGGATGATGCCGTAAAAATTATTGAAGGTAAGAAATTAAGTCCCTGGGTGCACAACAAGACCATTCAGAAGGCCAGGGAAAGTTTCCGCGTAACGGATGAGCACAAGGAATATCTTGCAGGATTAAAAGTTACTTGTTGAGCTATTCCTTTGGTATGTCAAAGTAGTTGATCTGCTCCAGATACTGTCTGCGGGTCATGATCAGGTTGATGAGTTCCTGGTACATGTTGTAGTCGACTTCAATGGCAATTGGAAGAATGTAGAATTCTGTTTCGTTGCAGTAGCGTTCAATGAACTTTGCATCGGTAACAAAACCTAGGCTTATCATGTTGCTGATTCTGTCTGCGCACTTAAGGAGTTTTGCTTTCTGTGAGCCAAAATTTATTATGCGCTTTAGGAATTCGTCCTTTTTTTCTCCAGAACGCTTTGTTACTTCAAGTACAAGGGTCAGTACGTCCTTGCCGTCCGCATCTGCATTGATGATGAGGTTTTCGTCAAAGTCAGGAATGTCTTCTACAGTATCGTGAACTACGCTTGCCTTTAGCAGAACCGAATCAATGTAGCCGTAGTCCATGAGGATGCCCATGGTGTCAATCTGATGGCGGAACATGTTGCCGCCTGCATGACGCTGCTTGCCGATGAGCATTGTTGAAAGCTGGATATATGGCGCAAATGAAATGTTTGAAAGCTGAAGCATTCTGTCCGTGTCCATGCTGGATGGTTTTTCGGTTGCCATTTCATATTTTGCCATATTTCTGCCTCCATTTAATAATTCATAATTAAGAATGAATAATTCGTAATTATATGGCTATTACTATTATATACCTAAAATTTAGAATTAACATCCTTAAATTATGAATTGTTAATTATGAATTACAAATTGCGTAAGTAGCCTTCAAGCTTTTCAATCTTGCTCTTTGCAACTTCAAGGGCATCGCGTTCAGCCTGAACGAGTTCTGCAGGAGCGTGTTCTGCAAACTTTCCGTTAAGCTTGTTTTCGCTGCGGCGAACATTTTCCTTTTCCCAGTCAATGTCCTTCTTGAACTTTGCTGCAAGCTGCTCGATGTTGATGTTTTCGTCAACAAGGAGGAATGCTTCGTAACCTGTTCCGACAGTACCGATTGATTTTGCTGGGTTTGCATCAACAAATTCAATTGTCTTGATACCTGCAAGGAGCTGGATCATGTCTGTCTTTTCCTTGATTACTTCTGCATTTGTTCCTGCTGCAACCTTGATTGCAATGCTGATCTTGAGTGCAGGGTCGATTCCACATTCTGTGCGGAGACCGCGAACATTGCGGATGAGTTCCTTGAGGACGTCGAATCTTGCGCTTACTTCCACATTCTTGCGTGCTTCTGTAACTTCTGGATATGGAGCGTCAACAAGGAGTCCTGTGTATTCGCTGTTTGTGATTATTTTCTGGGCACCTGCCTTCTTGCGGTTTTCAACGATTTCTGCAAGAGGAAGCTTTGACCAGATTTCTTCTGTAACAAACGGAATGTATGGGTGCATGAGGCGGAGTGATTCTTCAAGTACGTTGAGAAGAACTGAAACCGCACGGTCCTTTTCCTTTTCATCGCCGTTCTTGAATGAAAGCTTTGTTGCTTCAACATACCAGTCGCAAAGGTCGTTCCAGAAGAATTCGTAGATTGCGCTTGCACCGTCGTTGTAACGGTATGCTTCAAATGCATCCTTTGCATTTGCAACAGCGTTATCAAGTCTTGTGTAGATCCACTTGTCCAATTCTGTAAGATCTGCATCTGTTACAGGAATGAGTGTGCGTCCTTCAAGGTTGCCAAGGATGTAGCGGCTTGCGTTCCATACCTTGTTGCAGAATTTTGATCCCATCTTGAATGAGTCCTTGTCTACGAGAACATCCTGTCCCTGTGCACACATATAGCTGAGTGTGAACTTGAGGGCGTCTGCACCATACATGTCGATGATTTCAAGAGGGTCGATTCCGTTTCCGAGGGACTTAGACATCTTGCGTCCCTGTTTGTCGCGAACGAGACCGTGGATGTAAATGTCATGGAATGGGGCTTTGCCTGTAAATTCAAGGCCTGCCATGATCATGCGGCTAACCCAGAAGAAGATGATGTCGTATGCTGTGACAAGGGCTGTTGTTGGATAGAAGTTTGCAAGGTCTTCTGTTTCCTGTGGCCATCCGAGAGTAGAGAAAGGCCAGAGCCAAGAAGAGAACCATGTGTCGAGAACATCTGGATCCTGCTTGAGGTTTGAGCTTCCGCACTTAGAACACTTGCATACATCTTCGCGGCTTACCATTGTTTCGTTACAGTCCTGGCAATACCATGCTGGGATTCTGTGTCCCCACCAGATCTGGCGGCTTACACACCAGTCACGGATGTTTGTGAGCCAGTGCTCGTATGTGTTTTCCCACTTCTTAGGGAAGAACTGGATTTCTCCGTTTTTCCATGCTGCAAGAGCCTTGTCTGCCATTGGCTTCATCTTTACGAACCACTGGTATGAAAGATATGGTTCAACTACAGTCTTACAGCGGTAGCAGTGGCCTACTGAGTGGTTCATCTTTTCTTCGCCCTTGAAAAGACCAGCTTCCGTAAGGTCTTCGATTACAAGCTTGCGTGCCTGTTCAGGCTTAAGTCCGCGGTATTTCTCAGGGACGTTTTCGTTGAGCTTTCCGTCTGGAGTAAGAAGGTTGATTACTTCAAGATTGTGTCTCTTGCCGACTTCCCAGTCGTTAGGGTCGTGGGCTGGAGTGATCTTTACCATACCTGTTCCAAATTCCTTGTCTACATAGTCATCTGCAATGATTGGAATTTCTTTTCCAGTGATAGGAAGCTTGAGCTTCTTGCCGACAAGGTCAGTGTAGCGTTCGTCAGAAGGGTTTACTGCAACTGCTGTATCACCGAAGAAAGTTTCAGGACGAGTTGTAGCTACTTCAATCTTTCCGCTTCCGTCTGCGTATTCGTAGTAAAGGTGATACATTGCACCCTGTGTGTCTTCATGGTCAACTTCATCGTCAGCAAGGGCTGTACCACAGCGAGGACACCAGTTTACAAGGCGCTGTCCCTTGTACATGAGGCCGCGTTCATAGAGTGTTACGAAAACATCGCGAACAGCCTTTGAAAGTCCTTCGTCATAAGTAAAGCGTTCACGGTCCCAATCTGTAGAGTTACCAAGTTTTTTCTGCTGTTTTACGATAATGTTATGATGTTCTTCTTTAACCTGCCATGTGCGTTCCAAAAATGCTTCACGGCCAAGATCATTACGAGTTTTTCCTTCTGCTTTAAGTTTGCGTTCAACTACGTTCTGTGTAGCAATACCTGCATGGTCTGTACCAGTTACCCAAAGAGTATTGTCACCCTTCATACGATGATAGCGAACTACGATATCCTGAAGAGTGTTGTTCAAACCATGTCCCATGTGAAGAACACCAGTTACGTTTGGAGGAGGAATGACGACTGTATAATTGCCCTGACATTTTTCACACTGACAATGTACAGGTGATGATTCATCAGATGCAGGCTTAAAATAACCTTTAGAATTCCAGTCGTTGTAGATTCGATCCTCGAATGATTTTGGATCGTAAGCTTTTTCAAGTTCAATTGCTTTCATTTCCGTCTTCCTCTTTTAATTCACCGCAAAGATTCTGCAGTGAAAATTTAATTACAAAAGTATAATGGATTTAGCTGTTTTTTACAATAAATGAATTATTTACAACAGTACACGGATTATCACTGATAGGTATTTTACAGGGATAAAGGGGATGAAAAGGATAATAGTCTGAAATACCTGTGCAATCTGAAGTTAAAAAAAGATTCCCGGGTCAAGCCCGGGAATGACACAAATTTATTTGAGGTTTAAAATATAGTACATTAAACTTTGAACTGATCTACCTGAACACCAATATCATTGATTGACTGTTCAATGTTGTTTGAAATTTCTGTAAGAGCAGAACCTGTTTCATTGATTTTTTTAGCACCAACAGACATTTCATCCATACTGTTTTTCATTTCAATTGTAGCATTCTGAAGCATCTGAACTTCGCTAAGAATTGCCTTGTTTCCTTCTGACATTTCTCTAGAAGCATTTTTTACTTCTGCAGTACTGTTGTTCATTGCACTTAATGCCTGATTAATCTGCATAGAACCCTGTTGCTGTTCAGCCATTGCACCACGAATCTGGCGAACTAATTCATCTGTACTTTCAATTTTTGTTGAAACATCTTCAAATGCTGAACTTGACTGAGTAGAGGCAAGAACAACAGTTTCAATAGATTCCTGAATGCTCTTAAGCTGATTACCAATTGTTTTTG